>CAMHQD010000051.1 GCA_946187345.1 uncultured Porphyromonadaceae bacterium | reverse complement strand
CACGCCTGCGAGCGCATCGTTGCCCACCTCAGATGATGTTGTTGAGGGGTTGAGGATTGAGGGGTTGAGCCATTTGCTATCGCAAATGGGAATAAATGTAGGGCCTCGGCCTTGTCCTGGCCGCTTGTGACGACAAAACTATTATCCCCGAGCGCGATAGCGCGAGGCTCAACCCCTCAACTTTCAACGATTTTATAGAGAATATTTGGTCATACCGAATATTTTTTGTAACTTTGGCAATTAATCGTGTCAACGACTATCATTAACTAATTAATTATATAACTTACAAGAACTCTATCATGAACGACGAGAAATTGTTACAGCAAGTGACAGCCGTGGCCCAGCAATGGCTGGGAGAGGGCTATGACGAGGCAACAAAGGCCGAGGTGCGCCGTATGCTCGAGAGCGACGACAAGACCGACCTGATTGAGAGTTTCTACAAAACTCTCGAGTTTGGCACCGGTGGCCTGCGTGGCATCATGGGCGCCGGTTGCAACCGCATGAACATCTACACCGTGGGCAGCGCGACACAGGGTCTGGCCAACTATCTCAACGAGGCTTTCAAGGATCTGGAGCAAATCAGCGTTGTCGTGGGTCACGATGTGCGCAACAATAGCCGCCTGTTTGCCGAGACTGTAGCCAACGTGTTCAGTGCCAACGGCATTAAGGTTTACCTCTTTGAAGGCCCGCGCCCCACGCCGGAACTCTCCTACGCTGTGCGCCTGCTGGGCTGCCAGAGTGGCGTGAACATCACCGCCAGCCACAACCCCAAGGAGTATAACGGCTACAAGGCCTATTGGGACGATGGCGCGCAGGTGGTGTCGCCTCACGATGTGAACATCATCAAGCACGTTAACGCTATCAAGAGTGTTACCGAAGTGAAGTTCCAGGGTAACCCGGCGCTCATCGAGACTATCGGCGAGGAAATCGACGAGAAGTATCTCGAGCAGATTCACGAACTCTCGCTCAGCCCCGACATTGACAAGCGTCAGCACGACCTGAAGATTGTTTACACGCCAATCCATGGCGTGGGTCGCTACATTATCCCGAAGTCGCTGGAGCGCTGGGGCTTTGACAACATCATCCACATCCCGGAGCAGGACGTGATGACGGGCGAGTTCCCCACAGTTGACGGCAAGCCCAACCCCGAGATGTTGCCCACGATGAAGATGGCCATCGACAAGGCCACCGAGGTGCAGGCCGACATCGCCATGGCCAGCGACCCCGATGCCGACCGCATTGCCGTGGTGATCAAGAACACCAAGGGTGTCTATGACCTACTCAACGGCAACCAGATCCAGATCATCTTCCACTACTACCTGATGGCTCGCAACAAGGAACTTGGCCGCCTGACCGGCAACGAGTACATCGTCAAGACGATCGTCACGAGCGAACTCATCGCCAAGATGGCCAAGAAATTGGGCATCAAGATGTATGACTGCTACACCGGCTTCAAGTGGATTGCGACTGTGATGCGTGAACTTGAGGGTACCGACGCGAAGTACCTTGGCGGCGGCGAGGAGAGTTACGGCTATCTGCCCGAGACTTTTGCCCGCGACAAGGACTCGGTGTCGTCCATCCCCTTGATGGCCGAGATCGCCGCGTGGGCCAAGGATAAGGGTATGTCGCTCAACGATATGCTCATCGACGTCTATATGACCTACGGCTACAGCAAGGAGCGTGGCATCAGCGTGGTGCGCCCTGGCAAGAGCGGCGCCGAGGAGATTGCGCAGATGATGAAGAACTTCCGCGAGAACCCGCAGAAGGAGATTGCCGGCTCGCCCGTGGTGCTCATTCGCGACTTCCAACTCCTGCAAGAGCGCGATGTCAAGACCGGCGAGGTGCGTCCGCTCGACATGCCGGTCACCAGCAACGTGCTGCAGTACTACACCGAGGACGGCACTAAGGTCTCAATCCGTCCCAGCGGCACCGAGCCCAAGATTAAGTTCTACATCGAGGTGCACGACACGCTGGAGAGCGCCGATGCCTACGATGCCAAGAACGAGTGGGCCGACGCCAAGATTGACACCATCTGCCGCGACCTGGGCATTTGATTCTATTTAAGGTTAAGGGGTTGAGGCGTTGAGAGGTTGAGCCATTTGCTGTTGCAAATGGGAATAATTGTAGGGCCTGGCCTTGGCCTGGCCGACCCAAAGACAAAACTATTATCCCCAATCGCGACAGCGATTGGCTCAACTTCTCAACGCTCAACCCCTCAACCTTTCATAAAACAAAAAGAATGGATTTGAGATACTTGACGCTGCTGGCGCGAAATTTTCCGAATATAGCCACGGCGAGCACCGAGATAATCAACTTGGAGGCAATCATGAATTTGCCAAAGGGCACCGAACACTTCCTTGCCGACCTTCATGGCGAGTATGAGGCGTTCCAGCATGTGTTGCGCAACGCCTCCGGCACCATCAAACGCAAGGTGGGTGAGATTTTCAACGAGACGCTTGGGCTGAGGGAACAGAAGGAATTGTGCACTCTCATCTATTATCCCGACCGGAAACTGCAACTTATCAAGAATGATATTGATGACATTGATGAACTCAATGATTGGTATTTCATCACCATCAATCGCTTGGTGAAGGTATGCCGCAATGTATCGTCAAAATACACGCGCAGCAAGGTGCACAAGGCTCTGCCGGATGACTTCTCCTATATCATTCAGGAACTCATGCACGAGAGTTCTACCGAGCCTAACAAGCAAGCCTATGTTGACGTTATCGTCAAAACGATTATCAGCACCGAGCGTGCCGATGACTTTGTTGTAGCCCTTTGTAATCTCATCCAGCAACTCACTATTGACCGTCTGCACATTCTCGGCGATGTCTATGATCGTGGCCCGCACCCCGATAAGATTATGGACATCTTGTGCTCCTATCACGACTTTGACTTCCAGTGGGGAAATCACGATATTTTGTGGATGGGTGCCGCCGCCGGCAACGACTGCTGCATTGCCAATGTGGTGCGCATAGCGCTGCGCTATGGCAACCAGAGTGTGCTTGAGGACGGTTACGGCATCAACCTGTTGCCGCTGGCGACATTTGCTCTCGACACCTATGGCGACGACCCGTGTGAGCGCTTCCTCCCCAAAGAGTTTGTCAGTCCCGATGCCGACCAGCGTCGCGCCGCCGAACTGGTGGCGCGCATGCACAAAGCAATTGCTGTCATCCAGTTCAAACTTGAAGGTCAGGCAATCATGCGGCGTCCTGACTTTGACATGGACGACCGCCTGCTGCTTCACCGCATCGATCGCGACCATGGCACGATTACTATTGATGGAAACACTTACGCCTTGATGGATAATAGTTTCCCGACAGTCGAACCGGAAGCGGCCTATGCCCTCACAGCCGAGGAAGAAGCGCTTGTGGCCAAGTTGCACCGCTCGTTTGTGGGTAGCGAGAAGTTGAAGAAACACATGAAGTGCCTCTTCCGCAACGGGTGTATCTATAGCGTGGTGAACGGCAACCTGCTTTTCCACGCGTCAATGCCGCTCAATGAAGATGGCACACTCAAGGATGTCATGATTCAGGGTGAGTCATATCATGGCAAGGCGTTGCTCGACAAGGTGGGCGAACTCGTTCGCGAGGCTTATTTCGGTGCCGACACGCCCGAGCAACAAGCCTTCGCCCTGGACTTTGTTTGGCACCTGTGGTGCGGCAAAGACTCGCCGGCCTTCGACAAGGCCAAGATGGCAACCTTTGAGCGCTATTTCATCGATGACAAGGAGGCACAGGCCGAGCATAAAGGAAATTACTACACCTTGCGCGACAACGAGGAGGTTGTGGATATGATTCTTGACGAGTTCGGCGTCAAGGGCCAGTACCGCCACATCATCAACGGTCATGTGCCAGTGCGCACCACGCGTGGCGAGAACCCGATTAAGGCCGGCGGCAAGTTGATGGTTATTGATGGCGGTTTCTCCAAGGCCTATCAGCCCACGACGGGAATTGCCGGCTATACTCTCGTCTATCACTCGCGCGGATTCCAGTTGGTGCAACACGAGCCGTTCACGTCAATCGACGAGGCCGTGGAGCAAGGCCAAGACATCCGCTCAACAGTGCAATTGGTTGAGATGACCAACCACCGCATGATGGTTCGTGACACCGACAAAGGTGAGGAACTGCGTCATCAGGTGGCGGACCTGCAAGAGTTGTTGCATGCCTTCCGCAGCGGTGCCATCAAAGAGCGGGCCTATCGCCCCATTACGTTGAAAGTTTAACTTCAGTCGAGGGTTGCGCCGGCCAAAGAGAGAATCGAGATTTTCAGGCCGGGTACAGCCTCAAGCAGCACTTGGGCACACGCCTCCAGAGTGCTGCCGGTGGTCACCACATCATCAACGAGCAAAATGTGACGGTCGGCGAGCCTTGTCGCGGCATCGTCGGTCGGCGCGAAGCAGCCCTGCACGTTCTTTTGTCGATCGATGGCGTTTTTGTGGGTTTGTGTGGCGTGGGCGCGGATGGCCTTGACGGCTTCGATGACTTCGATGTCCGGAACTGCCTGCGCCACGCCGCGCGCGAGCAGCAGCGCCTGGTTATAGCCGCGTGAGGCGAGTTTGCTGCGATGGAGCGGCACGGGGACTACAGCCGTGATGCCATCCAGCCACCCTATTTGTTGGAGTTGTGTGGCATAACGTTCCATGAGCCACGTGCCCAGCAGGGGAGTGTGCCGGTATTTTATATCGTGCAGGATTGAGGCGTAAGGGTCGCCGCGGCGGTAGTGAAACAGGGCGGTAGCCCGTTCAATCGGCACTCGCCCGGCAAAGAGTTGCTCCATCGGGTTGAATTTGAACTCGCGACTGTGATAGCCGGTGAGCGGCATTTGTTCGAGGCACGCGCGGCACAGCCACTGTTCACCGGGGCCGAGCACGCGGTGACACACCGCACAGCGGCGCGGCGCGATGACATCGGTCATCGCGTCAATCCATTGCCGTATTGTCGTCAGCAAACTCATCATCATAGGCATCATAGTCATCTTCGGAACCATCGAAGAGTTCGTTGGCCAATTCAAAAACGATGTCCGGCTCATAGCCGCGTGACATAGCGGTGCGGATGGCGGCCTCACGGCGGCGACGCGGCTCGCGTCCTGCCGTCTCGCGGTAGCGACGCCGCAATAGGTCGGCAAGCGCCGTGCGATTGTTTTGTCTATCTACAGCCTCGTCAAGCACTCGGTCGATTAGTTCGCTGTCAAAGTGCTTGAGCCGCAACTGTTGTTTCACCTTGCGGACGCCCCAGCCATTGTAAGCCATACGGTCGTGGACAAACGCGCGCACATATCGCTCGTCGTCGATAAACCCTTGCTCGCGCAACTGAAGAATCACAGCGTCGGCGTCGGCATCGCCCACGCCGCGGCGCCGCATTAGTGCGCGCAGATCACTCTCGCACTGCTCGCCACGGCTACACATTGCCGCGGTAGTCGCCAAGGCCTCACCGGCCGTCATCGGTTTCGCTTCACGTTTCATTTTATTATTAAAACACGAATTACTAATGGCCAAATTTAGCAGTTGACCGTTGACCGAAAACGGCAACGCTCGGTCAACGGTCAATAGTCAGCGGTCGACTTGTCTGTCAGCGGTCGACTTTCTTATCTGGATTAGAACTCGGCGTTGCCGGGAGTGCGCGGGAAAGCGATCACGTCGCGGATGTTTGCCATGCCGGTAACGAAGAGGATGAGTCGCTCAAATCCCAGACCGAAGCCGCTATGTGGCACGGTGCCAAACTTGCGGGTCTCGAGATACCACCACATGTCCTTCATCGGAATGTTGCGGCGCTCAATTTCGGCCAACAGTTTGTCGTAGTCGGCTTCGCGCTCGCTGCCGCCGATAATCTCGCCGATTTGCGGGAACAGCACGTCCATGGCGCGCACCGTCTTGCCGTCTTCGTTCTGCTTCATATAGAACGCCTTGATGTCGCGCGGATAGTCGGTGAGGATGACCGGACGGTGGAAGTGCTCCTCCACCAAGTAGCGCTCATGCTCGCTCTGCAAGTCCACACCCCACTCGACGGGGAACTCAAACTTGCGTCCGCTGGCCTTGAGGATATTGATGCCCTCGGTGTAAGTCAGGCGCACGAACGATTCCTTGAGCACGCCCTCGAGGCGCTCGATAAGGCTCTCCTGCGTGTCCTTGGCTTTGTTCATGTGGTAATCGTCAAGGTAGGCGATGTCATCGTGGCAGTGCTCCAGAGCGTAACTGATGCAGTACTTGATAAACTCCTCGGCCAGGTCCATATTGTCGGTGATGTCGATAAACGACGCTTCCGGCTCAATCATCCAGAACTCGGCCAGGTGGCGCGGCGTGTTGCTGTTCTCGGCGCGGAACGTGGGGCCGAAGGTGTAGATGGCACCCAGTGCCGTTGCTCCAAGTTCGCCCTCGAGTTGTCCGCTCACGGTGAGGCTCGTGTGCTTGCCGAAGAAGTCGCGGCTGTAGTCCACGTGGCCGTCCTCGGTGCGCGGCAGGTCGTCGGGGTCGAGCGTGCTCACTCGGAACATATCGCCGGCGCCCTCGGCGTCGCTGGCGGTGATGAGCGGCGTGTTGAGGTAGAAGAAACCGTGGTCGTTAAAGAACTTGTGGATGGCAAAGGCCAAGTGGTGGCGGATGCGGAAGATGGCGCCGAACAGGTTAGTGCGCAGGCGCAGGTGAGCCTTCTCGCGCAAGAACTCCAACGTGTGGCCTTTCTTCTGCATCGGATAGGTGTCGTCGGCGGTGCCGAGCACGGTGATTGCCGTGGCCTGCACCTCGACGCTTTGTCCGCGACCCTGCGAGGCCACGAGGGTACCTGTCACATGGAGACTCGCACCCGTGGTAATGGGCTTGAGTTGCTCGTCGTCAAACTTGGTGAGATCTACAACAACTTGCAGGTTGTTGACTGTCGAGCCGTCGTTGAGGGCGATAAACTGCACGTGTTTGTTGCCCCGGCGAGTGCGCACCCATCCCATCACGTCCACCTCGCTGCCTATCAGTTCGGGGGCTGTGATGTCACATATTTTTATTCTTTTCATTTTGCTGATGATTCTGGATTATATAGGATTCCTATGGACCCCAATGGTTTATAGGTTTTATAGGAATCCTATGAATCATGTTTTTTTACTCAAAGGAACCTTGACGCAAGAAGTTGACTTCCTCCTGGGTGAGGTAGCGCCAGCGGCCGCGGCCCAGGTTCTTCTTGGTGAGACCGGCGAAATAGACGCGGTCGAGTTTCACCACGTGGTAACCCAGGTGCTCAAAGATGCGGCGCACGACGCGGTTGCGTCCGCTGTGAATCTCGATACCGGCCTGCTTGTGGTCGGTGGCGTTAACGTAACTCACGGCGTCGGCATGGATGGGACCGTCGTCCAGTTCCACGCCGTCGGCGATGCGCTGCATGTCCTCCTCGCTGATGGGTTTGTCGGTCCACACCTGATAGATTTTCTTCTTGACGTACTTCGGGTGAGTGAGTTTGCTGGCCAGGTCACCGTCGTTGGTGAGCAGCAACACACCGGTGGTGTTGCGGTCCAGGCGGCCGACGGGATAGATGCGCTCCTCGCAGGCACCCTTCACCAGGTCGAGCACGGTCTTGCGGCCGTGGGGGTCGTCGCTGGTGGTGACGCAGTCCTTGGGCTTGTTGAGCAGCACGTAGCACTTGCGCTCGCTGGTGACCACCTTGCCGTCATATTCCACAACGTCCTGCGGCTTGATCTTGTAGCCGAGTTCGCTGACGACCTCTCCGTTGACCGTCACCAAGCCTTTCACAATCAGTTCATCGGCCTCACGGCGCGAGCAGATGCCGGCGTTTGCAAGGAACTTGTTGAGGCGAATCTCGGTGTTGGGATCCATTGCGGGCTCCTCGTACTCAATCTGCTTGGGACGCGGAGTGAAACGCATCTGCTGCTTCGGTCCCTTGGGCTTGCGCTGCATGGGTCGACCGGGCTTGCGGTAACCACCTTGCTGATAGCCGCCCTGTTGGTAACCACCTTGCTGGTCGTAGCCACCCTGCTGGCCGTAGCCGCGAGGCTGGTAACCGCCTTGCTGGCCGTAGCCGCGTTGCTGATAACCGCCTTGCTGGCCATAGCCGCGCTGCTGGTAGCCGCCTTGCTGGTGGTAGCCACGCTGCTGATAGCCGCGCTGCTGGTAGCCGCCCTGATAGCCGCGCTGGTAGCCGCGGGGCTGATAGCCGCCCTGCTGCTGTTGCGGCTGCTGGGTCTCGCCCTCGGCTCCCTCGGCACCCTGCTCGCCTTGCGGCGCGCTTTGCTCATAGTGAGGGTTATAGCCACGGGGCTGATAGCCGCCCTGCTGATAGCCGCGGGGCTGATAGCCACCCTGCTGGTAACCGCGGGGTTGGTAGCCGCCCTGTTGATAGCCGCGAGGCTGATAGCCTCCCTGCTGGCCATAACGAGGTTGATAGCCGCGAGGCTGGTAGCCCTGCTGCTGACCGTAACGTGGTTGGTAGCCGCCTTGTTGTTGATTCTCATTCTCGGCCTTGCCCTCGGCACCGCCATCATCGGCGGCCGCACTGCGGCTCTCGGTCGGATACTCTACTTTCTCATAGCGGGGCGATTCGTTCATTTCATCGCCGGCCTTGCCCTCGGCACTGATGCGCGGGCGCTTGGGTCTTCTTTCGTTCTCTTCCATGAGATTTGTTTTTTAAGAAACGCTTCTTGTTTGTTGATTTTGATTAGGGTTGGGCCCTGTGTTTGAAAATAAGTTATTGATTATCGGTGCTTTGCGCCCATCGTCGCCGCCTCTCGGCTTCGTCGATGGCTCGCCCGCCCGATTTCTTGGTGCAAAGATACAACTTTTTTTTCATTCCTTTTCGTTAATTTTGTGTAATTTTGCCGTAGATTCTTTTTTTATTACCGAGTGCTCGAATAATTGAGTGCTCGAATAAACGAGTAATTTGATTATGAAAAAAATATTGGTGGCGGCGATGGCCGTCTTGATGGCGCTACCGGCGACCGGCCGTTCGATGCGCGATTTGCTGGCGTCAGAGTCCGGGCGTGTGTTTGCCACGCTGCCGGTGGCTACACGTTTGGACATGATAGACTACTTCGACGCGGGGCGCACTCCGGCATTGGAGACCGTGACCGGCGGCTCGGCAACGCTTACCGCCTTAGAGCCGGCATACGCCCGTGTGGAGTTGGAAGGCGCCGGCAATATCCAGTTGCGCATGATGGCGCATGGCCGCGACACGGTTATTGCCGTGGTGGAAACGGTAGCGCTGCCGGTGGCCGATAGCCGATTGACGTTCTACGACACGCAGTGGCGGCCTCTTGAGACTAAGCGTCACATCAAGCCGGAGCCTACGCTGGACAAAATGATTGATAAGGGAGTGTCGCGTGCCGAGCGTGACAGCGTGATGCGCGCGGTGGTGTTCCCGGTGGCTGAGATGACGTTTGAGGGCGATGAACTATTGGTAACACCACGTCTGGCCGAGTTCCACGCTGCCGACGAGCCGGTAGCAGCCTTGATGCGCCGCGTGTTGCGCCCCCTGCGTTACCGCATCTCCGGCACCCGTCTTGTGTCCTCCTCCCGCCCCTCCTAAGGAGGGGAGTTTGCTGTTGAGGTGCCCTATTTCTCCCATTTCTCCTATTTCTCCCATTTCTCCTATTTCTTATAATGGAAGCGATTACTTTAAAGGAATATAACCGGCTGCTGCAGGCGGTGGTGAACCGTGAGACGCAGTTGCAAGGCCGTTGGGTAACGGCCGAGACGGCCGACGTGAAGCCCGGCCGCCATTGTTACCTCGAACTGGTGCAGAAAAATCCCGACACCGGCGTGCTCGAGGCGCGCTTGAGCGCCGCTATCTGGGGAGCCAACTTCCAACGTATTGCCGCAGAGTTCCGCGCGGTCACCGGCCAGGACTTTACCACCGGAATGAAGGTGATGGTGCGCATCAGCGCCAATTTCCATGAGGCTTACGGCTTCAAGGCGGTGATTGACGCGGTCAATCCCGAGTTCACGCTCGGCGACATGGTGCGCCGCCGCAACGAGATTCTCAAGCGACTGAAGGCCGAGGGTATCATCGACTTGAACAAGCAGTTGGCGTGGCCGGAGGTGCCGCAGCGTGTAGCGGTAATCTCGGCGGCCAGTGCGGCGGGCTACGGCGACTTTATGCGTCAGTTGAACGACAACTCGCGCGGCGTGAGGTTTTACACCGCGTTATTCAACGCTAAACTGCAAGGTGTCGAGACGAGTGGTAGCGTGCGTGCGGCGTTGGAGCGAGTGGCCGCGGCTCGCGAACACTTCGACACCGTTGTCATCATCCGCGGTGGCGGCTCCACGAGCGACCTCAACTGGTTTGACGACTACGACCTTGCGGCGGCAGTGGCGCGGTTTCCGCTGCCTGTGATAATCGGCATCGGTCACGAGCGTGATGTCACTGTGCTTGACTGGGTCGCGGCGATGCGCGTCAAGACGCCGACGGCTGCCGCCGAGTGGCTCGTCTCGCGCGGTAACGCCGCGCTTGACCGCCTTGCGTCGCTCGCCACGGCGATGAGTGCGGCGGCCAACGATGCCCTCGGCGCCGCTCGCGAGCACCTCGCTCACAGCACTACCGCTATCCGTGGCTATGCCGAACACCTGCTGGCGGCGGCAAAATTGCGTGTAGACGCATTGTCAAAGGCCGTGGTACCGGCGGCCACGGCGCGCCTCGATGCCGCGCGCCAGCGGTTGGCGGCCTCAACAGCGATGATGAGCAGTGTGGTCAGTCAACAACTTGCTATGGAGCGCGTCAAACTTGACGGTCTGGCCGAGCGCGCACACATTCTCTCGCCTCGCAACGTCATCAACCGCGGTTTTGCCGTGGCTCGCGACGGCAACCGCCGCTTCGTCACCAGTGTGAGCCAGGTCGCCGTCGGCGACACCCTCTACGTCCACCTCGCCGACGGTTGCCTGACCACCACGGTGGGAGCGAAGTAAGAACAATAGAAGCCACATTTCTTATTTCTCCTATATCTCCTATATCTCCTATCAATAATATAAAATCAATCGCAGCAATGAAATTTAAAGGAAACTACAAGGACTTGCTTGTCTACAAGAAAACCGAATGTATCTACGACATAACATATTTCTTTACCGAGAAATATTATAAAAAAGGCGACCGCACAATTGACCAAATGGTTCAAGCAGCGCGTAGCGGCAAACAAAATATCGTTGAAGGGAGCGTGGACGCTTCCACGTCGTCCAAAATGGAAATCAAACTGTATAACACTGCGTTAGGAAGCCTCCACGAACTGTTGAGAGATTATGAGGATTACCTGCGTGTGCATGGGTTGAAACTGTGGGATAGCAGTGAACCGCGATATGAGGCATTGTTGGCGGCCTGTCGTGCCCACAACGATAGCGAATATTATAGAGAGGCGATGCCCACGCGCAGCGACGAAGTAATCGCCAACACCGCAATCACACTCATCCATCAAGCCGATTACTTATTGAGGCGCCTCATCGATAGTGCGATGCAACGTTTTCTCAACGAGGGCGGCTTCACTGAACAACTCTATCATTCGCGTCGCGATCACCGCGATGGCCACGATAACAAGAAATAGGAGAAATAGGAGAAATAAGAGTAATAGGAGCAATAAGAGCAATAAGAGCAATAGGAGAAATAGGAGAAATAGGAATTGTGTGCCCTATATCTCCTATTTCTCTTATTTCTCTTATTTCTCTTATATCTCCCGGTGATGCTATTTTTGGTGCTGATTTAGTAAAGTTTAACAGTTAATGAAAGATTTTTGTAACATCATTTTTATATTGGTTTGGTGAAAAAATAGTAATTTTGCCGTGTTTGGGTTAAAGTAGAAATATAAAAACAAATAATAAAACAAACTAACTTATTAACTTAAAAACTACTATGACAGCATTAAGACGAATTAAGACACTTGTCTTGATGGCGACATTACTGCCGTTGCTGGCATCGGCCCAGGGTTGGCCGGCCCAGTATGGCGGCGTTATGTTGCAGGGCTTCTACTGGAACATTAACTTTTTCGACAAAGCGACTCTGTATCCCAGTAGCTACACCGAGAGCGACGGCAATAGCTGGTACTCGATCCCCAATGGCGAGTACGACTGGAACCATGCCCTTGATAGTGACAACGCTTGGCGTGAGTGGAGCGCCCCCAACACCCGTTGGGCGACGCTGACGGCCAACATCGACCAGATTGCGCCTTACTTCGACGTGATGTGGGTGCCCCAGAGCGGCGCCAACACCGCCCCGAAGGACTATGTGGCCTATCCCGGACAGCCGAACCCCGACTGTATGGGCTTCGTGCCGGTGTATTGGTTCAACCACGGCAAGACCGACAGCAGCGGCCACTACTACACCGCCACTTGGCATGCTCCCAAGCAGGACACAAGCACTAAGACCTACTGGGACACCGAGGAGAGTGCCGAGATTAAGAGTTACTTTGGTACTGAGGCTGAGTTGCGCGCGATGATTGCGGCCTACAAGGCTCAGGGCACCGCTGTGATTGAGGATGTCATCCTCAACCACAAGGGCGGCGTTGACTACTGGAGCAATGGCTGGTTCGGCAACACCACCAGTCAGAGCGACAAGATCAACTACTACAACTCCTATTACAAGGCGATGAGTTACAACTTCCCGTGGGAGACCAGCCACAATCCCGAGTCGACCTATATGCAGGACGGCTATGACATCACGTGGAGCAGCAAGGACATCGTCAATATCGATGAGTTGTTCTCGTCACCCATCAAGAACTGGTTCACTGATGCCGACAAGGGCGCCGGCGACACCGCCGACAACGGCGGCTGGGCCCGCGACCTCGACCACACCAGCGCTCACGTGCAGTACAACATCAACAAGTACCTCGACTTTCTGCTGGAGGATATCGGTTACGGCGGCCTCCGCATTGACTATGTGAAGGGCTTTAGCGGCACCTATATGGGTATGTTCCTCGGCAACCACGCCCCGACGTATGCAGTGGGCGAGTGCTACGACGGCAACGCTGTCGACACCGTGATTCCTTGGATTCGCAGCACCTACCGCAACGGTTACTACCAGAGTGCGGCCTTCGACTTCCCGCTGAAGTTGAAGAGTATCAACCCCGCGTTTAACGACGGCGACTGGGGTAAGTTGAACGACGGTGTGGCTCTTATCAACCAGTCGAACGACACCCAGTGGCGCCGCTACTCGGTGACGTTTGTCGACAACCACGACACGTTCAAGCACCTGCCTCACGACATCACCAACTACCGTGACCGTTGCAACAACCGCATCATGGGCGCCAACGCGTTCATCCTCTCGATGCCCGGCACGCCGTGTGTGTTCTATCCCCACTACATGAACCCCGCCTGGCAACCCACCATGCAACTGTTCATCAAGGCCCGTCGCGCCGCCGGCATCACCAACCAGAGTGGTGTGTTTGGAGGCAATGGCGTTGAGGACTTGGAAAGCACGCCCAACAACACGGCCAACGGTTGCGCTTGGCGTGTTATTGGTGACCACGGCTCGCTGCTATTTGAGTGCGGTGGCAAGGCCTCCCGCGCGTTGCGCTCGGGCTTCACCGAGTTGTGGTCCGGCGACGACTGCCGCTTGAGCATCTGCCTGATGAACGAGACTCACGATGGCGTTATCGCTAACCCTGTGCCCGTTGTCAACGCCAACGTCAAGCAGAACGTCGTGAACGGCTATCCCATCATCGACAAGCCCAGCGGACACTACCAGGGCACGGTGAACGTGACTATCAAGCCGAACAACAGTTATGTGAAGATTATGTACACCGTCGACGGCACCGAGCCCAGCGCCTACGGCCGCGCGTTGCCCGCCGGCGGAACCACCATCACCGTGGGCAGCAACATGACCATCAAGGCCGGTGTGCTCGTCGATGGCGAGGTGCTCCCCAGCACCGTGATTACGCGCCGCTATATCGTTGACGCCAACGCCGCCGACGAGAGCAAGGTGTACGTGTTCAACAACTGGCCCTCGGGCGACAAGCCCTACCTCTACGCTTGGAAGGCCGACGGCAGCGGTGACCTTACCAGTGCTTATCCCGGTTGGCAGTATGGCTACACGGCTACCGTGGGTGGTCTGGAATGGCTGCACGCCACTGTGCCGTCAACCAGTTACAAGGCTATGCTCAACTGGAACAACGACGCCAAGACACCCGACTTGGGTGAGTACACCAGCGATGTGTTCCTCGTGTACAACTATGATGGCCGCAGCGTGACCGATGTCACCAACGCCTATATCGACATGGTGCACAATCCGACGGTGGCCATCGACAAGGGTTCGGGTAGTTATGTGGGCAACCTGACGATTCAACTCGACGCGTCGAACCCCGACGACAACATCGTGTATGTGGTGAACAAGGCCGGCGAGACCGCCCAGACGCTCACCACCACCAGCAACGCCTGCCAGCGTCAGCAGCAGGTGACATTGACTGCCCCCGGCGACTACACCGTCCAGGCCGCTATGGTCAAGGGCACCAAACTCGTCAACAAGACCTCGCGCATCTACCACCTGACCACCGCCAGCATCAAGGTCTATGTGCAGAACCGCACGACTTCGGCTGCTCCGAAGATTCACTATTGGGACACCAGTGGCTATACTGAGCCGACTTGGCCCGGAGAGACGCTGACCCAAACCGAGACCGTTGCCGGCCAGACGTGGTATGTCAAGGAATTCAGCGGCACAAGCAGCGCTAACTTCCAATTTACATTGACAGGTGATATCGACAAGACCAAACCTATTTCCGTTACAAGTTCAGGAAACTATTTCTATTATTACTATCCCGGTGCATATCAGGATGGTCATAATAACTACGCTGGCGATGGCGGTTATATTGATGTGACTTCGAGCAGTACGTTGTCAAGCAGTGCAAACATCATCACTCTGGGCTTCCAGAATGATGCCACTTCTTATGTGCATGGCTGGACGAGCAGCGGTAACGTGTTTACTGATTCATGGCAAGGACGTCAATATCAGAACTTCCCGAAGAGTGGTGATTGGTATTATGTCACTTTCATCAATGCTAATTCAGTAAGTGTTGCTCTTACCAAGAACGGTGATGATTCAAAAAGAAAAGATCTGTCGAATATCACTACGAGCAGTAACTATTACTATCCAAAAGATGGAAATAATTACAGTAACACCTGGCCTGAGTCTGCCGGAACCGGTGCCGGCTCAATTTCTGAGGTTACTCATGGTACCCCGACCACTTACACAGCATCGACCCAACCTATCAACATCTACGTGAAGACGAAGGGTGATGTGCAACCTTACGGTTACTTCTGGAACGGTGACGGCAACCAGAACGGCGACTGGCCGGGCGCGGAGATGACGGCGGTTGAGATAGACGGTGACACTTGGTACAAGTGGAGCACGAGCACCGCGGCCAGCGTCAACGCTACCTTCAACCTCGGCAATGGCAACAACCAGAGCGAGGACATCAACAGCATCGGCGCCGGTGACCACTTCTACTATTGGAACACCAAGGATAAAACCAGCGGTGCAACCGTGTGGGATGTCACCAACCCGGTGCCGAGCGTGGCTACCGTGCAGGTGGGCAAACAGTATATGTACTTTGTGAACGAACTCGACTGGGAGGCCCCGATGCTGTATAGTTTCACCGAGGTTGGCGGTGCGGCCGACGAGGTGAACGGCGCTTGGCCCGGCCAACTGCTTGACGAGCCCGTGGGTATCTCGCCCGATGGCCATGCCATCTACCTGATTGAGTTTGACGGCCATGTGCCCGAGAAACTCATCTTCTCGAACAATGGCGACAACGGCACTCAGACGGGTGACATCGAGAACGTCAACGCGGGCTACTTCACCAACGCCTCCGGCGGATATCTGGTTGGTATCGCACGCGGTGCCGCCCACACTACCGGCGACGACTCGCTCATCGAGTACACCACGTGGACTCTGGCTCAGATCTTGAAGTACGGTACTGTGGGTAACTACTACATTGTGGCCAACGACGTGACCGTGGGTTACAACCACTCGAGCGGCAATGTCTATATCAAGGACACCAACGCCGAGGGCATCAACCCGCAGTTCCCGACCGAGCAGCAGCGCGCCAACAACAACCAGTACGTCTATGACTGGGTGTATAAGGGCAACGCCGAGTTGAACTTCGACCAGAGCAACTGGGCGAAATTGGTGCCGAAGAGCGGAACGTCGTTCAACTTCACTCAGGGTCACTTCATCCAGGGCGGTACGATTCTGTGCCAGTTCAAGGATGCTATCAACCCGACGTTGGAGATTGTGAGCGACATCCAGCCTGTTGAGGGCGACGCCGACCCGACGCTGTTCATGAACGAGTACTGCCCGGCCAACTTTGTCGAGCACAACGAGACGCCGGTGCCCTGGTTCTTCATGACACCGAAGATCAGCGAGTACTGCAAGATCAAGTGGGCTGTCTACGACGGCGTTGAGGATGGCAAGGCCACGTTCTATGTGCCCGCTACCACCGGCGAGGGCGGCATGAACCAGTACAACATCGGCGGCCGTCTGCAGATTGCCGTTGATGAGCGTGCCGACAAGGAGGCCTTCAAGCCCGGTTATTCCTACAACATGACGTGTATCATCAACAATAGCGGCAGCACGCTGCCCGGCCGCGAGGCCAGCGGTGGCCACAACGCTCCGCGCCGCGTGGTTGACGTCAACAAGGACAACCAGACCCAGAACGGCACCAACCTGATTCTGCTCACGGCCGAGACCAGTGATGCTATCACCGGCGTGGACGACGTGAACACTCAGCGCGAGGTCGTTGGCGTGCGTTACTTCAACCTGCAGGGTATGACGAGTGTTGAGCCGTTCGACGGCGTGAACATCGTCATCACCACCTACAGCGACGGTACGACCCAGACCAAGAAGGTGCTCTATTAATGTTCTCCCCCCAACCCCCTCCTGAAGGAGGTGGAGAAGGGGATGCAGGACATTGCCGAATCTTTAGGGACGGTTCTTGTGTTTCACTTGCTGAAACACAAGAACCGTCCCTCGTTTCAGCCTCCGTGTTTATGACAAAATGTCAGGAATAGAAACAGTGGGACAAAATGTCGTGACATGCGCGTTGAGGTGGGGGAGTGGCACGTGATTTGCGTTGCGAGGATTGACAACATTTGTCAATAAAACGCAAAATAAAACATTATTATGAACTTCAACAATTACACAATCAAGAGCCAGGAGGTGGTGCAGAAAGCGGTCACCCTGGCGCGGACGAGCGGCAACCAGGCGCTCGAACCCGTCCACCTGCTCGCGGCCATGCTGACCGAGGCAGGCGATGTGGTGCGGTACTTGTTGCAGAAACTCGACATCAGTCCTGACGGCATCAGCCGCGATGTGGACAACGCGATAAAGCGGCTGCCGCGTGTAAGCGGCGGCGGCGACCCTTATTTGAGCAATGACGCGAGCCGCGCGCTTGACAAAGCGACCGAGTTTGCCACCAAGAACGGCGACCAGTACGTCACCGTCGAGGCAATGCTCATGGGCCTGCTCGACGGCGGCGGCGAGGCGTCGACAATCCTCAAGGATGCCGGCGTGAACGCGTCAGAGTTGGCGCAAGCCATCGCTGAGTTGCGTCGAGGCAAGAAGGCGACACAGCAAGGCGCCGAAGAGCAGTACAACGCGCTGAAGAAATACGCCGTCAACCTGTGTGAGCGAGCCCGTCAGGGCAAACTCGATCCTGTGATAGGCCGCGACGACGAGATTCGCCGCGTGCTGCAAATCCTGAGCCGCCGCACCAAGAACAA
>CAMHQD010000050.1 GCA_946187345.1 uncultured Porphyromonadaceae bacterium | reverse complement strand
TGGTGGTGCCGTCAACGTAGGTGGTGACCACCACGTTGATGCCGTCGAACGGCTGGGCGCTCACCTGACCGGCAACGTTGACATACTTCACGCTCACCACATCGGCGTCGACAGCGATGTCGTTGACGGCCGTGGAGACCGGCTCGCCGACGAGGCTGAGGGTGATGTTCTTCAGGGCGTCATCGCTGGTGGGCGACACGCGGCGCGGAGCGCCGGCGCTCTGCTCGGCATCCCAGGCCTCGGTGAGGGTGATCGCGGCCTCGATGGTGTACTCGCTACCCACGGTCATGCTGCCGGCGTCGGCCAGAGGAATGGTGTTACCCTTGCTGCCGTTGGCACCGCTGTAGGCGCTGAACACGTTCTGGCCATTCTCCTGCAGGAAGTAACCGGTGATGCTCACAACCTTGCCGGCCTTCGGCATCTCGGCGATACCGCCACGCAGGTCAAGTTCGTCGATGGTCGGGATGTTCTCGCCCTGGGTGAAGGTCACGTCCTCGCTGATGGTGATGGCGGGGTTGGTGGCAGCGTTGGCGATACCGCTCAGTTGGTAGCCGTCAATCACGGCGCCCGGCGTCAGTTGATCGGCGTTGCCGCCCTCGATGCTCACCCAGTTGTCCTCACCGTCGGTGAGATAAGCCTTGCCACCGTAAACCTTGACCACGGTCAGGTCGTTGCTGATCAAGCCCTCGCCACCGGCCAGAGCCTCGGCCAGGCTGATGCCCTCGGGCTGCTCGCTGCAGATGATGTCGATGGACTTCACCCAGAAGCGGCACTTGCTGCTCTTCGAAGCCTCGAAAGCCAGGCTGTAGATGCCCGTGCCGTCCAGCGTGAACTCATAGTCGGCGAGCTCGTCGGTGGCGATGGTCTCAGACTCGGTGCCGTTCAGCTTGAACGTGACGCCGCTGTCGGAGCCGTAAGCCATGGCCTTGACAACAACCTTGGTGGCGGCATAGCCGTTGACGAGGTTGATGGTCGCCTTGCCGGCGACGGAGCCGGTACCGAACTTGGCACCGTTGGCACCGTTGGTGTAGAACTTATCGTAGTTGGTGATGGAAGCGATCAGGTCAGCACCCTCGTCGATGGCGGCATTGTCGCCGGTGAAGGCACTGCCGTCATTGCTGCCGCTGGTGAAGACAATAGTCGCGTTCTCGGTGAGGAGCTCCGGAGCCTCGGTGATCACGTACTCATAACTCTGCTCGAAGCTCTGGTAGTTGGCCTCAACCTTGATGGTGAGTGTGCAACTCTCGGTGATGTCGATACCGGCCTGGGCATCGTACTCCTGCTCTTGGCCCTCGCCAATCTGGTAACTGACCAGGTACTCGCCGTCGTTGTACACGTTAGCAACAGCGACAGTGACGTTCTGTGCCTCATAGTAGGTACCGGCCTCGGGGGTCAGAGTGACCTCAAGTTCCGGATAGGTGATTACATACTCGGCGTCGAGGTTAGCCTCGTTGCCATCGGCATCGAGAGCAAACACGCTCAGCGTGCAACTCTTGTCGATCAGGATACCGGTCTGGGGATCGTAATCGATCTCCTCGCCTGCATTGATGGTGTAGGTGGCCTGGGCTATCTCGCCGTTGTGACCCTCAAGGAAGACGGTCTGCGGACCCTCATAAGTGCCGGCGGGCGGCGTGGCGGTGATGTAGAACTCCTCGCTCACAGCCGCGACTTCCCACTCAATGTCAATGCCATCGAGGTAGAGGGCACCACTCTTGGAGCGAATGCCGATATAAGCGTAGTCGCCATCAACAGTCAAAGTGCTGACACTATTTGTGGCGTTGTCAATGCTGAGTTCGCCCAGCAGGGTGCCCTGCGTGCTGCTGCTGTAAAGAGCGCTGGCGGCACTATAGGCGCTGTTGCTGCCGTAGATGCTCACCGTGCGGCCCGTACTGGTGTTGCTGTTCCAGGTGAGGGTGACGCTCTTCACGTTACCGACCGAACTGGTGCTCACGATACCGCTATTACTGTTGCTGGAGCGGAGTTGGATGGCGCTGTTGCCACCGGCGCTGTTGCCCTTATAGACGGTGCCGGATGTACCCGTAACGTTGCTCCAGTCACTATAGGACGTGCCGGTCACACCAATCAGGTCGTAGGTCAACTCGTCGGTCACGGTAGTGCCGCCGGGCTGGGGCTGCTCGCCCTGCTCGACGAAGGTGGCGCTGACGAGCACGTTGCTCGCGGGCATCGTGAACGCGTTGTTGCTCACGGTCACCTCGGCGAGGTTAGCATCGAGCACGGTGATAGCCTCCAACTCATAGCCGGTGGCAGGCGTGACGGTCAGCGTCACGGTCTCGCCCTCGGCGGCCTCGGCCTTGTCGGCCTCAACGGTGCCGTTGACGATTTGGGCGTCAATCTCGATCGCATACTTCGTCGGCTCGGGAACGTCAACAGCCTCGTAACGAATGGGCAGAAATTGGGCAACTTCATTATATATGCTAATCACACCGTAGATGTCGTAGGTGCCGCCATCAGTGGGAGCGGTGACTCCATCAAAGCGATTGAACAGCGTAACAGTCTCGGAACCCACAGTGATGGTGGTTCCGCTGATGGTGGCACCACGCAGCACAGCGTAACGGCCGAAGTTGTTATGCGAAATATCGCTGATGCTTGCCTCCATCGGCGTCAGGGTTGCCTGAGCGGTCGAAGCTGCGAAGCCGGCCGGACTGGCCAACTCATGCTGAGAGCGGAAGAGTGTATAAGTGCCGCTAAAGCCGGCGGGAATAACATCGCCAAACGAGTAGGTCTGGTCAATCGTTCCATAGACCAACAGACCGGCGGTATTATTCTCGTCAACGATGTAGAGGTATGAGCCATTCTGGCCGAGAGCGACTACGGGAATACCGAACGTTTGTGTGCCGGTGCTGCCAATAAACTCGGCAATGCTCTGCAGAGTGGGGATCTCCTCGAAGGTGGCGCTCACATAGACGGGGCCGGCGGGCATGGTGAACTTGTTGTTGCTCACGCTGATAGCCACGTCGTTCTCGTCCTCGACAGTGAGGGTGGCCAACTGGTAGCCGGTGGCCGGCTCGACTGTCAGCGTCACGGTAGCGCCCTCGGCGGCCTCGGCCGGACCGGTCACACTGCCGTTCTCCATCTCGTTGTAGGTGATGGCATAGGTCTGCGCGGGCTCGCCGCCTTCAGTGTAAGTAACAGCGACGCTCTTGACGTAGATAGCCTTGGTGGCGCTGCTGGGCTTGGTCACGGTGACCACGATTTCGCCACTGGCCGAACCGGTAAAGGTGTAGTCTGTGGCACTGGTGCTAAGCGACTGCGCGTCGCCGCCGAAAGCCTCGCCACCGACGGTGACACTTGCCGTGGCGCTCACGCCGCTGGCGGTTGACGCGTTGACCTTCACCTCAGTGATGGTGCCGGTGATGTCGCTCGTGCTCAGCTGGATGTACTGCACGGCAGCCTTGCCGGTACCATAGTGGATACCCTTGGTGCCGTCGAAGGCGCTCTCGATGCCGTCGGATGTCACGGTCCATGCCGCGCCATCATCGGCTGTACCGCTGCCGCCACAGGCCGCCGTGAACGTCAGGGTTGACGTTTCGGCGTTTGCAGCGGCAAGACCGAGCAGCATCATCACCAATAAAGAATAGATTTTCTTCATAGAAATTAGTGAGATTTGTTAATAATATTGTTAATTAATAAGTTATATGTTCAATGCTATTCTCATGTTTCAACCGACAAAATTACAAAATAATTTCGACACTACCAAATAAATATCCAACTCACCGCAAAAACCCGCAGAATAATTTTAAACACAAATTACCATGAATTCTCGGGGGGTGGGGACGGTTCTTACGCGGCACGCGGGGACGGGCGGCGGAGGGGCCGCCCCGGCGGTTCACAGCAGAAGGCGGGCGACGCGCGGGGGCAGCAGTCGCCGCAGCAGCAGGGTGAGGGCGAGGGCGACGACGAAAGCGAGGATGCTGACGGCGAGGCCGGCCGCGAGGGGGTGGATGCCGCGGGCGTACACCCAGCCGTGGAGCAGCGGGGCGGCGATGTGGTCGATGACAAGCAGGTGCATGAGGTAAACGCCGAAGGTGGCTCGGGCGGCGGCGGCGAGGGCGCGCGCGGCGGGGCCGTCGGGCAGGCGCTCGGGCACGAGGCGCCGCGTGAGGGTGAAGATGAGTGTGGCGGTCATCACGGCGTTGACGCTGACGTTGTGTGTGACGGCGAGGACGTGGTCGCGCCACGAGAGGGCGGGCTGCATCGTGAACTCGAAGAGCGGCACGGCGACGATACCGGCAAGCGCGGCGAGCCAGAGCCACCACGCGCGGGCGGGCAGCGGGCGGCGACGCAGGCGGTAGCCGAGCACGACGTAGCCGTAGCAGTTGTGTACGAGCGAGAGCGGGTGCTGGGACGGTGCGAACTCGCCGAGGGAGCCGTGCCAGAAGGGGATGAGCGACGAGAGTAGCCACAGGAGCAGGTAGGCGTCCACGCCGCGGTCGCCGACGGCGGCGATGGCGCGGCTGACGAGCGGCATGGTGGCGTAGATGACGATGGCCATGTAGAGGTACCACAGGTGTGGCGCCTCGGGCTGGAGGCGCAGGGCGTCCCACAGGGTGAGCCGCCCCTGGGCGATGCCCACGGCGAGATAGATGACGCTCCACAGCAGCAGCGGCCACAGGACGCGGCTGACGCGGCGCGTGACGAACTCGCGCCAGCCCGTCGTGACCGGCAGCAGCAGCGCGCCGCTGAGCATGAAGAAGAGGTTGGTGCCGTCGGCCACGGTGAGGAAGGCCGCCAGCGAGACGCTGGGGGCGGCTCCGGCCATATAGACGAGCGGGCCGTGCAGCAGCACGACCATCATGCAGGCGATGACGCGCGTGGCGTCGAGTGAGGCGATGCGTTCGATAGGAGGAATGGGAGTTATAGGAGTTATAGGAGTTATAGGGGAGGCGGCCACAGGGTGGCCGCACACCGGACGATGTTTTCGCGACCTGCAGCCCCCTCCTTTAGGAGGGGGTTGGTGAGGGCCTACGGGGTGGGGGCGGCCTCTTGTCGCCAGGGGCGGAGGTTGTGCATCTGGCGGAGGATTTGGCGCTTGCGCTTGAGCAGGTAGGGCGTTGGGTGGGCGCTGTCGCGCTCGCGCGGATTGGGCAGTGTGGCGGCGATGAGGGCGGCGTCGCCCTCGGTGAGGTCCGCGGCGGCCTTGTGGAAGTGGCGGCGCGCGACGGCCTCGACGCCATAGATGCCGTCGCCGGTCTCGGCCACGTTGAGATAGACCTCGAGGATGCGCTCCTTGCCCCAGACGTGCTCGATGAGGACGGTGAAGTAAACTTCGAGGCCCTTGCGCAGCCAACTGTGGCCGTTCCACAGAAAGACGTTCTTGGCCGTCTGCTGACTGATGGTGCTGGCGCCGCGCTGACGCTTGCCGCGCTGCGCCTCGTCGATGGCCTGACTGATGGCCTTGAAGTCGAACCCGTTGTGCTTCAAGAAGTTCTGGTCCTCACTGGCGATGACAGCCTGTCCGGCGTTGTCGCTGATCTGCTCGAGCGGCACCCACTTGTGGTGGAGGCGCGGCATGCGGCCGTCCATGACGTGACCCACGGCGCGCGTGAGCATCAGCGGGGTGAGATAGACCGGCACCCAGCGCCACAGCACCACGGCGAGCAGCGTGCTGACAAAGAAAAAGATGAGCGCGTTGCGCAGCCACAGGCCGACGAAAACGGCGGCCGCCTTCAACCTTTGCATTAGTATCATGGCGCAAATTTACTACTTTTCCTCCACACCTCAACAATTTTTGGACACAATAAATGATTTTGGAGGCAATAAGGACAATGAACCCGCGCAGCGGGTGACAGCCCATAGGCGGGGGCGTAAGCCCCCGTGTCAACGACATGATTTTTCCCTCAATCAAAGCCCCGTAGGGGCGACAGAAACGCCGCCTATGGGCTGCCGCCCCTACGGGGCTAATTTGTGTGTGGGCGCGCGAGGGTTACGGGGGCTCGCGCCCCCGCCTATGGGCTGTCGCCCCTAACGGGGCTTTTTGAGAAAAAACACGTCGGGGTCACGGGGGCTCGCGCCCCCGCCTATGGGCTGCCGCCCCTACGGGGCTAATTTGTGTGTGGGCGCGCGAGGGTTACGGGGGCTCGCGCCCCCGCCTATGGGCTGTCGCCCCTAACGGGGCTTACGTAAAAGAGTCCCCCGCGAGGTCGATGCCCGCGGGGGACTCTGATTATCAGTTCCATCGCTCACCGCTTGCGGCCAGGCCAAGGCCAGGCCCTACAAGAGGTGGGGCAGAATTATTCACTTCACCACTTTCACGGTGCTGGAGGTGCCGTCGGTGTAGCGGGTGACAACGATGTTCACGCCGTCGAACGCCTTCTTGCTCTCCTGACCGCTGACGTTGTAGTAAGTCACCTTGTCGATGGTCTTCTCGCCGAGATCCTTGACCTCGATCACGCCGGTGGCAACATTGAGTTGCACACCCCACGACTTGACGAGTTCGCCGCAGGTGGCGGTGATGATGATAGCCTCGGTGCTGGGCACGGTGACGTAGGCATAGTTCTTCTCGGGATTGAACTCGATGTAGTCGGCGGATACAGGCTCATCAGAGTCAACATCCTTAAATGCAGCCCACTCGATGTCCTTCAGACCGCTGATGCGGAGGTTCTTGGTGCAGTCGTCATAGGTACCCTCCTCGGGGATGACGGCGGCAGCCTGGACCAAAGCCGCGGGATGCTCGGCGTAGGCCTTGAGCAGCGGCAGGGTGAACTTGTCGCCGAAGTCAAACACGTCGCTTGACGGAGCGCGCAGGCCGGCGGCCTTGGCGGCCGCGGCGTCCTCACTGCTGCCAAGAGCGGCGAGTTCGGCCATCGACACTTCCTGACCGATGACGGTCTCGGCGGGAGCGCCGAAGTCGTTGACGAAGTAGGCCTCGCTGGCGGTGACGTTCACGTTGCTGGCGATACCGGCGACGAGGTTGGCGACCGCAGCCGTAGCGCTCTCGAGAGCGGCGGCGTTGTAGGAGTCGCTGATGGTGGTGGCGACGGTGGCATAGCCAACCAGTCCGCCCACGAACAAGCCCTCGCCGCTGGCGGCACCCACGCTGGAAACCTCACCGTTGTTGACGGCGCCGCTGATGGTGCCGCCACCGTTACCGATGATGCCGCCCAACTTGTCGGTACCATAGACATCGCCGGCGTTGAGCACGTTGCTGAGGGTCGGGGTGCCGCTGAGCACCGAGCCGAGGATACCGCCGGCGATGGGGCCGAGGGTCTTCTGAGTGCTGTAGTAAATCTGGACAGTGCCGCCGTGGACAGCGCCGTCGATCTTGGTCGCGCCCTGGCTGGCGCCCACGATGCCGCCGGCGGTGTTGGTCAAGGCGGTGAGCACACCGTAACTCTCGTTGTTATTGATCTCGCAAGCGTTGGCCAAACCGACGATACCGCCCACGTTGGCCTGACCCCAGACGTTGCCCTCGTTGCCGTTGGCCTCGATGACAGCACCCACGGCGTTACCAACGATGCCGCCGAGCGGAGCCTGAGCGTTGGCGTAGCCGCCGACGAAGCCCAGGTTGATGTTGTCGCTGAGCACGGCACCGCGCTGGGCGTAACCGGCGATACCACCGACACCGGTGGTCGACGGGCCGCTATACGAGCCCGGATTACCCTCGTTGATGTTGCCGCTGGCCTCCTTGGCGATGTAACCGGTGATACCGCCGGCGTTGCCTGCATAGGAGAACACACCGGCGTAACGGCCGTCGCAGTTGGCGTAGCAGTTGGTGATGATGTTGCCGCGACCGGCGATACCGCCAACGAAGTTGTTACCCTCGATGCCCTGGGTTGAGGTGACAGAGCAGTTGTCGATCGTGCCCTGGCTCATACCGGCCACAGCACCGACGTAGTTGAAGTTGAAGCCGGCACAAGCAGCCTCGTCAAGCGTCAGGTTCTTAATGACCGAGGTGGCGTTGGCAAAGCCGAAGAAGCCCGAGAAGTTGTGGGCGTTGGTGATGGTCATATTGCTGATCTTGTGATCCTTACCGTCAAAGGTGCCGGCGAAGGCGTGGGCCTGGGTGTCGCCGATGGGGTCGAAACTCACTCCGGCGAGGTCGAGGTCGGCCGTGAGAGCGACAAACTGGTCCTTGTAGTTGACAGCGTCGCCCAGCAGACCGTTGACGTTGAACTGGAAGAAGACCAGGTCATCAATACTGGCAATCTGGAACGGATCCTCCTCGGTGCCGGCACCCTCGAGGTGGTCGACAGCGAGTTTCTTATACGGGAAGACGATGCCGGCCTCGCGGTTGATGCTGATGCTCGAGCGGGTGCGGGTGAAGCCGCGCAGCGAGCCGCCGCTGGCTCTGGAGTCGCTGATGGCAGCCCAGCCCGGGATGACGATCTCGAGGTCGGTACCGCCGGTGCCGACGATGTCGCTGTCGGCAACATACTCGCCGTCGAAGCCCCACAGGTTGTAACTGGGGTCCGTGCCGTCGTACACCACCTGGTCGAAGGCGAGGCTGAACTTGCCGTTGTAGTCGAAGTTGACGATGATGTCGCGAGCGAAGTCACCCCAGTTCTTGATGGTTGCGGTGTTATTCTCCTCGTCAACGGAGATGAGCACGTTGTACTGGGCCGACACCTCATAACTCACTGCACTGGTGGTGGGGTCGGTGACCGCCTCATAGTCATACATCACGCCGTTGGCCGGATAAAGCAGGCCGCCGGCGGCGTTGAGAGCGTACCAGCCGCTGCTCGCGAGCGGGGTGACGCAGTAGTCGTTCTGGATCTCGAGGGAGCCGTCCTCATAGAGTGCGATGAGGATGGGAGTCTCGGCATTGGGGACAAAGGAGCCGGACTCCTCGCCCGTTTCGGGGTCGGTGGAGGTCACATAGTCGACCGCTACCAGCGACAGTTCGGCACCGGCGCTGGTGGTACCAACCACCTGCGAGGGAATCTCGATGAGACCGTCGGCGTTGATTGTTGCCTGGACATCGGCGCCACTATAGAAGTCGGTCAAAATGAGGGAGCCCTTCTCCTTGCCATCGCTGATGGTAACCGAGTTACCATCAATGGTGGGATGGCTGAAGTAGGTCTCGCACTGCAACACATACTCGCCGATGACCTGCGCGGGGTCCTCGATAGTGACCGGCTGGATTTCCTCGCCTTCCTTCTGGCGCGGAGCCTTCTTAATGTTCTTCTTGGCGACCGCCTCGTGGGCAACACGCTCCTTGGCGACGGCCGTAGCAACTGTCTTGCCGGCCTCGGGAGCCTTGGCGTTACCCTCGACGGCCTGCACGCCGGCGGTCACCGCGGTGGCGGTGAGCGCTGTGGCCGCAAAAGCCATCAAATACTTGGTAATCTTTTTCATAAACCCAAAAATTACGTTATTAATAATGTTGATAATTAATTTGTTACAACGAAATTGCGCCACCGAAAGCGGTATTGTGGCGTGAAACTCTATCGTTTCAAGGGTGCAAAGTTAATGATTTTTTCACAAAAACCAACAAAAAAATTAAAATTTATCGCAATATTCCTATAATTATTCAACATTTCTCAAACAGGCGGCTATGGGGCGGGGCTATTCGCCGGGGGCGGGGGTGTAGAGGCCGGCGGCTCGCGCAGCGGCCTCGATTTCGGCGAGGTGTTGGTTGAGTTCGTCGGAGGGCTCGGTGGCAACGGCCATTGCCTGGCGCATGACATCGAGGGCGCGGCTGATGTCGCCTTTTTTATACAAGACCCACGCGTAGGTGTCGAGATAGGTGTCGCTGCCGCGCTGCAGGTCGCAGGCTTGCCGCGCCATCTGCTCGGCCCTGTCAAGATGCATATTGCTCAAGGCGAGGAAGTAAGCGTAGTTGTTCAGCACACCGGCGTTGTCCGGCTGCAACTCGAGGGCGCGGTCGTAAGCGTCAAAGGCGGCGAGCGTGTCGCCGGCCTGGAAAAGCGCGTCGGCCTTGCCGCCGAGCAGGTTTGCCAGCGTGACGTCATCACCCTCATAGCAGGCGATGGCGCTGTCATAGGCGGCGATGGACTCCTTGTAGTGCTTCATCTGGTAATAGGCCTGGGCGACATAGGTGTACATCTCGGGGTCATCGTCGTTATACTCGACGGCGCGGCGGGCTGTCTCGATGGCCTGGGCGTAGTCGCCGTTGATCATGTTCACCTGCATCAGCCTCAGCCAGAGGTCGGTGTCGGTGGGGTTCATATCGACGGCGTAGGAGAGGTGCTCGGCGGCCTCGCGGTAGTGGGCGCAGGCGACGAGATAGTCGGCGTAGGTGCTTCGGAAAACCGGCTCGTGGGGGTGGTTGGCGATGAGGCGGTCAAAGAGGAAGGCGGCGCGCGCGCTGGTGTCGCCGGGGACGTAGAGGCTGCGCGCGGCGTCGATGAGCAGCCGCTGCTTGTCGTCGAGGTCAAGGTTATCGGCCATGAGCGCGCGGTAGGTCTCGTCGAGATAGGCGGCGCTGTCGCCGAGGGCTTTGTAGAACATCGCGCGCGAGGCGAACACGTTGCCGTCGTCCGGTGCGAGGGCCTCGGCGCGGTCGAGGTAACAGGCCGCGCTGTCCCGCCGGTCAAGTTGGAACATGACATTGGCCATCGAGAGGTTGTAGTCAACGCTCTGCGGAGCGGTGGCCAGCAGCGCGCGCTGCTCGGCGATGGCTCCGGCGGTGTCGCCCATGGCGATGTGGCACTCGATCTTGCGGTCGGTGACCTGCTGGCTCTCGCCGTGCATGGCCTCGATGCTGTCATAGACGGCCAGCGCGCGCTCGGGCATGCGGTTGAGGGTGTAGGCGCGCGCCAGTCGCGCGAGCACCTCAAACTTGTTCGGCTCGCGCAGGGCGAGCGCCTGTGCCGCGGCGAGCGCCTCGCTCGGCTGCCCGATGGCGACACAGGCGTCGCCATAGATCATCGCCTCGTAGTAGTCGTCGGGGTGGGCGTCAAAGTGGCGTTTCATCATGGCCACGGCGTCACGGTAATAGTCCATGTCGCGCCCCTGGGTGGTCATGGATGCCAGACCGAGGTAGAACGCGGCGGCGGTGTTGCCGGTGTCGAGGGCCAGGGCGTGGCGCAACAGGGCCACGCTGGCCTCGGCGCTGTCGAGCGCGTCCATGCGCATCGCCTCGGCAAAGGCGTACTCGCTCTTGGCGCGGCGCCAACGCGCCTCGTCATCGTTTCTGCCGCCGGCGACGGCCATCAGTGCTATCGCGGCCGTGACCGCTATCAGTATCCTTTTCATTTTTCACTGGGGGAGGGGACAAAGCGGCGAGGCCGCTTTGCACACCACTCTTTTTTTTGGGGGAGGGAGGGGACAAAGCGGCGGGGCCGCTTTGCACACCACTCTTTTTTTGGGGTTAAGTCACGAGCCGGAGTGTCCGAAGCCTCCGGCGCCGCGGTCGGTGTCGTCAAGGGCGGTGACAGGCTGCCAGTCGACGGCGGCGTGGCGGGCGATGACCATCTGTGCGATGCGCTCGCCGTCGGCGATAGTCTGCGGCTCGGCCCCGAGGTTGACGAGTATCACGCCAATCTCGCCGCGGTAGTCGGCGTCGACAGTGCCGGGCGAGTTGAGCACGGTGATGCCGCGCTTGATGGCGAGACCGCTGCGCGGCCTCACCTGGCACTCGGTGCCGGGCGGCAGGGCGATGTAGAGGCCCGTGGGCACCAGGGCCCGCTCGAGCGGCCGCAGCGTGAGCGGTCCGTCGGGGAGCCACGCGCGCAGGTCCATGCCCGCGCTCAGCGGCGTGGCGCGCTCGGGCAGCGGATGCGGCGAGCGGTTCACCACCTTCACAATAACATTATTCCCGTTTCCCATAATATTATAACAAGAGAAGATTTCGACACCCGAAAGTCCGCAACCCTGTATTTTCTCACGGAAATTATCGTGAGGATATTCAAGGTTGCTGATTCTATGTTTATGGTTTTTGTTTGCAAAAGTAATGATTTTTCGGGAAACGGGCAAACAGATCAGGGGCGATAATCGTTTATTCAACGGGTGGCGGCGTGGCGGCGGCCGTAGAGCCAGTTGACGGCCATGCCGATGAGCATGACGGGCGAGGTGGCCACGATGATTGTGATGACGCTTTGCCAACTGATTGTGGCGCAGTTATAAGCCGCGGCCAACAGGGGCACCCTGACGATGAGCACCTGGCAGACGAGGATGGTGAGGGCCACGCCGAAGAAGAACTTGCTGTGACGCCAGTTGTGCCACCACTTCCAGTGGCCGGAGGCGAGCATGCGCACGTTGAACAGGTTCCAGAACTGCAGCATGACGAATGTGGTGAAATAGGCGGCGTCCTCGGAGGGCTTCATCGGGTGCTGGCCGTTGTAGGGTCCGAGCAGTCCGTCATGGGTGTGCAGGTGCCAGTAGAGCCATAGCATCGCGGCAGCAAAGATGAGTCCGGGCACAGCGATCCACCACTTCATGCGGCTTGTGATGATGTGCTGCGACAGGCCTCGCGGCTTCTCTCGCATGACGACGCTGTTGGGCGGCAGCGAGGCGAGGGCGAGTGCGGCGAGGGTGTCCATGATGAGGTTGACCCAGAGCATCTGCGTGACGGTGAGTACTGGCTGGACGTTGAAGAACGAGCCGATGGCCACGGCGACGCAGGCACACACGTTGACGGTGAGTTGGAAGACGATGAATCGCTGGATATTGCGGTAGAGGGCGCGTCCCCAGAGGACGGCCTTGTTGATGGAGGCGAAGGAGTTGTCCATGATGGTGATGTCGCTGGCTTCCTTTGCCACACTGGTGCCGTCGCCCATGGAGAGTCCCACCTGCGCGGTGTTGAGGGCCGGCGCGTCGTTGGTGCCGTCGCCGGTGACGGCGACCACCTGGTGGCACCGTTGCTGCAGCAGGTCGACGAGGCGCGCCTTGTCGCTCGGGCGCGCGCGCGACATTATTAATATCTCGCCGGCGCGTCGGGCGGCGATGTCATCGGGCAGTGCGGCGAACTCCGGCCCGCTGATCATGCGTGTGTCGGCTTCAAAGTCGTTGAAGTCGATGCCCACCTGGCGGGCGATCTCGCGGGCGGTGATGGCGTTGTCGCCGGTGACCACCTTCACCTCGATGCCGGCGCGGTGGCAGTCGGCCACGGCGTCCTTGACATCGGGGCGGACGGGGTCGCTGATGGCGACCACGCCGAGCAGTGTCATCTCGGTGCCTGGCATGAGGCGGTCGTTTTTCACGTCGAGTGGCATATCGTCCGGCTCAAGCGGCGCGACGGCAAAGGCGAGGGTGCGCATGGCCTTGAGTTGGTACAGGTTGAGTTGATCCTGCACGTCGTTGAAGATTGCGCCGCCGGCCACGCGTCGGCAGTGGCGGCTGACGACCTCGTAGGCGCCCTTGACAAGCAGCCATCGCCGGTGGCCGGAGGCGTCGCCGTCGGGGACGGTGATGACAGTGGCCATGAACTTGCGGTCGGTGGAGAACGGCAGTTGCGCCTCCACGGTGCAACGCTCGCGCTCGGCGAGGTAGTCGATGTGGCGGCCGGCGAGCCAGAGGAGCAGCGCTCCCTCGGTGGGATTGCCGATGACACCCACACGGCCTTGCTCGCTCTTGTCGAGATAGGCGGTGCTGTTGCAGGCCATGCTCAAGGTGACGAGGCGGTCGCCGGCGGGCGTGTTGTCATAGAAGTTGCTGTCGGCCACCTGCATCTGGTTCTGGGTGAGGGTGCCGGTCTTGTCGGTGCAGATAACGGTGACGGCTCCCATCGTCTCGCAGGCGTGGAGGCGCCTGACGAGGTTGTTGTGGTGCAGCAGGCGTCGCATGCTCAGGGCCAGCGACAGCGTGATGCTCATCGGCAGGCCCTCGGGCACGCTCACCACGACAAGCGTCACGGCGAGCATGACGGTCTTGACGGCATAGTCAAAGTCCTTGTAGTCAAGCGAGGTCGCTCCATCATTCAGAAAATATGCCACCGCGCGCCCCACAATGATGAGGACTGCGATGACATAACTGGCGAGAGCGATTTTGTTGCCGAGCCGTTCGAGTTGCAACTGCAGCGGTGTGGCGGTGCCGGTGTCGGCCTGCGCGACGGCAAAGACGCGTCCGTGCTCGGTGTTGTCGCCCACGGCGGTGACGCGCATCACGCCGTTGCCCTCGATGACGTTGCTGCCGCGCAGCATGCGCGAGCGCGGATATGTGCCCTTGTTGTCCTCCATTGCCGGGTCGTGGCTTTTCCACGCCTCGGGCTCGCCGGTGAGCGAACTCTCGTTGACGGTGAGGTTGGCGCTGGCGACGAGTTGGCCGTCGGCGGGCACTTTCTCTCCGGTGTCGAGCAGCACGATGTCTCCCACGACGATGCCACGCCGCGGCACCTGCATCACGCGGCCCTCGCGCCTGACCTTCACGGCGATGTCGTCGTTGGTCTGATTGAGAAGGTCAAACTTGCCGGCGGCGTTCACCTCCACGACAAATGCGACCATGGTGGCGAGCACGACGGCGGCAAAGATGCCCGCCGGCTCGAAAAAGACGCTCAAATCGTGCTCAATCTTGACGTATTCATACCACGAGAGCAGGATGGACAGCAATAGCGCCACAAGCAGGATTTTGATGAGCGGATCATCAAACTTGTCAAGGAACTGCCTCCACAGGGGCACCCGCTTGGGCGGCGAGAGCACGTTGTGCCCATACTTGAGACGGCTTGCCTCGACCTGCTTGGCGTTCAGGCCCACACGCGGGTCCACCTCAAGTTCCCTGCCGGGATATATCTTGTTGCGACGGCTCACTTTTTCAACTCACATTTCATTATTAATAATGCTACACGCGGCGGCGGAATTTCTTGTTGCCGAAGAGGGCTTCGAGCCGGAGTTTAATCACGCCGAAAAACGCCTCGCCGAAGATGCCGCCGCTCATCTTGCTGGTGCCGAGCACCCGATTGACAAACACGATGGGCACCTCCTTGATGTTGAAGCCCATGCGATGTGCGGTAAACTTCATCTCTATCTGGAAAGCGTATCCCTTGAACTCGATGGTGTCGAGGTTGATGGCCTCGAGCACCTCGCGGCGGTAACAGACAAAGCCGGCGGTGGTGTCCCGCACCTTCATGCCGGTGATCAGGCGGACGTAGGCCGAGGCGTAGTATGACATGAGCACGCGTCCCATGGGCCAGTTGACGACGTTCACGCCGGTGAGGTATCGCGAACCGACGGCCACGTCGGCGCCTTCCAGGTCGCAGGCGCGCTGGAGGTCAACGAGTTTGCGTGGCGGGTGAGAGAAATCGGCGTCCATCTCGATAATGAAGCCGTAGTGGCGCTCAAGAGCCCACTTGAAGCCGGCGATGTATGCGGTGCCGAGGCCGAGTTTGCCGGCACGGCGCATGAGGTGCAGCCTTCCGGCGAACTCGTCGGTGCCCATCATGCGGTCGACAATGTCGGCGGTGCCGTCAGGCGAGTTGTCATCGATAATCAGCACGTCAAAGCGGTGCTCGTCGATGCCGACGACGGCGCGCACGATTTCCTGAACGTTTTCCCGCTCGTTGTAGGTCGGGATAATCACAAGGCTGTCAACTTCCATTCGCTTTCTGTAAAGATGTGGTCAATTTATCAATTTGCAAAGTTACTGCTTTTCCGTTACACCTGCAACAATCGTGCCAAAAACGTTTTTTACAAAACGGATACAAAGCGGCGGCGGTGGTGGTGGCGGCAAAGCGGTGGCGGCGGTGGTGGCGGTGGCGGCGGCAAAGCGGCATGGCCGCTTTGCACACTACTCTGCTGACGGGACACCATTCCTCATTCCCCTTTCCCCTTTCACTATTCCCCTTTCCCCTTTCACTTTCCCCCTTTCCCCTTTCCTTTCCCTTTTCCCCTTCCATTTTCTCAAAAAAGGCACCCTGGCCGGGAGGGTCGTTTCCGGTCAGGGTGGATGTTGATGGAAGGGATATGCAAGGTAACGGCGCGTGTGGGCTGCTTGACTTGTGGGTTACTCGTCAATGCGCAACAGTCCCTGCCGATAGGCGTTGCCTATCAGGTCCGCAACATTGCGCGAATTGGTCTTGCGCAATAATTGCTTGCGGTGATACTCGACGGTGTTGCTCGAGATGAACAACTGCGTCGAAATCTCATTGCTCGTGCAGCCGCGCGAGAGCATTGCCAGCACTTGGCGCTCACGTTCGGTTAATTTCTTCTTGCGGTTGCTCATGAAACTTTCGTTGTAAAAATGTGGAAATTTGCTTGCAAAATTACTTATACACAACAATTAAACCAAACAAAAAAGCGAAAAAAATCACTTTGGAACGTAAAAACTATTTGTTTCAGTATTGTTTTTGAATTATTTCACTTGCCATTTTGTGACTTTTTCCTTTCGGCGGCCGGCAACCGGTTGCCGCTCACCTTTCTTTTGGCACATTCAATGATTTTTATTACCTTTGCGGCGTCATTCGTTATGACACTTAATATTAACTTATATATTTTATCTGTTTGACATAGTGATGGAACAGAACAAAGTCCAGTTCCGGCACAGCATCGTGGTTCGCTTCAGCGGCGACAGCGGTGATGGTATGCAACTGGCTGGTAACATTTTCTCCAACGTGAGCGCCGGTGTCGGCGACCAAATCAGCACCTTTCCCGACTATCCGGCCGAGGTGCGTGCCCCGCAAGGCACGCTGGGCGGAGTGAGCGGTTTCCAGGTGCACATCGGCCACGGAGTGCACACTCCGGGCGATGAGTGTGACGTGCTTGTGGCGATGAACCCCGCCGCGCTCAAGCAAAACGCGCGCTTTCTGCAGCGCAACGGTGTCGCGATAGTCGACATCGACACCTTCCGCAAGCAAGACCTGCTCAAGGCCGAGTACACCACCGACGACCCGTACACGGAAATCGGCCTCAAGGCGCAGGTGGTCGAAGTGCCGATCACCTCGATGGTCAAGGCTGCCCTTGAGGGGCGTGACATGGACGCCAAGAGCGTGCTCAAGTGCCGCAATATGTTCGCCTTGGGCCTGGTGTGCTGGCTGTTCAACATGCCGGTGGAGCAGGCGCTGACGTTCCTCAAACACAAGTTCGCGCGCAAGCCCGACGTCTATGAGGCCAACGCCATCGTCGTGCGTGGCGGCTATGACTACGGCCACAACATCCACGCCACCGTGTCGACCTATCGCATCGAGACCGACGACGTGCGCCCCGGCACCTACACCGACGTGAACGGCAACACCGCCACCGCCTGGGGCCTCATTATGGCCAGCGAGAAGAGCGGTCTGCCGCTATTCCTCGGCTCGTACCCAATCACTCCGGCCACCGACATCCTGCATGAGTTGGCCAAGCGCCGCGACCTCGGCGTGAAGGCCTGCCAGATGGAGGACGAGATTGGCGGCATCTGCGCAGCCATCGGCGCCTCGTTTGCCGGCAACCTCGCCGTGACGAGCACCAGCGGTCCGGGCCTGTCCCTGAAGAGCGAGGCGCTCGGCCTGGCCGTGATGGCCGAACTGCCGCTCGTGCTGATTGACGTGCAGCGCGGCGGCCCGAGCACCGGTCTGCCCACCAAGACCGAGCAGACTGACCTGCAGCAGGCCCTGTACGGCCGCAGCGGTGAGTGCCCGCTCGTTGTCATGGCCGCCCTGTCGCCAACCGACTGTTTCCACAGCGCATTTGAGGCGGCGCGCATCGCCGTGGAGCACATGACGCCCGTTGTGCTGCTCACCGACGCCTTTATCGCCAACGGCTCCAGCGCGTGGCGCATCCCCGATGAAGACGAGTATCCCGTGATTCGTCCCAACCGTGTGCCCGACGACGTGGCCGCCGCCGGACAGTGGCACGCCTATGACCGCGACGAGCGCGGAGTGCGCTACTGGGCTGTGCCCGGCACACCTGGTCTGCAACACCGCGTGGGTGGCCTCGAGAAGGACTACACCACCGGCGCACTGAGCAACAACCCCGAGAACCACGAGCACATGGTGCGCGCCCGCCAGCAAAAGGTGGACAACGTGGCCCTCGACATACCCGTGCTCGAGGTGAAAGGCAACCCCGACGCCGACACCATCATCGTGGGCTGGGGCGGCACCTACGGCCACATCTACACCGCCGTGGAGCAACTCAACGCCGCCGGCCACCCCATCGCGATGGCCCAACTGCGATACATCAACCCGCTGCCGCGCAACACCCGCGAGGTGCTCTCGCGCTACAAGAAAGTGATTGTCGCCGAACTCAACAGCGGCCAACTGGCGCGCTACCTGCGCAGCCTCATGCCCGAGTTGCCCATCACCCAAATCAACAAGGTGCAGGGCCAGCCGTTCCTCGTCTCGGAACTCGTGGACGGCATCATGGCGACCAC
>CAMHQD010000049.1 GCA_946187345.1 uncultured Porphyromonadaceae bacterium | reverse complement strand
CCAGTATTTATCAGGCTTTGAGAAAGGTTTCAGCCTGCAAATTGAGCTATAGGTCGAATATTCAATATAAACAAAAGGAAATCACCGTCATCAAGACGGTGATTTCCTTTTGTTTAGAGCCACGAGTGGGACTCGAACCCACGACCTTTTCGTTACGAATGAAATGCTCTACCGACTGAGCTATTGTGGCTTGCCAGGGAGTAATTCCCCTTTTGTGACTGCAAAATTACATATAATTTTTGAAACACACAAATTTTTTTATAAAATCTGCGTTTTCCCCGATTTATTGGTTGATGAGGTCGGCAATCTCGTTGGGCATATTTACGATGTGGAGGGCATTGCTCTCGACGAGTTCTTTTTGGCTGCGGAAGCCCCAAGTGACACCTACCGAGTCAACGCAAGCACGGCGCGCCGTCTCCATGTCAACGGCACTGTCGCCCACATAGAGCACTTCGCTCTTAGGCAGTTTGGCTTTGGAGAGGATGCTGAACACTATTGACGGATCCGGCTTGACGTTGACGCCTTCTTTCTGGCCCTCAACGGCAACGAAGTCGATGGTGGGGAAGTAGTGTCCGATAATGCGGTCAACGGCCTGCTGGTATTTGTTGGAGGCGACAGCGATTTTGATGCCCATGTCACGCAGTAACTCCAACAGTTCGGGAATGCCGTCGTAGGGTTTTGTGAAGTCGGTGTTGTGCTCGTTGTAGTAGTCTTTGAAATCGCGCAGTAGTTTCTCGATGGTAGCCGTGTCGCGAGCCTCCTCGGGCAGAGTGCGCTCGATGAGGCGCCTCACACCATTGCCGACAAAGTAGCGGTAACTGGCGATGGTGTGGGTCGCAAAGCCATTGTGCTCGAGGGCGTAATTGGCGGCATGGCCCAGATCCTCGATTGTGTTGAGCAGAGTGCCGTCAAGGTCAAATATTACAAGTCGTTTCACGTTCGAGTTATTAATGATTGGTAATTATTTAATTAGCCAATAATTGGGAATTATGCATTAGAAGGGGTATCCAACTGAGAAGTGGAATTGGCTGTCGCGCTTCCAGTTGGGATGGAACAGTGGCCACTTCTCGGCGCCTGTGGCCGGATTGTGGGCCTTCATGCCCAGGTCAAACCGCAGCAGAAAGTAGGTGAAGTTGAGGCGGATGCCGATGCCGTAGGCCGCCGCGAGTTGCTCATAGAACTTGTTGAAGCGGAACACGCCGCCCGGCTGGTCCTCATAGTCGCGTATCGTCCAAATGTTGCCCACGTCGATAAACGCGCCCAACTCGATGACCCAGAATAGTTTGTTGCGATACTCGAGGCTCGCGTCAAAGCGGATGTCGCCACACTGGTAGATGAAATTGCTTTGGGATTTGGTGGTGGCAAAACTGCCGGGCCCGAGAGTGCGCACGCCCCAACCCCTGACGCCGTTGGCGCCTCCGGCGTAGAACCGTTTCTCGAAAGGTAATACCTCGCTGTTGCCGTAGGGCACTGCCACACCGACGCCGACGCGCAGTGCCAGCGAACTGCGCGGACTGAAGTTGTGCGTCAGCATATAGTCACCCTCAATCTTGAAATACTGCGCATAGCGGATGCCGAACACCTCATAACTCTCGTCGGCATCAAGTTTAGACCGATCAAACAGTCTGGAGATGCCATAAAGCAGATTGCCGGCTGTCTCGGCCGCCGCGCGCCATGTGTACACGTTGCGTTGGAAGGGCGCGGTGCTGCCGGTGGTGCCCGGCGCGCGCTTGTTGGTCCAATAGATGTTGTAGCCCATGCGCATGATGAAGTGGTCCTCATAACTGTAGCGCAGCAGCGGGTTGACGATGTCGTCAAGCAGGTTGTCACGTCGCTTGGGCAGGTAGACGTAACTCAGGTCAATCAGGTTGAAGGTGTGGCGGCGGTTGTGTAGTTGCTCTTTCCAGATATAACGCCACGCAGCACCGGCGATGATGCGAGTGTACTCCGGGCGTTGCTGATAGGTGAAGCGTGTAGCCAACTCGGTGCTGGCTTGTATCTGTTTCTTTAATGATTGGCGCAGGAATGGCGCTTTAAACTTGGGATAGGTGATGCCCACCTCGCCGGCATACTCACTGTAGTTGTTGTTGATGAGTCCGCCGATGTTGCCGGAGAGACTCTGGTAACTGACGCGGAATTTAGCGTTTAGCCGTTCGCTGCCGCGCAGCAGGTTGCGATGCTGATAGTCAAGGCCGACACCAAAACCGAGGTCGCCTTCGCTGTTTGTGCCCTCGAGCGAGATGGAGATTGACTGTGTGGTGTTGCGTTGCAGCAACACATAGGCGTCAACCCACATCTCGCCGTTGATTTCTCCAACGGGTCGTATGTCGATATTGACGTTCTTGACGACTGACAGGCGTGAGAGGGCTTGGTAGGTGCGTTGAACGTCGGTCGTGTTGTATAATTGCCCTGTTTCAATGTGATTGCACTCTGACAGGGCTTTGGCGCGAAGGTAGTGGTCACCCGGGCGAGCATATATGGTGAGGTCTCTTCCGGCTATGGTGTCGACACCGGTAAAGCCGTCACGCATTGCCACAGGATCGTAGTCTGTGACGTAGTAAACGTCGCGCACCCGCCATTGGCGGTAAGGGTGCAGAGGCCTGTCGGGGTTCTCGGGCATGACGAATGTGAGGTCCACGTCATGGCTGCCGGCGAGGGTATCGGCGATAAAGGTAACGAACTCCTTGTTGAAGGCGAAGTATCCCTTGTCGCGCAACCGTTCGGTGACGGCTTGCCGCCATGCGTCGAGTTTGTTGTGATTGAGGTTGTCACCCACGACAACAGGAAAGGCGGCGCTGTCGGCAAGGATTGTGTGACGCAGGCTGTCATTGGGGATGTCGTAGGTGATGGATGAGATGCGATAGGGCTGGCGGGGTGTGATGTCAAATCTGACGCGCGCCTTGCGCTTGACGCTGTCCAACGTCACCTCGCTGCGCACCTCGTTGTCGAGGTAGCCGCGGTTGCTCATGGCGATGTGCAACTGTCTCACGCTGCTCGAGGTGAGGGCACTGTCATAGATGACCGGTGGTTGCCCGAGCCGTTGCAGCCATCGGTTGAAACGCTTGGTGGAGTCGTGACCCGAGAGGTTGTACAGGGCTAACTGCAACTTCATGCCGCCAAGCACACGGTGGTTCTCGTTTTGCCGCAAGTAATTGGTGAGTTCGGCGGGCGTGACGTCGCTCACGGTGCTGTCCATCTTGATGGTGACGCGGTCCAGAAGCAATTTGCCCTGTGGCACATGCTTGGTAGAGGAGCAGGCCGCTGCCATCACCGTTATGGCGATGACAACGGCCAATATCCACTGTTTACCGCGCCGCGTCATGACAACTGAGGTTTCTAAAAGTTCTAAGAAATCAAAGAGATTTTAGTAAGGTATGAAGGGGTGTCAGCGACGCTCCTGGAAGCAGGTTTGGTACTTCTCAACGAGGGCGTTGAAGCCGTCGTGACGGCGCACGAGTTTGAGGTTGACATACGGGTTCTCATTGACGCGTACCTCAAACAGGTCGCCATAGCCGTTCTCCAAGGCTTTCTCGAGATACTGTATCGCCTTGTCGTTGTCGTCCATGTCGCTCAGTAACGCGGCGGCATAGTAGTAGGCCTCGCCTCCGATGGCCGGTTCCTCGCCGATAATCTTTTCAGCCCAGGCACGGGCCTCATCGGCGCGGGACATCTCGTGGAGGGCAAAGCCTCGCAGCGACTCCATGTCGCTCTCGCCGGTAGCGAGCACGCTCTGGAAGTCAGCCTTGGCGGCGTCAGTGTTCTTCAGGCGGTACTTCAACACCCAACCGCGAGTGAGCAGCGCCTCGGCTTTCACATCATCTTGCTTGACGGCAGCGTTGAGATAGTTGATGGCCTCGGCATCCTTGCGCTGGGCAATGAGCAGGTGAGCCTTGGCAAGCAGCATCGGGCCGTACTCGGCATTAACCGTGGCTGCATCCATCAAGGCACTGTTGGCGGTGTCGAAGTTGTCGCCGCGGCCACGGTAACGCTCAATGCGGGCCTTGAGCACGTAGTAGTCAGCATCAGACGGATGCATCGAGATGGCGCGGTTGATGCTCTCCAACGCGTCGTCCCACTGCAGCAGGTTGGCTTGGCACAACGCGAGGTTGTAGTACACCGTGTGGTAGTCATACAGGTTGTATTCCACAATCGCCTTGAGGTTCTTTAGAGCCTGGCCATAGTGCAGATGCTCAATGGCAATCATCGCTCGCACATAGTAGAGCATTCCCACGCGCGGCGCCCGCTCGATATTCTCGGCGAGTTTGGCCATCACGTCGTTGTAGTGAGTGTCGCTCAGCACGACCAATTCGCGCAGCGGCGGCATCATGTTCTCGCCCACGGCCAGCGCCTGAATGTAGTTTTGGATGGCCGGCTCAGTCTGTTCCATGTCCATGAGCACGTCGGCGCGGTTCATGTAGACAGCCTGTTCGGTGGGGTAGAGGCGGGCTGCCTCGTCAACGAGTTGGGCAGCGCGCTCGTAGTTGCCTTTCTTCGCCTCAATCTTGGCCAAGCCGTGCATGGCCACGTAGTTGGTGGGCTCCAGTCGCAGCAACGTGCGGTAATTCTCCTCGGCCTGGTCTAACTCGCCCACACGCAGGCTGACACGCGCGAGCATATCGCTGGCCACGTCGTGGCTGGGCTTCAGAGCAAGCGCCTGCTTGAGGTCAGCGATCTCGTTCTGATACTCCCCGCGGGCATCGTAGATGCGTGCGCGCAACATGAGTTCGTCAAACCGCTGGTCTGTCTTGCTCTGCGGTGTCTGGTCAAGCGCCTGGTTGACATCCGCAAGCGCGTTGATGTAGTTGCCAAAGTAGTAGTGCTGGTAGGCGCGCGAGAAGCGCGTCTCATAGTCGTCCGGGTTCTTCTGCAGATACTCGTCATAGACCTTCAACACCGCCGCGTTCATCTTGGCTTGCAACTGGCTGTCATCGCTGCTTTGGGCGGCTGCGGTCATCGCGCCAATTGCGAGAGCCATGCCTGCGATAATCACCTTGAATTTCATCTCTCTATTGTATTAAAAGTTTATTGTTGACCATCGACCGTTTACAGTGTCGAAGTCTTATGCTAATAAAAAGTTTACTGTTGACTGTTGACCGTTGACCGTGTCGGAGTCTTATGTTAATAAAATGTTTACTGCCCGCTGTTGACCGTGTCGATTTGGTTTACGGCGTGACGTAGTGCCGTCAGCCGCTCGAGCAGGCCGTCGAGCAGGTCAAGGCGCAGCATATTTGCTCCATCACTCTTGGCCGTTGCCGGGGTGCGGTGTGTCTCAATGAAGATGCCGTCGGCACCCACAGCGATTGCCGCACGGGCAATTGTTTCTATCAGTTCCGGCCGTCCTCCCGTCACCCCGCTGGCTTGGTTGGGCTGTTGCAGCGAGTGGGTGACGTCCATGATCACCGGGGCGAAACGGCGCATCACGGGAATACCGCGCACGTCCACGATAAGATCCTGATAACCAAAGGTGGTGCCGCGCTCGGTGATTGCAACATCATTGTTGCCGGCGTCGCGCACCTTGTTCACGGCATGCTCCATAGCCTCGGGCGAGAGAAACTGCCCTTTCTTGATATTCACCATGCGACCGGTGCGTGCCGCGGCCACAAGCAGGTCGGTCTGGCGGCACAAAAACGCGGGAATCTGCAACACGTCGACAAATTCGGCCGCCATCGCCGCCTCGTCGGGCGTGTGGATGTCGGTCACCACCGGCACGTGAAAAGTCTCGCCCACCTTGCGCAAAATCTTCAGGGCGGCCTCATCGCCGATGCCGGTGAACGAGTCAAGGCGCGAACGGTTGGCTTTGCGGTAACTGCCCTTGAACACATAAGGGATTCCTAACCGCTCGGTGCTCTTCAGCACCGTCTCGGCTATGTCCATTGCCATCGCCTCACCCTCAATCACACAGGGGCCGGCAAGCAGAAAGAAGTTGCCGCTATCGGCATTTATCAGTTTCTCAATCACTGTAATTCTTTTATTTAAACATGAATTGTCATTAGTTATCCATGAATTAATTACGAACAAAAGTATAAAAAATAATAATTTATGAATAATTCATGGAAATTCGTGTTTATTTTGACGCCATCACCCTTTCATCAATGGTGTGGACGGCGGCGACAGCCTTAACGGCGGCCGTCTCGGTGCGCAGGCGGCTATCGCCGAGCGACACCGGCCGGTAGCCTGCGGCAAGCGCCGCCGTGACCTCATCGGGAGAGAAATCGCCCTCGGGGCCAATGAGGATTGTGACATCGGTGCCGGCATCGTAAGTGCCTGCGAGCAGTTGTCGCTCGTCGCGAGGCAAGGCGGGGTCGCAATAAGCGATGAAGCGTTGCGCGTTGTTGTCGCCGGCAACGAAGTCGGCCATCGGCGTCAGGGGGTCGATGACGGGCAGCACGGCCTTGAGCGACTGCTTGATGGCCGCGACGGCGATGCGGTGAAGACGCTCGGTCTTCAACGCGCGCCGCTCGCTGTGGTCGGTCAAGATGGGCACAATGCGGTCAACGCCCATCTCCACCATTTTCTCTACGGCCCATTCCAAGCGGTCCATCAGTTTGGTTGGCGCGATAGCCACCGTGATGTTATGCCGCCAGTGGGTGGGCGTTGGGGTGATGCCGTCAATCGCCACGGCACACCGCTTTTGGTGAGCCGTGACGATGTGGCAGTCATAGAGGTTGCCGCGTCCGTCGATAACTTGCAGAGGGTCGCCCACGGCAAGCCGCAGCACGCGCACCGCGTGCTGCGACTCCTGCTCGGGCAACGTCAACGTTGTCGCTATGTCGGGCGCGTAAAACATTCAGTCTTTTGGTTTATTCGTTTATTCGAACATTCGAGCAATCGAAAAAACTTAATCTAAATATAGGGTCAGGCCGTCTTCAGTTGGGGCTGCTCCTTGCGCGGGTCTTTGAAAATCAGATAGAACGCGACGGCCACCACCAGAGCGTAGACGGCAAACGTGTACCATGCGCTCTGCCAACCGGCAATCTGGGCGGCCGGCTCGGTCTGGCTATAAACAAAGTGGTTCACCACCGCCTGGGCCGACAGCGTGCCAATCGTGGCACCGATGCCGTTGGTCATCACCATAAACAAGCCCTGGGCACTGCTGCGGATACTCTCGTCAACTTGTGTCTCAACATACAGGGCGCCGCTCACGTTGAAGAAGTCGAACGCTACACCGTAAACGATGCACGACAGCACGAATAGCGTCACGCCCGGCATACCCGGGTTGCCCAGACCGAAGAAGCCGAAGCGGAACACCCACGCCACCATCGAAATCATCATCACGTTCTTGATGCCAAACCGTTTCATGCAGAATGGAATCAACAGAATGCACAGTGTCTCGCTCATCTGCGAGATGGAAATCAGCGCGTTGGCATGCTGTGCGGCAAACGTGTCGGCATACTCGGCAATGCCCTGGAACGCGCTCAAGAACGGGTTGGCAAAGCCGTTGGTGATTTGCAGTGACACGCCCAGCAACATCGAGAAAATAAAGAAAATCGCCATGCGCGGAATCTTGAACAGCGTGAACGCCCTCAGGCCGAGAATGTCGACCAGCGAGTTGCTGCCCTTGACGTCGCTCGTGGGGCACTTGGGCATCGACAACGCGTAGCAGGCGAGCACAAGGCTCAACGCACCCGAGAATATAAACTGGGTGGGAGCGTGCTGCAGGCCGCCGAAGTCGCTGGTGAGCATCGCGCAGATAAAGCCCACCGTGCCGAACACACGCAGCGGCGGGAAGTCACTCACCGGATCCATGCCGACTTTGGTCAACGCGTTGAAGCCCACCGAGTTGCTCAAGCCAATGGTGGGCATAAAGAAAGCCACACTCAACGTGTAGAGCGTGAATAACGGACCGAACTGAACTGCCTCGCCGGCATTGATGGCATAACACCCGGCGGCAATCATGAACGCGCCGGCAAGCAAGTGGCTCAACGACAGCACGCGCTGCGCCTGCATCCAACGGTCGGCGACCACACCAATGAGCGCCGGCATGAACAGCGAAACAATGCCCTGCACGGCATAGAACCAGCCAATCTGCTCGCCCATACCGACTTTCGCCAGATAGCCGCCCATCGAGGTCAGATAGGCGCCCCACACGGCAAACTCAAGAAATAGCATCACGACAAGGCGGATGCGGAGATTCAAGTTCTTCATAAGCGGTTTTCTCTTATAGTTTTTTTAGTTTTTTGATGAAATAATCTACAAAAGTAATAAATTATTGTGAATTGCCAATGTTTTCATCGCTTTTTGTTCGCTGGGCGATGATTTTCTGGATACGCGCCGCGTCCTCATAGGCCTCGGTGTCGACGAAGTGTTGGAGGCGCTCACGCAGGCGGTCAACCGGCATATCCTCCTCGCGCAACGAGGCTAAGGCTTCGGCGGTGACAGCCGTATATGTCTTGTCGAGGATTGCCTCGTCAATCATTATTGGCGCGTGCATGCGCAGGGCGATGGCGATGGCGTCGCTCGCGCGGCTGTCAATCTCGATGCGCTCGCCGGCACGCTCCAGGTGTAGCATCGCGCTGTATGTCGCCTCATTGGTTGTGCTCAGCTCCACGCGCTCCAGGCGGATGTCAAACCCAATCATCAACGGCCGGAACAAGTCGTGGGTGCACGGCCGGGGCAGGGCCACATGCTCCAGCGTCAAGGCGATTGCCTGGGCTTCTGCCTGCCCCACCACAATCATCAGCCGACGGCGGCTCAAGGGCTCCTCAAGCACCACCAAATAGGCATCGGCAACACGCAGCGCGTAGCTCACTCCCATAACTTTCACTTCAACCATAATGGATATCCTCTTCAGTCAATTCAGTAAATTCCGCGCCGCAGGCGCGCGGAAACAAATAATGGTGCAAATTTACGGATTTTTGACGATTTAACCAATTTTATTCGGCGTCTTGTTTTGGTTTGTCACAGATTTGTTGTATTTTTGCGTTCTCAAGTTAAGGCCTGTAATGATAATCCATAATATTCAGTTACTATGAAACATATAATTCTGTCGTTGCTGCTGGCGGCTCTCGGCTGTCTCACAGCCAGTGCCGATTTCCTCAACGTGTTAGGCGAGTCGGTCGACATTGGCGCGTCCACCACGGTCACCGGCATTTCTTCCGTCTTCCTCTCGCGAGGCACGATTTCCTACTATCCACCCACCAAGGTCCTTGAGTTTGACAACGTTTCCACAAATTATCAAGGGTCGTTGATCGGCGTCGGCATCGACGGCCTCACGATTCGTTTCAAGGGTACCAACGACTTCATCGGCAACGAATATCTCGTCAGCGCGTTCACCTCGTTCAAGATCTCCGGCGATGGTTATGCTTCGTCGGTGGTCAACTTCACGCGAGGCTGTGCCGTCTTTGGCCAGACGGCAATCTACACCGTGTCCAACGACAACCCCATCAACGTCGACATCGAGAATGTCACCCTCAACCTCACCGACAATCTCCAGCGACTCGGTGTCATCGCCAACGTTGGTGCCGGCTACAATGCCGCCACGCTCAACATCAAGGCCTCGCGGCTGCACCTTGTCGAGCAGGAGAACTGCCCAGAGTCGGTCATTAACGGCTTCACCTCGGTGACGTTCACCGCTTGCTCGCCCGTCAAGCCGGACATCGCCTACGTGCCATCCAAACGTGCCCTCTGCAACGGAGACGGCAGCGTCGTCACCGACTTCGAACTCATGGCCTCCTTCGTCTCGGTCAACTCCATCTACCTCACCGCCGCCAACAGTGCCGAGGGTGATGTCACCGCCGGACTGAGTTACGACGCCTCCAGCAAGACTGTCACCCTCAATAACATCAACCGCAGCAGCGGACTGTTGATTGCCACCAACATCGACGGGCTGCGCATCCGCCTGGTGGGCAACAACTCCATCAAGCACAGGGCCACGTCGTTCTCGTCGTTCATCCGTGCCGATGCCAACACCAAGGTCATCATCGACGGCGGGAACAGCGGCACGCTCACCATCGAGCACGGCTCGCAGGGCTCTTATCCTATGTTCGACATGTATCCTGGCAGCACGGTCGAGATTCGCGACGTGCCGTCAATTGACATCACCTGCGGCCACGTGGTGATGCATGGCAACATCAACAACAAGGGCACCGCCAGGCTGTTCATCAACCATTCGTCGGGAACGTTCACCACCACCTCGTCGCGATTCTCGAATGTGATCGACGGTATCGCCGAGCTGCAACTCGCGAGTGCCGAGATTGTCACCGGCAACAGTGCTTCCAGGAAGCCTTACAGCAGCGGACGCAGGGATATGGTGTTCCGCGCCACCGACGGCAACAAGTATGACGTGAACAGTGACGGCAATGTCGATGTTGGCGATGTGAATGCCGTGCTCAAGGCGATTCTGGTCGGCGACAACGCATCGAAATACGATGTCAACGGTGACAGTGCCGTCGACGTGGGCGATGTGAACGCCATTTTGCAGGCCATCCTCGCACAGTGAGTTTTGAAAGGCGGGCAGTCGTCCGTCGACCGAAGTCTCTGACTTTTCGCTCAGCAGATCACACCGCTGCCGTAGCACAGGTGGCGCGCGCTGTCGTAGATGACGGCGAATTGGCCCGGGGCGATGCCCTGCACGTCGGCCTCGCTCTCCAGCAGCCATGTGTCGTCGCCCGTGCGGCGCAGCGTGCCGTCGATAAACGTGGGCGTGTGACGGTTCTTGAATGTCACCCGCAGCGCTCCGTCGCCGCTCTGCCACGGTGCGCGGCTGATGGCGTGCAGTTCGCGCAGGCGCAGTTCGCGCCCGTATTGACGCTGGGTGCCGTAGCCGCCGCTCACCCACACGATGTTCTCCTCCACGTCCTTGCCGACCACATACCACGGTCCGCCGCTCAGCCCCAGGCCCTTGCGCTGGCCGATGGTGTGGAACCAGTAGCCGCGGTGACGGCCGAGCACGCGTCCGCTGTCCACGTCGATGATGTCGCCAGGACGCTCGCCCAGTTCGCGGCGCAGGAAGTCGTTGTAGTCGATCTGGCCCAGAAAGCAGATGCCCTGGCTGTCGCGACGCGTGGCGTTGGGCAGTCGTGCCTCCATGGCCAACCGCCGCACCTCTTCCTTTGGCAGATCACCAATCGGGAACATCAGGTGAGCCAGTTGCGCCTCGGTAATCTGTGCTAAAAAGTCGGTTTGGTCTTTCACCGCATCGACCGCCGTCGAGAGGTATTTCACGCCGTCAATCACCGTGGTGGTGGCATAGTGGCCGGTGGCCGTCATATTGAACTTGTTGCCCCAACGCTGCTCGAAGTAGCCGAACTTGATTATGCGGTTGCACATCATGTCCGGGTTGGGAGTGCGACCGGCGCGCACCTCGTTCAGGGCGTACTCCATCACGTTGTCCCAATACTCCGTCTGCAGGTCCACCACATCGAGCGGCAAGCCATAGCGGGCGGCAATCATTTGGCACAACTCGATGTCATCGTCGGCACTGCAGTCACCGCGACCATCCTTCATGCCGATGCGAATGTAGAACAGGTGCAAATCCTCGCCCTGCTCTCTGAGGCGGTGAACAACCACAGCGCTATCCACCCCTCCGGATATTAAAACAGCAATAGCCATTCGTCAACGGGTAATTATGAATTATGCATTAGTTAAGGGCCTCGAGCAGGTCGCCCACGGGAACGTTCTTCTGCAGTACCTTGCGCTCCTCGTCAAGCAGAAAACTCGTGGGCAACTGTCGGATGTCGTAAGAGTTGGTGATGGCCTCGACCGCTCCGTTCACCCATTGCGACGGGTAATTATCGGCATTGTGGCGCCACTCGCTATCGGCCTTGACTGATTGGATATGCACCACGGCGATGTCGCCGCTATCTATCAACGCGTTCACCGTTGGCGATGTGCTCAACCGCACCCGGTCAATGGAACTGTCTACACCGTCGTCGGTGAAAAACAACAGCACCAGTCTTCCCTTCACGTTGCTCAACGACTGCTTGTCGCCGTTGGCAGTGGTGAACTCAAAATCCATCACTGCGCCGGGCATCGTGCGGTTGATGCGCTCAATCTGCCCCTTGTAGTATTCGCGCTCCTCACGCGGCAACTGCTTGTTTTGCGTCATGCTCTTGGCAATTTCCACATACACCTCGTCGCTCCAAAACTCGGCCTCCGGGCCGTAGAGGGCCCGCTCGGCGATACGTCCCAGTTTCGACAGGTTGCTCGTGTTGCTGCCAGCCTTGAACATAAAACTCTTCACAGACGAGATTACTGCTGTGCGGTTGGCTTGAGTGAATGGGCTCACCCAGTCGCGAAACGCGTTCTCCAGCGCGGCCTCGTCGCTGATGGGGCGGCTGATGTCGCATTTGTCCCAAAAGTGCGTCACATAGAAGTTGCAGCGGCTCTCGAGTGTGCTGCAACTGTCGGGAATCGTCGGGTATTCAAACAGGGTGGCGCGGCCGCCGGACGTCTCCTGGGCGGCTGCCGTCACGCCGCAGGCCGCGGCAAGCGCCATGATCGCAATCTTTATCTTTCTCATCATTTCTATGGTGGAATTATTCGGCAAAATTACTCATTTAATCCAACCCACGCAAATTTTTGCTTGATAGTGTTTTTATTTGTAATTTTGCGGCAACGTTTTGTTATGTCTCGACATGGAGCGTGAAAAGGAGATTTATAAGGTGACGATTGTCGGCGGCGTGGTGAACGCCCTGCTGCTGGTCGTCAAGTTCATCGCGGGAGTCGTGGGACACAGCGCCGCGATGGTTGCCGATGCTGTGCACTCGTTGTCCGACCTGGTGTCGGACGTCGTCGTGCTCGCCTTTGTGCGCATCAGCAACAAGCCGCAGGACGCCTCGCACGACTACGGCCACGGCAAGTATGAGACAGTGGCCGCCACGGCCATCGGACTGGTGCTGATGGCTGTCGCCGGAGGCATCGTCTGGTCGGGATGCACACGCATCGCGGCATGGTGGCACGGCGAACAGTTGGCCGCGCCGGGATGGATCGCCCTGTGGACCGCCGTTCTCTCGATTGTCCTCAAGGAGGGCACCTACTGGTACACGCTGCGCAAGGCCCGGCAGTGCGAGTCGGCGGCTATGGAGGCCAACGCGTGGCATCACCGCAGCGACGCGCTCTCGTCAATAGGAACGACGCTGGGCATCGGCGGCGCCATCCTGCTCGGACAGCGATGGACCGTGCTCGACCCCGTCGCTTCGGTGGTCGTGGGTGTGGTCATCGCCGTCGTGGCCTTGCGCATCGTCAAGAGCGGTATCGACGAACTCACCGAACACAGTCTGCCCGACGAGGACGAGGCGGAGATTCTGCACATCGTGACGCGATACGACGATGTGAGTTCGCCGCACCACCTGCGCACGCGCCGCATCGGCAACCGCATCGCCATCGAGATGCACCTGCGCATGAACGGCAGCACACCGCTCCATCAAGCTCACGAGCGGGCATCGGCCATCGAGCGCGACCTCAGGGCCCGTTTCGGCTCCGACACCCACATCAGCCTCCACCTCGAGCCCGAGAAGTGACCACCCAGTTTTAATGTTTAAGATGGGCGCAGATCCCTGCGCCCAATCCAGCGACCCCCTGCGCCACCCTCACGGGTTGTAATAGTCGTGGCAGTAACTGTCGAGCACGTCGATGCAGTGGCGGTAGGCTTCGGCGGCAGGACCGTCAGGCGCCAGTTCCATCGAGGCCAGGTAGTCGTTCAGCGCCTCGCGCCAGTGTCCCAACTGCCGGTGGGCGTTGCCGCGCAGGTATAGCGCGCGGGCCACGTCGGCGCCATCGGCGATCAAGCCGCTCGCAAGGTCAATCGCCTCCTGCGAGCGGCTCGATTTCAATGCCCGTTCCACGAGGGCTGTCTTCTCGTCGGCGGTCATGGCAGTGTCACCTTGGTGGCCGTGACTTCCTCGCCGGTGAACACCGTGGCGAGTTCCGAGAATTTGTCCACCGTGTCTGTCGTGAGGTAGCGGCAAGTGCCGCCACGGCTCAGCCTCACGTCCATCTCGGGATGGCGCCGCAGGTAGTCGGCAAGGCTTGCCGCCACAATCGGGCCCTGCTCAATCACGTTCACACCCTCAGGCATATATCTATTGATTTTGGGCAGCAGCAGCGGGTAGTGGGTGCAGCCCAAAATCACAGCATCGATTTCCGGGTCAACCTCCATCAACGCGTCGATGTCTTTCTTCACAAAGTAGTCGGCTCCAGGACCGTCGCTCTCACGGTTCTCGACAAGCGGTACCCACATCGGGCACGCATGGCCGGTCACGGTGATGTGGCCGTCATAGAGGTGCCCAATCTCGATGTCATAACTGCCGCTGCTCACCGTGCCCGGTGTGCCGAACACGCCCACGTGACCGCTATGCGTCAACTCGCCCACGGCCTCCACCGTGGGGCGGATTACGCCTAAAACGCGTCGAGTCGGGTCTTCCATCACCGGCAGGTCACGCTGCTGGATAGTGCGTAACGCTTTGGCGCTTGCCGTGTTGCACGCCAATATCACTAACGGACACCCCTGCGACATCAAATAACGCACAGCCTGCAGCGTGAACTCGTAGACCGTCTGCATCGACCGAGTGCCGTAAGGCGCGCGGGCATTGTCTCCCAGAAACAGGTAGTCGTACTGCGGCAACGCGTGGCGCAACTCTCGCAGTATCGATAGCCCGCCGAACCCGCTGTCAAAAACTCCAATCATCCTCTCAGAATACGTAGGAAGCACTCACCGTCCAGTGACGGTTTGTCCCCTTTACCGATTGCTTGATTTCGTCAGTGCTGGGATCCTTGATAAGGTAACTCAGCGATTTGTTCAGACCAAGTGAGTAGGCGGCAGTGATTTGCAGGTGCTTGAACAACTCAACGCCGAAGCCGAAGTTCCATGCGGTATTGAAACTCTTGAATTGCCCCGAGATGTTCTTGAGGGAGAATTTCTCGTCGCTGATGCGGAAACCGAACTCAGGGCCTGTGAACACCATAGGCTTGATAATCTTGCCAACACCAACGATGTTGAGTTTATACTTCAAGTTGATGGGGATACTGATCATGCTGTGCTTCAGGTATCCACCCTCGTCGTTTGTAAGTTCCATATTGTGATGAGTGTACATCACAGCCGCGTCAACGTCAAGAAACAGTATCGGCACCTCAATCATGGCGCCTGCCTGCCAGCCCAACTTGTCATTAAAGGCATCCTTGTAGGCTCCAATGCTTGTAAAGTCATACTTCAGGTTGTCCATCAGCAGACCGGCACGCAGTCCAAGATGGACTTTGGCCGAGGTCGGCAATGCAAATAACATCATCGCACATGCTGCGACAATGATTGAAATCTTCTTTTTCATCTCTTTCTGTTATATCTATTAGTAATTTGTTTTTGCAAAATTACTCATTTTTTTCAATTCATTGCCGATTATCGCCATTTTTTCATTATTTTTGTATCCGATTTCTAAAAACGATAGTTTTAATGAGCCTACCATCGGTATTCAAATCTCGATATTACTGGGCCGTTGTTGTCGCCGCAATTATCGCAATGGCGGCAATGTGGTGCAAGCGACAGACGCCGCGCTACCTCACTGACGAGGGTGTGGTTTGGACAACTGCCTATCATATTACCTATGAGGCAATCGGCCCGCTGTCTGATAGCATTCAAGCCGTGCTCGATGTCGTGGACCGCAGTGCCTCGATGTTCAACAAGAACTCGCGGCTCACCGCTATCAATTCCAATGCGACTGATAGTGTTGACGATGTCATCGCTCGCCTGATGGACTGTGCCGCGCGTGTCAATGGCAAGAGTGGCGGAGCCTACGACCCTACCGTCAAGCCGCTTGTCGCTCTGTGGGGCTTCGGTCGCGATAGCGTCAATGCCGCTCCGTCGCGAGCCGACATCGACAGTGTACTCGCCTTTGTTGGCATGGACAAGGTGTCCGTCAATAATGGCCGCCTCGTTAAGACTGATCCGCGCGTCCAGTTGGATTTCAGCAGTATCGCCAAAGGGCTCGCTTGTGATATGGTGGCTGATATGCTCCGCCGCAATGGTGTCGAAAACTACGTTGTTGAGATCGGTGGGGAAGTGGTCAGCCGCGGTGTCAACCCCAATGGTAAGCCGTGGACGGTGTCTATTGATGACCCTGTCACTTCTACTGTTAGTCAATCAGACCACACGCCGCTGCTTGCGGTCGAGGCCGCCGGATTTGCGGTGGCAACCAGCGGCAACTACCGCCGTTGGCGGCAGGATGGCTCGCGCCGTGTGAGCCACATCATCGACCCGACGACCGGCAACGCCGCCGTCAGCGACCTTGTCAGCGTCACTATCGTCGCCAGGGACTGCATGACGGCCGACGCTTGGGCAACGGCATGTATGGCGATGGGAGCCGAGCGTACCCAAACGTTACTCAAGGATGTGCCTAATCCGGCCGTGATGACAGTCACCCTCGACAGCCTCGGCAAGCGCGTCCTGTGGAGCAACGCCGCTTTCGCCGCCATGCTCCAATGATGCCAACGCGTCCGGTGCGCAGCCACGAGGTGGCTGCGCACCGAAGATAAAAGATTATTTTCATTAACCCCGAGCGCGAGAGCGCGAGGCTCAACCCCTCAACCTCTCAACCTCTCAACCTTTTATAACAATAACAACAATGGCAACAACACCGGAATTCCGTTACGCTCCCATGTTTCAGTTGGGAGAAGACAACACCGAGTATTATCTCCTCACTTCCGAGGGAGTGAGCGTGGGTGACTTTGAGGGCAAACCTATTCTCAAGGTCGCTCCCGAAGCGCTCACCGCCCTCACCCGCGCCGCCTTCCGCGACGTGTCGTTCATGCTGCGCCGCAGCCACAACGAGCAAGTGGCGCGCATCCTTCACGACCCCGAGGCCAGCGACAACGACAAGTATGTCGCTCTCACCTTCCTGCGCAACGCCGAGGTCGCCCTCAAGGGCAAACTGCCTCTGTGTCAGGACACCGGCACCGCTATCATCCACGGCGAGAAGGGCCAGCAGGTGTGGACAGGCTTCTGCGACGAGGAAGCGCTCTCGCATGGCGTCTATGACACCTACACCCAGGAGAACCTGCGCTACTCGCAAAACGCTCCGCTCACCATGTATGACGAGGTGAACACACGCTGCAACCTGCCCGCCCAGATCGACATCGAGGCGACCGAGGGCATGGAGTACCGCTTCCTTTGCGTCACCAAGGGTGGCGGTAGCGCCAACAAGACCTACCTCTACCAGATGACCAAGGCCGTGCTCAACCCGGCCACCCTCGTCCCCTTCCTGGTTGAGAAGATGAAGTCGCTTGGCACTGCCGCGTGTCCGCCTTACCACATCGCGTTTGTGATCGGTGGCACCAGCGCCGAGAAGAACCTGCTCACAGTCAAACTCGCCTCTACCCACTACTACGACTCGCTGCCCACCACAGGTGACGAGACGGGACGTGCCTTCCGCGACATCGAACTGGAGAAACAGGTGCTCGAGGAGGCCCACAAGATTGGCCTCGGCGCTCAGTTCGGCGGTAAGTATATGGCCCACGACGTGCGCATCGTCCGCCTGCCGCGCCATGGCGCGTCATGCCCCATCGGCCTGGGCGTCAGTTGCAGCGCCGACCGCAACATCAAGGCAAAAATCAACCGCGACGGTGTCTGGATTGAGCGCCTCGACACTAACCCCACCAACCTCATTCCCGAGGAACTGCGTCAAGCCGGCGAGGGCGGAGGCGTGAAGATTGACCTTGACCGTCCGATGGCTGAGACTCTCGCAATCCTCGACAAGTATCCTGTCGCTACGCGTCTCTCGCTCAGCGGCACCATCATCGTCGGACGCGACATCGCCCACGCCAAGTGGAAAGAGCGCCTCGACCGTGGCGAGGGCCTCCCGCAGTACATCATGGACCACCCGGTCCTCTATGCCGGTCCGGCCAAGACTCCCGCCGGTATGCCCTGCGGCTCCATGGGTCCGACCACCGCTAACCGTATGGATCCCTATGTGGACCTCTTCCAAAGCCATGGCGCGAGCATGATCATGATTGCTAAGGGCAACCGTGGTCAGGAAGTCACCGACGCCTGCAAGAAGTATGGCGGCTTCTACCTCGGTTCCATCGGCGGTCCGGCGGCGATTCTCTCCCAAGAGAGCATCAAGAGCATCGAGTGCGTTGAGTATCCCGAACTCGGCATGGAAGCCGTCTGGAAGATTCGCGTTGTCGACTTCCCGGCCTTCATCCTCGTCGACAACAAGGGCAACGACTTCTTCAAATCCCTCTAACCCGCAACATTCGAGAGAGGCCGAGACCCCTCGGCCTCTCTATCTTCGTAACCACGCGGGGACGGTTCTTCTGTTTCAGCGACAAGTCGTGAAACAGAAGAACCTCCCCCGCGTGCCTCAACGCACTGGCGGCCGTCAGGCCGCCCCCGTCCGGTGTGCGGCCACCTCGTGGCCGCTCCCGTCCGTCAGTCTCTGTGGCTGCCCTCTGCGGCAATCCCTCTATATAATAATGTGTCACCCTGCCGTTGAATTTTTTTCAAAAAAATGCTGATTTTTTGTTGAAAAATTTTGTCATGTCAAAAAAAGGTACTACCTTTGCACTCGCAAAACGGGAAGGCCTCCCTCTTGCAGAGAGGCCGCGAGTTTTTTGCGCGACTGTCGGCAACAAGCCGCGGTCAGGAGAGACAAGATCTTTGACAGATTTCCATAGCAACAAAGCAACGTAGTACAAGAGAGACAAGGTGTCAAGAAACCTTTGTCAATTCCACTACAGTGAAGTTTACAGAATAGCGATCAATTCGGACCGGGTCACGGAGCAAGCAGGGTTGTTCAAAAAATCTTTAGAAATAAAGAAAACAAGATAACAACAACGAAGAGTTTGATCCTGGCTCAGGATGAACGCTAGCGAC
>CAMHQD010000048.1 GCA_946187345.1 uncultured Porphyromonadaceae bacterium | reverse complement strand
CTGTTATATGGCATACTAAACACAGGTTTTTGCAGGTGACCCGGGAATTCCCGTGGGCCAAGAACTAACGAATGGTTTGGCGGGAATCCGTGTGTGAAAGGGGCGGCGGTCAGGTGGTGAGGCCGAAGGCGTTGCGCAAGATGTCGACGTAGTCGAGTTTCTCCCAGGTGAACAACTCCACCTCCACGTCGCGGTCACCCTCGTAGGGGCTGTGGAAGTGCTTGACCTTGACCTCCGGCTCGCGTCCCATGTGGCCGTAGGCGGCGGTCTCCTCGTAGATGGGGAGGCGCAACTTGAGCCGGTCCTCGATGGCAGCGGGGCTCATCTCGAAAAGTGATTCGAGGATTAGGGCAATCTCGGTGTCGCTGCGCTGCACGCGTGCCGTGCCGTAGGTGTTGACGTAGAAACTCACCGGCTGTGCCTTGCCGATGGCGTAACTCACCTGCACGAGCATCTCGCTTGCGAGGCCGGCCGCCACGGCGTTTTTGGCGATGTGGCGGGCGGCGTAGGCCGCGCTGCGGTCCACCTTGCTCGGGTCCTTGCCCGAGAAGGCGCCGCCGCCGTGGGCGCCGCGGCCGCCGTAGGTGTCGACGATGATTTTGCGGCCCGTCAGGCCGGTGTCACCATGGGGGCCGCCGATGACAAACTTGCCCGTGGGGTTCACGTGGTAGATGATGTTCCCGTCAAAGAGCGCCTGCAGTTGTGGCGGCAGGGCGGTGATGACGCGCGGCATGAGGATATTGCGCACGTCAGCCTCGATGCGGTCATGCATCGCGACGTCGGCCGCATCCTGTGCCTCGGGGGTGCCGTTGGCGGGCAGGATGAACTCATCGTGTTGTGTGCTCACCACGATGGTGTGGACACGCACGGGGCGCCGTGTCTCGCTGTCATACTCCACAGTGACCTGGCTCTTGGCGTCAGGCCGCAGGTAGGGCATCAGTTGCGTCGTCTTGCGGATGGCCGCCAGTTCGCGCAGGATGGTGTGGGCCAAGTCGAGCGTGAGCGGCATGTAGGCCGGTGTCTCGTCGCACGCGTAGCCGAACATCATTCCCTGGTCACCGGCGCCTTGCTCGGCTGGCGTGTCGCGTTCCACGCCGCGGTTGATGTCGCCGCTCTGCTCGTGCAGCGCGGCAAGCAGGCCGCATGAGCGGCCGTCAAACATCAGTTCCGAGCGGTCGTAGCCGATGCGTGTCACCACCTGGCGCACCGCGTCCTGCAGGTCGACGTAGGTGTTGCTCTTCACCTCGCCGGCCACGACCACCTGGCCGGTGGTGACGAGGGTCTCGATGGCAACTTTACTCTGGGGGTCATAGGCCAAAAAACGGTCCAGCAGCGCGTCGCTAATCTGGTCGGCCACTTTGTCGGGGTGTCCTTCGGACACCGATTCGGATGTGAATAGGTAGTTCATTTTAGCATTTTTTTGGGTGGTTGCAATCAGGCAAATTTGTCCACCATGTTAATACTGTTGTTAAAATCGGCTGCAAAGGTACGGAAAAAGTGTGACGTGCGAGGTATGAAGCGTGAAGTTTTTTTCGTTTTTTTGAATTTTTAGTGGCGGGGCGAAAAAGCGCGGCCGTCAAGTGACGGCCGCGCTTGGCTTGCGTTTGGCTTGCGGATGCTCTGTCACTTGTCGAACACTCCGGTCAGACGGTAGTATTCCATCAGTTGCTGCTCGTAGGCCTTCACCGGGTTCACCGGCGCGTCCTTGGCGGCAACACGGCGGATAATCTGCTCGGGTGTCTCGCCACCCTCCGACTCGCCGGGAAGCGAGCCCGGGTGCGTCTTCAGCCACACGGCAATGTCCATGAGCATCTTCTGCAGGTCAAGGCCGCTGTCGTCGCTCATCTCGAGCAGTTCCTGGGGCGTCACACCCAACTTCTCCAGCAGGCCACTGAGCACAACGGCCGGGTCGATGGCGGGTATCTCGCCGCCACCCTCCTGAATCTTAGCCAGGAATTGCTGCACAACGTAGATCACGTCGTTGGCGTTCAGACCCAACTCATTGAAGTAGTCGAGCGTCTGCGTCACCGGCAGTTCGGCTTTGGCAAGAGCCTCAAACGCCGCCTCGCTCTCGGCCGTGGCGTGAATCACCGGCCATGCCTTGATGTCGGCAGCCACCTGCACGCAGTAGACGAGCATCGTCAGAATGTGACCCAGTTTCTTCACCACCAGATTGGTCTGGAAATTGGTGCGGCCGGGGATAATGCTCTTCTCAAAGCCCTTCGACACCAGATAGTCGGTCATCGAGCGGGCGGCACCAAAGGTCACATAGTCGTCGTCGCGGGAGTGGATCAGGTAGAAGTTGTCCTCGGGGTCCGGCTCCCAGTCGGTGGTGTTGGACATCGAGTCAAATAGTTGCATCATGCTCTTGGCCTTCTCACTCTCAAGGTCGCAGTAAACCGGTTGCAGCATTTGGCTCACGAGAGTACCCTCGCCGATAAAGCCGTTGATGGTCCACGTGTCGTAGTCCTTGCTCAAAATCCAGTCGTTGACGTGGTCGGCCAGCGGTGATTGGAACACTTCATTGTAGTCCAAGCCCATTTGGCCGCTCTCGTTAAAGGCGACAATCATCAGAGGCACGGCGCAGAGGTACTTGATCGCGTCCACCTCCACATAGTCGCGGTAAACAACCGACAGGTCGCACGGGCCGCCACCGCTGTAGGTCTTGTCAATCTTGATGTTGCCGCGGTGGTTGTTGTCAACCTCCTTTTGGGTGGCCATCGAGTCAAAACCGCCGCTGGAGTAGCCCAGGTTGAAGAGGTACTTGCCGCCATCAATGCCCAGGTCGTCGAGGATCTCGCGTGCCGCGTAGAGGGCGTCAACGCTCGCCTTGGCGTTGGCCTGACCGTAGAGGTAGGCCTGCGGGTAGCGCTCCGTCACGCCAAAGCCGTAGAAGTCGCTCTCCACCACGATGTAGTTGGGCTTGAGCAGGTTGCCCAGCAGCACAGTCTCCAGCGAGAATGTGCCCTTGCCCGGAGCCTCGTTTTTGTTGGCAATCGTGTAGTGGTTATACCACAAGATGCCATCGCTCTGGGCCTCGCCGTCGTAGATGTTGTTCGGAATCAGAATTGTGCCCGACAACGTGATCGCCTCGCCGCGCGGGTCAACCGACGGGTAGACGTAGTTGATGCACTTCACGTCGCGATTGCCCAACGGGATGTTCTCGTAAGTAAAGTCCAGATGGCGGTCAATAATCTCAACCACCTTGGCCTTGTCGGTCATCGAGATGGCGCGCGCCTCGGTGCCCACGATGCCCTCAATCTCACTGCCGTCCCAGGCCACGGCGGTCACCTTCTGGCCATCGATGTCGATGCTCTTGAGTTGGCTGCTGGTGAGCACTTTCTCGGTGCCGTCGTTCAGCGTGATGGTGATCACGTGGGCCGCCGCGCCCACCGTCATTAATGATGCCGTGATGGCAAGTAATAACTTTTTCATAGTCGTGAATGGTGGGTTTAGCGTTTGACAAATTTAATGGTTGTGTTGCCGGAGCGCAACAGATAGACACCCGGCGCCAGGTGGGCGATGTTGATCGCCGCCACATCGGCCTTGGGGGCTGCTTTGGAGGCCACTGTCCGGCCGGTCGCGCTCACGATGGTGATGGGCTGCTTGGGGTCGAGGCCGCTCACGGTGAGCGTGCCGCCGTCAACCTTGACGCTGGCCGCGTCGTAGTATCGCAACTCGTTCACGCCGGTGATAGCCATGTCAATCATCATCTCGTTGAGGCACTTCTGCTTCGAGCCGTCGCTGAACACGATGGTCACGTCCTCGCCCTCAAAGAGAATCTGCTTCACCACTTTGGAGCCTACCTTCTCGCCGTCGACGGTCACCTGATGGGCCATCGCCGGCAGCCATGCGGCCACCATCGCCAGCAGGAGCAATAATGTTTTGATTCTCATTGTGATAATTTTTTGGTTAATAATTCAGTGAGTTATGACTCAACGTTGGGATTAGACAACGATGTTCACAAGTTTGCCCGGGACGATGATTACCTTCTTGGGTGTTGTGCCGGCGGGCAGCCACTTGGCGGCGCCTTCGGCCGTGAGTGCCGCCTGCTCGATGGCCTCGCGCGAGGCGTCGGCGGCCACCTCGATGTTGTAGCGCGGCTTGCCGTTGAACGACACGCCCATGCGGATGGTGTCTTCCTTGAGGTAGCGCTCGTCGTGCTCGGGCCAAGGCGCGTCACACACGGTACCCTCGTGTCCAAGCGCGTGCCACAGTTCCTCGGCGACGTGCGGCGTGAACGGCGCCAGCAGCGTCACAATCGGCTCAATGACGGCGCGTTTGTTGCACTTGAGAGGCACCAACGCGTTCAACGCCTCCATAAAGGCCGCCACGCTCGTGTTGTAACTGAAGGCCTCCACGTCGGCTGTCACTTTCTTGATCAGGCCGTGAAGCACCTTCTGCTCGGCCGCTGTCGGGGCCTCGTCGCTCACGGCGAAGTTGCCCTCCTTGTCGTGGCACAGCGCCCACAGGCGCTTGATAAAGCGGTTGCAGCCCTGGATGCCCGTGTCGTCCCACGGCTTGCTGGCCTCGATGGGACCCAGAAACATCTCAAACAACCGCAGCGAGTCGGCGCCCCACTTCTCAATCACGTTGTCGGGATTGACGACGTTGAAGTAGGACTTCGACATCTTCTCGATGGCCGTGCCGCAGATGTAGCGGCCGTCCTCGAGCACAAACTCGGCCGTGGCATACTCCGGCCGCCAGCGCTTGAAGGCTTCGGTGTCGAGCGTCACGCCGTCCACGATGTTCACGTCCACGTGGATGGGTGTCGTCTCGTAGTCCTTGCGCAGGCCGGCGCTCACAAACGTGTTGGTGCCCACCACGCGATACACAAAGCGGCTGCTGCCCTGTATCATGCCCTGGTTGACGAGTTTGCGGAACGGCTCGTTGCAGCACACCACACCGTAGTCAAACAGGAACTTGTTCCAGAAGCGGCTGTAAATCAGGTGACCGGTGGCGTGCTCGCTGCCGCCCACATAGAGGTCCACCTGCCGCCAGTAGTCGTTGGCCTCGCGGGAGACCAGCGCGTCGTCGTTGTGCGGATCCATATAGCGCAGGTAGTAGGCGCTGCTGCCGGCAAAGCCCGGCATGGTGCACAACTCGAGCGGCTGTCCACCATACGTCCAGTTGGCGGCGCGGCCCAGCGGCGGCTCGCCGCTCTCGGTGGGCAGGAACTTGTCCACCTCGGGCAGACGCAGCGGCAACTCGCTCTCGTCGAGCGGCTGAGGCATGCCGTCGGCGTCATAGTAGATAGGGAACGGCTCGCCCCAGTAGCGCTGGCGGCTGAAGATGGCGTCACGCAACCGGTAGTTCACCTTCACGCGGCCGATGCCGGCCGCCTCGATATACTCCTTGGTGCGGGCAATCGCCTGTTTCACCGTCAGTCCGTTCAACTGCAGGCGCCCGTTGCTGCTGTTGGCCATGATGCCCTCCTTGGCGTCGAAACTCTCCTCGCTCACGTCGGCTCCCTCAATCAGGGGGACGATGGGTAGTGAGAAGTGGCGCGCGAAGGCGTAGTCGCGGCTGTCGTGGGCCGGCACTGCCATGATGGCGCCCGTGCCGTAGCCCGCCAGCACATAGTCGCTGATGTAGATGGGAATTTCCTCGCCGGTGACGGGGTTCACGGCATTGCTGCCGCTATACACGCCGCTCACCTTCTTGTCAATCATGCGCTCGCGCTCGGTCTTGTGGCGCACCTCATCGAGGTAGGCCTCCACGGCCTCGCGTTGCCCGTCGGTGGTGACAAGGCTCACGTAGTCGCTCTCCGGCGCCAGCACCATGAAGGTGACACCAAAGATGGTGTCGGCGCGCGTGGTGAAAATTAGCAGGTCGGCGTCACTGCGGCCGGCTATCGGGAAGTGCATCTCGGCACCCTCGCTGCGGCCAATCCAGTTGCGCTGCGTCTCCTTGAGCGACTCGCTCCACTCAATCGTGTCGAGGTCGTCAAGCAGACGCTTGGCGTAGGCGCTCACCCTCAGGCACCATTGGCTCATCATCTTCTGCTCCACAGGGTGGCCGCCGCGCACACTCAGGCCCTCGCTCACCTCGTCGTTGGCAAGCACGGTGCCCAGCGCGGGACACCAGTTCACCATCGTGTTGCCGCGATAGGCGATGCGGTAGTCCATCAGCACGCGCTCGCGCTCCACACGGCTCATTGCCGCCCACTCGGCGGCCGTGAACGTGTGCTCCTCGCCGCTGGCGGCGCTCACGCCCTCGGTGCCGCGCGTCTCAAAGTGCTTCACCAGTTCGCCGATGGGGCGGGCCTTGTCGGCTGCCGTGTCATAGTAACTGGCGAACATTTTGAGGAAGGCCCACTGCGTCCACTTGTAGTAGGCCGGGTCGCAGGTGCGCACCTCGCGGTCCCAGTCAAACGAGAAGCCGATCTTGTCGAGTTGCTCGCGATAGTGGGCGATGTTCTCGTTGGTCGTCACCTCGGGGTGCTGACCGGTCTGGATGGCATACTGCTCGGCCGGCAGGCCGTAGGCGTCATAGCCCATCGGGTGCAGCACATTGTAGCCGCGCTGACGCTTGTAGCGCGCGTAGATGTCACTGGCGATGTAGCCCAGCGGATGACCCACATGCAGGCCCGCGCCGCTGGGATAGGGAAACATGTCCAGCACATAGAATTTGGGGCGCGACGCGTCCTCAGTGACGTGATATGTGCCCTGCTCGCGCCAGTATCGCTGCCAGCGCCCCTCTATATCTCGGTGGTTATACTCCATCAGCCGGCCATGTTGGTGAACACGTTCTGCACGTCGTCATCGTCCTCGAGCACCTCGATGAGGGCCTCCACGGCCTCACGCTGCTCGTCGTTCAACTCCTTGTACTCGCTCGGCTCATAGACAAACTCCGAACTGTTAATCTCAAAGCCGTTGTCCTCGAGATACTTCTGCAAGTCGCCGTTGCTCTCAAACGCGCCGCTGATGATGATTTCCTCCTCATCCTGCTCCACCTCCTCGGCGCCCAGGTCAATCAACTCCAGTTCGAGGTCTTCGAGCGAGATGCCGTCCTTGGGGGCGATGTGGAAGTAGCACTTGTGGCTGAACAGGAACGACACCGTGCCCTGGTTGCCCAGCGTGCCGCCCTTCTTGTTGAAGTAGTTGCGCAGGTTGGCAACGGTGCGCGTGGTGTTGTCGGTGGCCGTCTCAACAAGCACGGCGATGCCGCCGGGGGCGAAGCCCTCGTAGATCACCACCTTGTAGTCGCCCGCGTCCTTGTCGCTGGCACGCTTGATGGCGCGCTCCACGTTGTCCTTGGGCATGTTGGCCGCCTTGGCGTTGGCCATAAGCGCGCGCAGGCGTGAGTTGGCGCTCGGGTCCGGACCACCGGCCTTCACGGCCATCGTGATTTCCTTGCCAATTTTGGTAAAGGTGCGGCTCATGCTGCCCCACCGTTTCAACTTTCTCGCTTTGCGATACTCAAAAGCTCTTCCCATGTTAGTCGTTTATTTCGTTAGTCGTTAGAGTTCTAAGTGTTCTGAGAATTCTGAGAGTTCTAAGAATTCTAAGAGGTCTTAGTACTCTTAGGATTCTTAGGGCTCTCAGTTTTATCAGGATTATTATCGCAGCGTGGCGCCCAGTTTGTCTTGCAGGGCCTTGATCACGCGCGACATGATGTTGTCAATCTGCTTGTCGTTGAGCGTCTTCGCGTCGTCTTGCAGCGTCAGGCTGATGGCGTAAGACTTCTTGCCGGCCTCGAGTTTCTTGCTCTCGTACACGTCAAACAGTGTCACGCTCTTGAGCAACTTGCGCTCGGTCTCGCGCACGACACGCTCCACGTCGGCGTAACTCACCGCCGTGTCGACCAGCAGTGCCAAGTCACGCTTGACGGGCAGCGTCTTGGGCAGGTCGGCATACTTGATGTCGCGTCGCTCGGCGATGCGGCACGCGCGGTGCCAGTCCACCTCGGCGTAGTACACCGGCTGATCCACGTCGGCCTTCTTGAGCACGTCGTGCTCCACCACAGCCAGCGTGGCCACCGTGTTGCCGCCGCGGTCGCGGTAGCGCAGCGCCGTCTCGAGCAGCGCGTCACTGTCGGTCTCGGCCTTCAACTCGCGCTCCACATCGATGCCCATAGCCGCCAGCAGGCCTTCCAGGTCGGCCTTGAGGTCAAACACGCTCACCTCCCGTGTGGCGTCGGCCCACGCCGCCTCGTGGTTGTTGCCCGTGAGCCACAACCCAAGCATGCGGTGCTCGCTATAAGGTGCCAATGCGCGCTCGCTATTGTCAATCTCGCCGTTGTAACTGTACACGTTGCCGAACTCATACAGGCGCAGGTTGGCGTTCTTGCGGTTGATGTTGCGGGCGATGCTCTCCAGGCCGCCGTATAGCAACGTCTGGCGCATCACGTTCAGGTCACTGCTCAGCGGGTTCATGATGCGCACGCAGTGCTCCACCGGATAGACGGCGTTGCCCTCGTAGTAGGCCGCCGGAGTGAGCGAGTTGTTCATTATCTCGCGGTAGCCGGTGGCGCTAAGCCGGTTGCTAATAAACTCCTGGGTGTCGTCCTCAAAGTCCACCTCGCCTTTGACCGAGAGACTCGTGCGGAACTGCGACGACAACTCGATGTTGTTGTAGCCGTACACGCGCAGGATGTCCTCCACCACGTCACACGGGCGCTGCACGTCCACGCGGTAGCGCGGCACCACAAGGCTCAGGCCCTCGGCCGTCTCGGCGGTGATTTCCATCTCCAGACCGGTGACGATAGCGCGGATGGTCTCGCGCGGCAACTGCTTGCCAATCAGCCCGTCCACATAGTCGTAGCGAAGTTCCACCGGCCAGCCGGGGAACGTCTCTTGGGCCTTGACGTCGACGATGTCGCCGCAAATCTCTCCGCCGGCCAACTCCTTGACCAGCAGGGCAGCAAGTTTCAGGTTATAGATTGTCGCGTTGGGGTCCAATCCGCGCTCAAAGCGGAACGACGAGTCGGTGTTCAACCCGTGGCGGCGCGCCGTCTTGCGCACCCATGTGGGGTGGAAGCACGCGCTCTCGAGGAAGATGTCGGTCGTCTGCTCGGTCACGCCGCTGTCCTTGCCGCCAAACACGCCCGCGATGCACATCGGCTCGCGCTCGTTGCAAATCATCAGGTCGCGGGCGTCAAGAGTGCGCTCCACCTCGTCGAGGGTGACGAACTTGGTGCCGGCGGCCACCGTCTTGACGATGACGTGCTCGCCGGCCACATGAGCCAGGTCAAAGCAGTGCATCGGCTGGCCGGTGCCTAAAAGGATATAGTTGGTGATGTCGACGATGTTGTTGATTGGGCGCTGGCCCACAGCCAGCAGCAGGTCTTTGAGCCACTTGGGGCTTTCCTGCACCTTCACGCCGCGGATTGTCAAGCCGCTGTAACGCGGGCAGGCCTCGGCGTTCTCGACAGTGACCGTCACCGCGCCGTCAGCGCGATCCACCTTGAAGGCCTCCACGCTCGGCCGGTGCAACTTCACCTGCTCCCCATTCTTGTGGGTCTGCATCCATGCCGCCAGGTCGCGCGCCACGCCGTAGTGCGACGCCGCGTCAATGCGGTTGGGCGTCAGGTCCACCTCAATCAGGTAGTCATCCTCCACGCCGTAGTAGTCGGCCGCCGGAGTGCCCACCACGGCGTCCCCGGGCAGCACGATGATGCCGTCGTGGCTCGTGCCGATGCCAATCTCGTCCTCGGCACAAATCATGCCCAGGCTCTCCTCGCCGCGGATCTTGCCGCGCTTGATGGTGAACTCGTTGTCGCCGTCGTAGAGTTTGGTGCCGATGGTGGCCACGATGACCTTCTGGCCGGCCGCCACGTTGGGCGCGCCGCACACGATCTGCACCGGCTCGGCGTCAGGCGCCAGGCGCACCGTGGTGATGTGCAGGTGGTCGCTGTTGGGGTGCTCGACGCAGGTGAGCACCTCGCCCACCACCAGGCCACGCAGGCCGCCGCGGATGGTCTCGATGCGCTCCACCGCGCCCACCTCAAGACCCAGCGACGTGAGAATTTCGCCGGTCTTCTCCGGCGTGAAGTCAAAGTCTAAATACTTTTTTAACCACTTATAAGATATATTCATAAGTCTGTGAATAACAGTTAGATGCAAAGCAATGCCGCCAAAATGGCGGTTTTAACACGCAAAGTTACGAATTTTCCGTGAATTATCCGCCACTACCCGCCAACTATTTCCTAAATTCCGCCACACTCTATATTTCCTCTCGAAAATTCCCGAAAATTATTATTTCACAAAAAAGGTTGTGTATTGCAAGACGAAGTCTTGTACAAATGTAGTAAATAAATTATTTACGGAAATTCACGAAAATTCACGGGAGATTAATTTTCAAAGATTTTCATGAGCATGCCCAAGGATTCCCACATTTTGTGGTACATGGCACGTGGCATTTTGTCCGTTGTCCTCACTCTGCGCCCCGAAACAACTGCTCCAACCGTATATCGCCCTGAACCACAGAGTAATTCTTGCCGCGATTCACGCCAAAAGGCGTGATGAATGTGGTGAGCAATGTGTTGCGCGTCTTGGTTTGGCTGCGATAAATCCCCATCCGCTCCCTTAACCGCTCGGCATACTCGCCGGTAATCACATATTGGTCGGGCGCGAACTTGAATTCGCACAGGTGTGTGATGTGGTCGGCTCGCTCAATCACCAGGTCTATCTGCGCCTTCGGTTCATCGCCGGTGCTCTTTGACCGCCATGCCGAGCATTGAGTGTTCACACCGTAGATGCCCAGCGCGATTTTAATTTGTTCCACGTGGGTCATTCCAATCAACTCAAACGTCAAGCCTTGCCATGCCGCCACCGCCGGCCCGGTAATCATTGTGCTCCAATGGTGAGGCGACAGTTGGTGCTGATTTTCGATAAAACGCAGGTAAAACAACGTGTAGAAGTCACACACGCGGTAAATCGTGCCGCTCCTCTTGTTGCCAACCGGCGTCTGTGCCATGATGAAGTTGCATCGCTCCAAATTTGTTAGCCGTTTGGTGAGCGTCCCCCCTGAACTTCCCGTTTGATGGGCTATCTCCTGTCTTGTGAGCCCCTCGCGCTTGCCTGACAGCAACCGCATGATGGACGTGTATGCCTCTGAATCGCGGAACAATACCTGATACAACTCGTTGAACTCCCCTCTCAGTTTGGCACTTCGTGAGAAAAACAATTCATCAACATTTTCGGCGATGCCTTTGTTGAAGGTGAGCAGGCTCCAGTAGAAAGGGATGCCTCCGATGTACATATACATCTGGGCTATCTGGTAATAGTCCCAGACACAATTTTTGCTTTCGGCATACTGCCGACACTCGTTCAGGGTGAACGGCTGCAAGTTGATGCGTGACGTGATGCGGTTGTGGAGCCCGCCCTGGTTCTCAAGCAATTGGTCTACGAGCCACGATGTGGCCGAGCCGCAGGCCACGAGCATAATGTCATCGCGCAGTGAGGCCCATCCGTTCCAGAAGTCCTCCAGAGCGGCGACAAACTGGCTGCCCGGCGTGTCAATCCACGGCATCTCGTCAAAAAACAATACTTTCTTTTCCGTCGTGTTCAGCAATGGCAGCGATGCCTCCAACGCGTCAAACGCGTCATACCACGAGTTGAGCCGTGGCGCCAGGCGGCATAAGCCGGCCTTGACCATCGTTTGGGCAAACTTCTCTAACTGCCTTGCCTGCGGAGACTTGTGGGAACCGGCAAAAGTGAGGGATATGCGACCTCCCAAAGCGTTGTTGACAAGAAATGTCTTGCCGATGCGTCGTCGACCGGCAACCACAACAAACTCTGAGCGATCCGATGCCATGCAGCGCTCCAATTCTTCAATCTCGGCCTTCCTTCCGATGAGTTTCTCCATAATGCTTTAATGTGCTGTTATTGTGACCGCAAAGGTAATGTTTTTCTTTGGATTGAGCAAAATAAATCAGCCAAAAGTGATGTTTTTGACCGACTTTTGGCTGGTTGGGTTGAAAACAAATCAGCCAAAAGTGATGTTTTTTGACCACTTTTGGCTGATTTGTTTTGCGTCTATTGTCGTCAATAACGACGTCTATTTTTGTCAATTTTTTTATTTTAGACGTGAGTTGACGTTGTCATAGACGTGAATAGACGCTAACCTCTAAAATTTACCGAACTATTGTAAAATTTTTATGTTTCTTATGTTTCTTATGTCCTTATGTTTAAGAAATTTTACGTGAGACGTAGTTTTATGAATTATTTTTCGTATCTTTGCCACCAAATATACTATTGTTTAAGGCACGTACCGTTTTTTAACAGAACAGATTATGAAACAATTTATTGCATTATTGGCGATGGCCATGCTCACGGCCGCCGGCGCCATGGCCGAGACCATCTGGGTGAACGGCAACAAGATCACCGGCACGACAACGCTGAACACCGGTGGCGGCACCGTCTCCTATAATGCCACCACCAAGGTGCTGTCGATCAAAAATGTGGTCTGCGACCGCTCGGGCAGCGGCAACAACGGCATCGACTGCAAGGACGTCACCAACCTCACGATCAACATGAGCGGCACCAATTCGTTGAAGGCCAACAACGCCAGTGCCGTGATTTGTGGCGGCCGGGTGACGATAAACGCCGAACTCGGCAGCGTCACCACGTTTACCAGTACCGCCGGCAGTCAGAACGCTATCGGCCTCTACAACTGCAGTCTGACGCTCACCGGCACCGGTCGGCTCAATCTGGAATCGACCAACGGTTGCGCCGTCCAGGGGCGCGAGGGAACGAGTGATGTGACGATGGCCATTGCCTTCAGCACCATCACGAGTTCCGGCAACGACTTCTACAACTTGAGTGAGTTGTCGATTGGCGGCTCGTCGACCTCGTGGGTGGACGCCGGCCTGAGGTCCTCCACCAATATCCTCTTGCAGCCTCACAGCAGCACGAGTGTCCCTCACATGAAGAATATATCGCATTTTGTCAGCGGTACCAATGTGTCGGCCAAGATGGATGTTGTCACATCAGTCTCCAATCTGACCGAAGCGCAGTATGCCACCAAGCAGGTGCTCATCACCAATGAGGCGGTCGCCACACCCGACTATACCGAAATTGGCGACTTTATCTTCAAGTCGTCATCGAGTGACAAGGCCGTTATCGTGGGACTGAACGTCTCCGCCAAGTACGCCGCCACCTCACTGCTCATCCCGGGGTTTGTCACTCTCAACGGCAAACGGCTTCCGGTAGCCATCAACGAACGCGGGATTGCTGGACGACCCAATCTGACCTACGCCAGGGTAGCCTATGGCGTGACGGAAATCATGGATAACGCTTTCTTCAATTGCAAGAAGTTGCAGAGGGTGGACCTGCCAGGCTCGCTCACCACTATCGGCGCCGACATCGTGCTTGGCACGGCTGTGAAGACAGTCTTCTGGACCACGCTCGACCCCTCGGCGGTGCCCAGCCTGTCGGCAACAGCCTTCCGCACCTACGACTACATGACCAGCAAGGTCACGGTCTATCTGCCCAACGCCGCGGCGGCGGCGCGTTACCCCACCAATGCCTCCCTATACTGCACCGCGCAAGCCAGTAAGGACTGCTATGACGTGACCATCGAGCACACGAGCACCTTCGACAAATACCGGTATGTGCTCACCAAGGCCGCCACCGCGTCGAGCAACGGTGAGATGGCACTGGTGGGACTCACGTCGGGCCAGAGCACAATCTCGCTCAACCTGAGCACCGCCAACGCATTGACCGACTACCTGTGCAGTTACAAGTACGACGTGTCCTACGGCGACAAGCGCACCTATGACCTCACGGCCATCGCGCCCTATGCTCTGGAGAACAATCCGAAACTTGTCTCCGCACTCATGCCGGCGTCCACCATCCGCTCCATCGGCGAGAAAGCCTTCAGCGGCTGCACCGCCCTGAAGACGGTCAACGTCGGCCAGGGGGTGAAATCAATCGGCGGCAACGCGTTCTGGGGGTGCACTGGCATCAACACCTTGACCTGGAATGCCGCCGCGATGCCCGACTTTGCCTCGAGCCCGTTCTCCTCGTCGGCAAGCGCGCTCACCACAGTCAACATCGGCAGCACGGTCACCACCCTTCCCAAGTATCTGTTGGCGGCTTGCGACGCCATCACCACGGTCAACTGGGAGCCGGCCAACTACCCCGACTTCTACAGCACTGCGGCGGCACCGTTCTACAATTCGCGCAACAAGGTCACGACGGTGAATTTCAAGAGCAGTGTGCGGCACATCCCCGGCTACCTTTGCGCTGACTTCTCGGCACTCACGCAGCCGTCAGTTTCCGGCAACGTGACCAGCGTCGGGGCGTATGCCTTTTACCGCAGCGGTGTGACGTCCGTCAGCCTGCAGTCGGTACAGTCAATCGGCAATTTCGCCTTCGCCGGCACGCCGCTCAAGGCGGTGACGCTGCCGTCGTCGCTTACGTCGCTCGGCACGGCGGCCTTCAGCGGCTGCGCAAGCCTCGTCACGGTGACCAACAACTCCTCCATCAACGCGGTCAAGGATAATACGTTCTACGGCTGCACGAGTCTCAAGTCGTTTGCCCTCAACGAGGGTGTGACGACCATCGGCCAGAGCGCGTTCTACAACTGCCGGGCGCTCACGTCGTTCGACCTGCCCTTCGGTGTGTCGTCCCTCGGCAGCAATGCTTTTGAGAACTGCACCGGCCTGACGAGTTTCTCGTCCTATCCCGCGTGTGCCGACATCTCGCTGGGCGCCAATGTCTTCTACAACTCCACCAGCGGCTGCACGCTCCATGTGCGGCCCAGCCAGTTGAACGCCTACAAGGCCGCCAACCAGTGGAAGGACTTCTTCGACAAGGTGGGTGACCTTCCCGATGACGAGTACAACCCGTTCGACGTCAACAACGATGACGCCGTCGATGTGGGTGACGTCAACGCCATCCTCGAGGCCATCCTCGCCGGCAACGACGACGCCAAGTTCAACGTCAACGGCGACACAGCCGTCGATGTGGGCGACGTCAACGCCGTTCTCGAGTACATCCTCAACAATTAATGTCCCGCGTGAATTGAGTGTATCGACATTGCTTTTCTGTTAGACAAATATTTTAAGGGGACAAGCAACGTCTCGATAGACGTCTTCGATGCGCAGACATTGAATGACGTCTATCGGGATGTCATTAATGCCATGACTTCCCATTTTGAGATTGAGGTCAGCGTCTATTCACGCTAAAGTAAAAAAATGACGAAAATAGACGTCGTTATAGACGATAATAGACGAGAGAAAATTCAAGAAAATTTGCGGGAGACGTAGTTTTATGAATTATTTTTCGTACCTTTGCCACCAAATATACTATTGTTTACGGTACGTACCGTTTTTTAACAGAACAGATTATGAAACAATTTATTGCATTATTGGCGATGGCCATGCTCACGGCGGCCGGAGCCATGGCCGAAACCATCTGGGTGAACGGCAACAAAATCACCGGCACCACATCGCTGACCACCGGTGGCGGCTCAGTGTCCTATAACGCATCCACCAAGGTGTTGACAATCAACAATGTGGTGTGCAACCGCTCGGGCAGTAACAACAACGGCATCGACTGCAAGGACGTGACAAGCCTCACCATCAAGATGAGCGGCACCAACTCGTTGACGGCCAACAACGCCAGTTCGGTCGTTTGTGGCGGCAACGTCACCATCGAGATTGTGAGCGGCACCACCTCGTTTATCAGCACCGCCGGCTCGCAGAACGCTATCGGCCTGTACAACTGCAACCTGACGCTGACCGGTGCCGGTACGCTCAACCTGCAGTCATCCAACGGCCATGCTCTGCAGGGACGTGAGGGAACGAGCAATGTGACGATGAAAATCGCCAATTGCAATTTCACCACACAACAAAACGGCATCTACAATCTCAAACAACTCACGTTTGCGACGCGCTACGCCACGCCAACCGTTGACCGCGGCTTGAAGAAGACAACCAATATCCACTTCAATGCGCACACCTCCTCCACCAATGCCCACATCGGTAGCGTCACCACTATTTCGGCTCCCGATGTTATCACCATCAAGCGGCCGACATATATGACAGTGTCGCAACTGACCAACGTTGACCTTGCCAAGTCGGCCGTCGACATCACCGATGAGCAGGTCGACACATCGCAATATGTCGCCTACGGCGACTTTGTCTACGACAAGACCTCCACCGGCGAGGCCGTGCTCGTCGGCGCCGACGTGGTGCCGCGCTACTCGGCAACCAGTCTCACAGTGCCCGGTTTCTTGAAACTGAACGGCAAGACGATGCATGTCTATATCAAGGATGGCGCCTTTACGGGCATGCCGCAACTCACCACGGCCAAGGTGTGCTTCGGCGCGAGGTACCTGGGTTGGAGCGCATTCTCCGATTGCAACAAACTCACCGAACTAACCCTGCCGGGCTCGCTCACCGACATCGGCGGCAACGTCATCCTCGGCTCCAACGTGTCCGCTATCAAGTGGACCACGCTCAATCCGTCGGCAACCAACATTGCCACGACGGCCTTCCGCACCTATTCCACCCTCAAGGGGAAACTCTATCTGCCCACCGAGGACGCCGTTGCCAAGGCGACTGCCACCGGCATCACCACCTTTATGAATCCCACCCTGAGCAAGGACTGCTATGATGCTGTGGCCACCCCCACCAACACATCAGAAAAGCACTACTACGTTTACACCAAGCCGGCCACCGATAGCGCCCCCGGCGAGATGGCATTAGTGCACATCACTTCGGGCTCCAGTTCCCAAATAATTGATATTGAAGACTTCAATCTCGCCGGTTATAGTTATCACTCAATTATCTTTGGTGGCGACGACCGCGTCTACTATTGCACGTCAGTGGCACCGACGGCCTTCAAGGGCAACACCTATGTCACGGGCGTGATACTCCGCTCGGCACGGATTAAAAACATCGGTGCCGAGGCCTTCAGCGGCTGCACCAAGTTGCAGACCCTCGTCATTGGTGAGGGCGTGACATCAATCGGCGGCAACGCGTTTTGGGGCTGTGGCAAGATTGAGCGCCTGACTTGGAATGCCGCCACGATGCCCAACTTCAGCGCGAGCCCGTTCGCCTCTGCGGCAACTTCGCTCAACGAAGTGACCATCGGCAGCACCGTCACCAGTATTCCCAATAACCTGTTGGCGGGCTGCACAGCCATCGAGACGGTCAACTGGGAGCCGGCCAACTATCCCGACTTCAGTACCCCCACTTCCTCACCATTCTATAGTTCACGTGCTAAAATCACGGCGGTGAACTTTAAGAACGGCGTTGTTCACATTCCGGCGTATCTGTGCCATAGTTTCCAGTTCCTGCGCCAACCGTCATTCGCCGCTTCGGTGACCTCCATCGGCAATAGCGCGTTCTACGGGAGCGGTGTGACGACTCTCAATCTGTGTTCAGTCCAGACTGTTGGCGACTTCGCCTTTGCTTTCACTCCGCTCAAGGCCGTGCTGTTGCCCTCATCGCTCACCTCGCTCGGCATGGGTGCCTTCCAGAACTGCACCGACCTCACCACGGTGACCAACAACTCCGTCATCAACCAGGTTCAGGCCTTAACATTCTATGAATGCACCGTCCTCCAGACGTTTACCCTCAACGAGGGCGTGACGAGCATAGGAAATAGAGCGTTCTACAATTGCAAAGCCCTTGAGGCGTTTGAGTTGCCCGACGGCGTGGAATCCATCGGCCCCAACGCCTTTGAAGAGTGCACCGGCCTGAAGAACTTCTCGTCACACCCCGCGTGTGCCGACATCACACTGGGTACCAATGTCTTCTACAACTCCACCAGCGGCTGCACTTTGCACGTTAACTCCAACCAATTCGCGGCCTACAATGCTGCCGACCAGTGGAAGGACTTCTTCGCCATCAAGGGCGACCTTGACGGCGGTGCCCACAACCCGTTCGACGTCAACAACGATGACGCCGTCGATGTGGGTGACGTCAACGCCATCCTCGAGGCCATCCTCGCCGGCAACGACGACGCCAAGTTCAACGTCAACGGCGACACAGCCGTCGATGTGGGCGACGTCAACGCCGTTCTCGAGTACATCCTCAACAATTAATGTCCCGCGTGAATTGAGTGTATCGACATTGCTTTTCTGTTAGACAAATATTTTAAGGGGACAAGCAACGTCTCGATAGACGTCTTCGATGCGCAGACATTGAATGACGTCTATCGGGATGTCATTAATGCCATGACTTCCCATTTTGAGATTGAGGTCAGCGTGTTGCAGGCCTTAAGTTATTGTCTGTATGAGATGATGGACAATGTTCATATACATTCTGGTAAACCTTTGGGCACGGCTATCACCTATTACGACAAATCCGATAAAATTCTGCGTATTCTTATTGCGGATGACGGTATAGGCATCAAGGCATCGCTTGCCGAGAACGAGAAATACAGCGATGTGACAGAGGCAGAGGCTCTCATACTATGCCTGCAAGACACTATCACCGATGGTAAAGGAATGGGTTTTGGCCTGTATACTACCGCCAAACTTATTGAGAAGATTGGAAAGGTGTTTATCCTGCATTCCGGTGGCCACAAATTGATTATCAAAGACGGAGAGACATCATGCCTCGAGAATGGCTACTGGCAAGGGACTCTCATTTATATGGTAATTGGCACCGCCAATGAGATTGATCCCAACCAAGTAGTGGACCACAGAGTGGATGCCGCCGAAGAATATAACGAGACATTTGTTGAAACAGAAGAATTGGAGTCGTTATGGTAGAATTTAAGTTTATAGAGTACGGAACAGATTTTGGCACCCGTGATATGGGTATGAAACTCCGCGAGAAACTGTTGACGTTGATTAAGGAGAGTGACAAGGTTGTTCTGGATTTCACAGGTGTCAACGTCGTGTCTAACTCTTTCGCCGACGAATGTATCGCCAAACTGCTTTTAGAAATGCCTTTGGATGAACTCAAGCGGCGTACAACCTTCCGTGGTCTAAATCCATTGGCCGAACGAAGTGTGCTGGTCGCGCTCCAGCGACGATACAAGGTTTTGAAGTCAAACTGAAAACAAAATGCAAAATGTCCATCACGTTAATCCCGTGATGGACATTTTTCTTAGTATGACGGGCATGTTGTACATCTGTGGTGAAAGTCCACTCGGGGCGTAGTC
>CAMHQD010000047.1 GCA_946187345.1 uncultured Porphyromonadaceae bacterium | reverse complement strand
TTAATTTACATTTGTTGTTTCAGTTCTTCGGGCGTACCGTACGAGTGGTAGTCCTCCATGGAGGCTAGATAAACAGGGGAGCCGGCGGCGAGGAGGTAGTTGTAGAGTAGGGAGACGTAGAATTCGGGCTTGCCGTGTGTGCCGTCGTGCAGCAACTGATGGGCGACTTGCTTGAACTGGCGGCCACTGGCAAAAAAGTAGGCGCCACACAGGGCATGAGTTGAGATAGGCTCTTTCTCGGCGGTGCGGGTCACGAGGCCATTTGCACCCACAGCGGCGTAACTGTAGCGAGGGTCGGTGGACTCAAACGACACCAACGCGCCGCCGGCTGCCTTGTCGGCTGGCCGCGCAAGGGCATCCGAAATCAGTTCGGCATACCGGCTACTGCGGAACTCCAGGTCACAGTCCATCACCACCACGGCGTCATCATCAGCAATCACACTCTCCGCCATCAAGCACGTCTCTACGGCACCACGCGTTGTATGCCGCACCGCAAAGATGTTCGCACCGGGCTGCAACGCACGGATGCGCTCATCAATGGCATAGCGGTCTATATGCTCTTGGCGGACGATAAAACTATACTTCATCGGCACTCCGGGCACGGCCACACTATCGATGGCGCGCTGGAAGAGTGCCTTTCCGCGCAACTCAATCAGCGGTTTAGGCGTAGTCCATCCCTCTTTGAGAAACCTTGACCCCTCCCCCGCCATCGGCATCACTATATGCAACGCTCGCGACATAAACATAAATCAAACAATAAATTACAAACAACAAATTAAACAAATTTATCAAATAATTTTAACCTTATATCACTCGCTTTTTGATTAATTTGTTAAATTTGTTGTATCTACTCAATCAGGATAATGCCTCTCTCAAGAATGAAAGACTTTGGTCACGGAGCTGATTGAGGGCGTCTGTAACCTGGATCCAAGCGATGGGAGGCAACGCGGTGGCGGCGGAGAGGTCGGTGACAAGGCGGGCCTCGAGGCCAAAGACGGCCAGCAGTGACGCGAAGCGGGACGTGCCGCGCGCGACGTTGCCGAGCGTATAGAATTCCTTGCGGTTAAGGATGGAGAAGACGGTACCATGGAAGGAGTCGGTAATCACCACGGCGGCATCGCGGAACATCGACAGCCACTGCTCAACACTGAGCGACACATCACCATTAGCCGAGAAGAGTTTGAGAGGCAGACCATACCCTGCGGCCACTTCGTCAAAGAAGCGGCGCTTCTCATCACAAAGGTCGATACAATAGGCCGCCACAAATGGTTCCTCTCGTGGAATATCGGCACATAATTTGTGATACTTGGCAACATCAATCAGCATGGTAGGGTCGAGAACATGAACGGCCTCCACATCAAGGTGCTCGCGACAAAGTTCAACACCACTTGCCTCACGCACCGACACCGCGTCAAATGCCTGCGCCAACGGTCGGCACGCTGCAGTTTGTGCCTCGGTTAGTTCCCACTCGTCTACGCCAAACGACGCCGCGTATGCCACACGCTTTACATCACGTCCCTCGGCAAACCGCAAGAACATATCCTCAATACTATCGTTATATAACGGACGCCACACTTGGTCGCTACCGACCACAATAGCATCAAGATGGTATCGGTCTATCATCCCGGCCGAGTATCGCCGTGCCGGTTCGGTAGCGATGATATGCCGATGGAAGAACTCACCGGTCAGGCGCGAGGCGAGACGACCGTGGCAAGGCGGCGACGGAAAACGGCGCGAGCGGCCCATAAGGCGGTCGGCAAAGTATTTGCCAATGCTGAGCGCATAGCGGCCGTAGCCGTACTTCAGCCCCACATCAAGAGTAATCGGCTCATGACCGATGTCCTTGAGAGCCTGCTGTAGCGCCCAATTCTGGAGAATACCGCCATAATTGTTCTGCAACGGCTGTGTAACAATCCCTACTCTCATGAGAGATGCGAATTGTGCGAATTAATGCGAATTGTGCGAATGCGTTGCTGCCTCAATCAATTAGCTTAATTCGCTAAATTCGCGGTTTTTAAAATTTTACCGCTAATTTAACGAATTTCTTTCAGCTGCAGTTAATTCGTTTAATTTGTTGAATTTGTTGTTTTTAGGAGATTATTTTTTGAGAATGCGGCGCAAGACTGACATCACGCGGTTGCCCAGAACCTTGCGGGCCAGAATCTTGACATTGCCGCCTGCATCGGCATAGTAGTTCTTAACGATGCGCAGGGCATCGCTCTCATCATCAGAATCGGTGAACACCTCAAGCAACATCCGCTGTGACACCGTAGGGCTGAAAAACTCGTCACGACACGCGAGGAAATCATCCTTGGTGGAGGCGGCAAAGTAGCGGTAACCGAGGTCTGTGGCATAGTGGCGCACAAGGTCGCGAGACTGGTTGCCGTAGTGGGCTGCAGCCGCCATAAACGGGTCACCGCCGGCACCGAAAGCAGCCGCCGGGTGGTCGTAGTTATGGAACTCGGTGCCGCGGCCATTGTTAATAAGAATAATGCGGACGTTATCACCCACGTGACGGTTGCCGAGCACGTTCATGTCATAGAAGAACGCAAGGTCGCCAACGACGGCAAAATAGAGTTTGGCCGGATTGACAAGCGACGCGCCAATCATCGCGCTCAAATCGCCGTCGATGCCGAAGCCACCAACGTTACACCGGCCGCTGACGCTCTGCGGCAACGCAAACAAATTCCAACTGCGCAGGGTGTTGAGAATACCCAAATGAAGCGACGCTCCGGCCGGCAACAGATCCACACTGCGGCTCGCAATCCAAATATTCGAGAATGGTATCTCGGGAAATTTGGAGCGCACTTCCGCATCAAGTTTACGCAAAAAGTCGATATATGTCGTCTCTGGAGTCTCGCCGTCAACTGCGCCGTAACGGGTAAAAAACTCGAGTTCACTCATCTCAAAAACATGACGCAACTTCTTGAAGCGGTCACGCAACTCTCCGTCCTCGCTCACGCGCCACACCTCCTTCACGCCGAGGCCGTCCATCGAATAGTCGCCGCTCACCTCGCCGATGTGAATCATCAGTTCCATGGCGATATCGCTCTTGGAGAGGTTGAGCTGCGAAACAACGAGGGCGTGGTGGAATGCAAACTTACCATTATATCCACTGGTATGGTCGCAGAAGACAACGGCATCGTGCAGGGCGCAAAAGCGGTCGACAGCGGCCTCGAGTTCGGCCGAGAACGGCTGGTGAGCACCCACAAAGACGCCGATGCGTCCCTGTGGCAACGGAGGCAACTCATCGCCTGGCATGAGACGGTCAATAAAACGTGCAGGCGGCAGAGAGCGCAGCGTGAAGTCCTTGGCGTAGGTCGTCTCGAGGTTGATGTGGACGGGGCCACCTCCACGATGGCGCAACTCAAGCAGGGCCCGATTGACCTTGATTTCGCAGTCCCACTCCTGGTCTGGTGTGGCGACGGTGTTGAGCATAATGCTCATGAGCATCGTGTCGGCCTGCTGGGCGGAACGGTCAATAACCTGCGGCACGAGGTGCCCTACGCGGACGGGATTTTGGGTGGAAGTGACAGCGAGCACAGGCAGTTTGCGGTAATAGGCCTCGGTCATTCCGCTCACGTAGTTGCGCGACGCTGTAGCGCCTGTACACGACAACACGACAGGCTCGCCTGTTTCGGAGGCGATGCCACAGGCCATATAGGCCGCGGAGCGCTCGTCGACGGACGAGTACACTTTGAACCACGGGTCGCACTGTACGCTGGCCACAAAGTTAATGTTGGTGGTGCCGGGCGAGGCAATCACATAGCGTATATTGTGAGCCTTAAGCAATGCCACTAAAATCTGCACATTGCGCTCAGCCGAATAAAATTTCTCCATTATTATGTTATTAATAACCGCTAATTGCGTTAATTCAGCGATTTATATATATCCCAGCAATTAATTCACCATTTACTTCCAACGGGCGTTGACGGTTTTGGCGTTATTGCATGTGACTATTTGGCCGGAGATACAACCCGAAGCGTCGGATAATAAGAATGTTGCCACTTCAGCCATTTCCTCGGGCAGATAGGCGCGGCCGTTGGGGTTGGCCGGATAATATAGGTTTGTATTGCTAACGCCAGTCATGCCCGTAGCCGTCACCCCGGGAGCGATCGCGTTGACGCGTATGCCATGTGGAGCGTAGAGATAGGCAAGACCCTGGACCAGGCTATTGACAGCCGCCTTGGTCAGGCCATACGGGCGAATGTCAGCAGTCTCGCCGGTCTCGGACGACACAAAAAGGATATTGCCCTTTACCTTATTATCCTCCATATATTTGAACACTCGCTGCGTTAAGAAGAACGGTCCTCGCAGGTTTGTGGCTACTTGACAATCAAAACCCTCGGCAGTCACGGTTTGAAACTCCTCGTGGAGCGATATACCGGCATTGTTCACCAAACAATCAATGCCGCCAAGTTTCTTTATTGCTTCTGTTACGAAAGCGTCAAAGGCATTGACATCGGTCAAATCAAGCGGTAATGCCTCGCAACCAATTTCTCCGCTTAAAGCAGCGAGTTTTTCCTCACTGCGGCCACAGATGAGCACGCCTGCCCCTTCAGCCACAAATCGCCTCGCCATCGCCTCGCCAAGTCCCCCTGTTCCCCCGGTGACGACAACACGTTTGCCTGCAAGACGCATCTCCGGCAGCTGCGTCACAATCTGCGCCGTTACAATGTTTGGAGATTGAAACGCCCTTATTGTCCTACGAACTATATCCTTGATAAACGACATTTTTCAAGCCTTATGAAAACGGCTATGAATATATTGAGCAACCACATCTCGTTCCTGCGTGCTCATTCCAAACAAATAAATGACAGTAACAGCACTTAACAGACTACCAATCACAATAAGCACCGACGACCATTGGGATTCGTGAACTAAACTACGCACTATCGCCGGAAGCAGACTGGCCAGAATCGTAACTATAACACACTTCAGCACAACATCCACTACATATTGCCGCCACGACATGCTGATAAGATCCTTGACCATATATATACGCACAAATATCAAGCCAAAATAAATCACGAAATAGATGATATAAGTCCAATAGGCACTCGCCACAAGTTCATAGGCCAACCATGAGAGAGGAAAAACCCACACGCCACACGCCGTCATCACAATCTGATAGTTGCGTATCTTGCCTGTAGCCAACTGTGCTGTCACCAACGTATTACCCAACACTGTGCACATCGATGTCAAAAAAGTGAGTCGAACAAAGGTCACTGCATCCGCAGGCACATTTTCTCCAAGCCAAAGTTTCAGCACAGCCTCGGTCTCAATGCAAATCGGGATGGCAAAAAGCAACATCAGATAAAACGAGAAACGCGCGCCACGACAAATTAGCGCATGCATGGCCGGAAAATCGTTCTGAGCATAGGTTTTGGTAATCTGCGGACTCAAAGCCGTCATAAAGTTGTTTACAAACATCAACACAACCCCCTCCACTTGACCGGCTATACCACGCGCCGCACTGACGATGACGCCAAAGAAAACATTAATCAACACGCTGATGCCTTGCGTATTGAGCATCCATGCCGCATTGCTGAGAAAGTTCCAACCAGCAAAACCGGTCATCTCCTTGAGAAGGCTTTTGTCAAGTACAAAATGATAGCGACATTCCTCATAATGACGTTTACAGTAAACACCGTAGATAAAACGGATAACCACAGCCACGGCAAGCATCAATATCGCGTAGGTTTTCAGTTTGTCGAACGGGGAAACATAAAGAGCGTAAACTATTGCGAGCTTCAACACCGCCTCGAGGATGGATATATAAGCAAACACTCCCATGTGCTCGTGGGCGACAATAGCGGCATTATACGGTACACTCAATAGGTTCACAGCAAAGGTGAGTATACTGCAATAAAGCACCCAGTTGGCAGCAACCATACGGTCGGCCGGTATTGTCATTTTCTCATTGAGGAACCATCCAAGACCCAGAGCAGAGACGATGATAACCACGAGAGACATAATCACTTGAACGTTAATTGAGGTAGAAAAGATGAGTTTGAGACGCTCAAGATTGCCTTTGCCAAGTTCAAAAGTGAGGTAACGGCTGATGGCCGCTGATAGTGAACTGGTAAGGATGCCCATCATCGCGACGACTCCACCCACAGCATGGTAAACACCGAAATCCTCAACGCCGAGCACCTGCAACACAACTCTACTTGTGTACAATCCGATTATGATCATCAAGATCATGCGGACGTAGAGCAGCGCGGTGTTCTTGGCGACGCGACGTCCGTTGCTTGCGTTTTCGACTGTGGGCATTGGCAAGGTTAGTCAGGCGAGGTTAGACATTGGTTTGGGGCAGAGAAAACAAGGAAGTTTGGGAGGTTTAGTAATTGTTTCTCTCTATTATTTTATGGATAATTATATGGAAATTTGTGTTTAAGCAAGACAAGGAATAGACCTTGTTTTTTAATGTGGGATTCGTCTATATTTTGTTAGTCGCGGCGGAAGAGGTCGCGGGTGTAGAGGCGGTCGCTCACGTCGGCCAGGCAGGCGTCGTAGCGGTTGGCCAGGATCACCTGGCTGCGGCGCTTGAACTCGGCGAGGTCGCCCACGACTTCGCTGCCGAAGAAGGTGCTGCCGGCCGGCAATGACGGCTCGTAGACAATCACGGTGGCTCCCTTGGCCTTGATGCGCTTCATCACGCCCTGCACACTGCTCTGACGGAAGTTGTCGCTGCCGCTCTTCATGGCCAGACGGTAAACGCCGATAACACACTTGCGCTCGGCCTCGCCGCTATAGCCCACGCTGCGGTAGTAGTCGTAGTAGCCGGCCATGCGCAGCACGCGGTCGGCGATGAAGTCTTTGCGGGTGCGGTTGCTCTCAACGATGGCGCCGATGAGGTTCTCGGGCACCTCGCCGTAGTTGGCCAGCAACTGCTTGGTGTCCTTGGGAAGGCAGTAGCCGCCGTAGCCAAACGACGGATTGTTGTAGTGGGTGCCGATGCGCGGGTCGAGGCACACGCCGTCAATGATAGAGCGGGTGTCAAGTCCCTTAATCTCGGCATAGGTGTCGAGTTCATTGAAGTAACTCACTCGCAGGGCAAGGTAGGTGTTGGCGAACAACTTGACGGCCTCGGCCTCGGTGGTGCCCATGAATAGCGTAGGTACATCGGCATCGAGCGCGCCTTGACGCAGCAGGTCGGCGAAACGGTGGGCGGCGGCATCGAGCGCGGCGTCGCCCTCGGGCCGGCCGACGATGATGCGGCTGGGGTGGAGGTTGTCGTAGAGGGCCTTTGTCTCACGCAGGAACTCGGGCGAGAAGAGCAATCGGGCGCCGGGACGATGCGCGGCCGCGGCGGCGGTATAGCCCACCGGCACGGTGCTCTTGATGACCATCACGGCAGCGGGATTGACCGCGAGCACCAGGTCGATCACTTCCTCCACGTGGCGCGTGTCGAACGAGTTGGTGACGGGATCGTAGTTGGTGGGCGTGGCGATGACCACAAACTCGGCGGCGCGATAGGCTGCGGCACCGTCTGTAGTGGCGCGCAGGTCCAGCGGCTCGTCGCGGAAGTAGCGCTCGATCCACTCGTCGCGGATGGGCGACCGGCGGGCGTTGATGGCGTCCACCTTGGCCTCGACGACATCAACAGCGGTGACGCGGTTGTGGCGAGCCAGCAGTGTGGCAACGCTCAAGCCGACGTATCCGGTACCTGCAACTGCGATATTCATCACTGACTCTCGAAAATTATCGAAATTTTCCGAAAAACATTAATTATTTCCCGTGAATATCCGTGAATTATCGTGAATAAATATTAACTATTAAACACAGCGAATAAAATACTCACGAAAATTCTCACTTTTTTTTGAAGAGCCTGGCCGCGTGCCGCGAACGGGTCGGCCACGCCAAGGCGAGGCCCTACAAATGATAGAGATAAATGGGTTCGGGGAAGGTTAGGGACAAAGTTTGGGGTCACCGAGGCAAAGGCCTCGGCGTCCGGGGGCAAGGTAGCGTGTTGTCGTGGCGTTAACCCGCTGTGTACTATCACAGTTACAGGGCAGCGGGCCTCGCACTGCCGACAACGATGTTACAAAGCACATCAGTCGAAAAAATGCAACTTTTGTGTTATTTCTTGCAAAATTAGTCATTTTTTTCCATTCAGGCAAATAAATTGGCAATTTGGCCACACATTCCGTACAATGCAAAAAAACCTCCGGAATTATTTAGACACGAATTACCATAAATCATCCATGAATTTCAGTAGGAGAACATGAGAATCTTTTTATCCCTAAATTCCGCAACTCGATATTTTTCTCTCTTAAATTCCTGAAAATCTCCCACGTAAAATCCTTAAAATTTCTCGTAAAATATCGTAAATAAATATTTTACGGATTTTACGTGAAATAATTATTTTCGGAGATTTTCGTGAACATATTCAAGGTTGCGATTTTAGGAACGATAAAAACCGATTGTGTTTTCAATGTATTTTTGTAACTTTGCAGGAAATTACAGTTACAATGAAAGTAGTGATTTTTGCCGGCGGATACGGCACACGGCTCAGCGAGGCCACCAATCTCATTCCCAAACCGATGGTGGAGATTGGTGGAAAGCCCATCTTGTGGCACATCATGAAGATCTACAGCCGCTACGGCTTCAACGACTTCGTGATTTGCTGCGGATATAAGCAATATGTTATCAAAGAATACTTCGCCAACTACTTCAACCACAACTGCGACATCATGGTGGACCTGAGCGACAACTCGTTGCACGTGCTCGACAACCACACCGAGCCGTGGCGCGTGACAATGGTCGACACGGGGCTGCACACGATGACCGGCGGCAGACTGAAGCGCGTGGAGAAGTACGTGGGCCGCGAGCCGTTTCTGCTCACCTACGGCGACGGCGTGGCCGATGTGAATGTGCTCGACGAGATTGCCGCCCACCACGCCCACGGCGCGCTGCTCACCCTGATGGCCTACCGCCCGCAGGGCAAATTCGGCGCGTTGGACATAGACGGCGACAGGGTGCGCTCGTTCAGCGAGAAACCGCGCGAGGGAGGAGGCTGGATTAACGCGGGCTTCTTCGTCTGCGAGCCGGAAGTGTTTGACTACCTGCCGGCCGGCGACGACACGGCGGTGCTCGAGCGTGAGCCGCTCGAGGCCATCGCCCGCGACGGACGCCTGTTCGCTTACCGCCACACGGGCTTCTGGCACCCGATGGACACTATGAAGGACTGCAACGACCTCAACGCCCTATGGGAGAGCGGCAAAGCCCCCTGGTAGACAAAAAACCTCGACAACTGAGACCCCTCAGAATCCTCAGAAATCTCAGAACTCTCAGAACTCTCAGAAGAAAAACAACGCTACAGTTGCGATGAATGATATATTAGAACAGGCTTTTGCCGGGCGGCGCGTGCTCGTGACGGGGCACACCGGCTTTAAGGGCGGTTGGCTATCCGTATGGCTCGAGATGCTCGGCGCGCGGGTGACGGGCGTGGCCATCGACGATGGCCACGAGCGCGGCGTGTATGCCTTGACGGGCATCGGCAGCCGCCTTGAGGCCGACCTGCGGGCCGATGTGCGCGACGCGCAGGCAATGCGACGCATCGTGGCCGACTGCCGACCCGAGGTGGTGTTCCACCTGGCGGCGCAGCCGTTGGTCAGGCTGAGTTATGAGCGACCGGCGGAAACGTTTATGACCAACGTGATGGGCACGGTGAACGTGCTCGAGGCCATCCGCGCCGTCGGCACGGTGCGTGCCGCGATCATGGTCACCAGCGACAAATGCTACGAGAACAACGACGGGCAGAGGCCGTTTACCGAAGACGACCCGATGGGCGGCTATGACCCCTACTCGGCGAGCAAGGGTGCCGCAGAACTGGCGATCGCCGCGTGGCGACGCAGTTTCCGCGCACCGGTGGCGAGCGTCAGAGCCGGCAACGTGATTGGCGGCGGAGATTGGGCCGCCGACCGCATCGTGCCCGACTGCATCCGTGCCATCGAGGCCGACCGACCGGTGGCGCTGCGCAACCCCGACGCCGTGCGCCCCTGGCAGCACGTGCTCGAGCCGCTTGGCGGCTACCTGCTGCTGGCGACCAAGATGCTCAATGAGCCAACGGCCTACCGCGAAGGGTGGAACTTCGGACCGGCAATGGACGGCGTGACAACAGTCGGACAACTGGCCGAGATGGTGGTCGAGTGCTACGGCAGCGGAACGATTGTCGAGGCCGGCGACACTAACGCACCACACGAGGCGCGGCTGCTCAGCCTCGACATCACCAAGGCGCAGCGACGTTTGGGCTGGCAACCGCGCTTGGACATCAACAAGGCGGTGGCGATGACCGTCGACTGGTACCGCCGCGCCAACGCCGTCAACGCCCTCGACCTCTGCCGCCACCAGATAAACGAATATGCTATCCTATTCCCCCCCTCCCGAAGGATGGGGGAGGAAGAAAGGTGATTCCTTCCAATGAATTACAAGAAACTGTATCATAATTGGCGCACGCGTTGCGTGCGGAAATCTTTCAAAAATTTTATTCAAAATCTCACATTTATTAAATCCTTGTAAATGATAAAATTAATTATTTGATTTTATTTTAGATTTTGAAAGATTTCCCGCCCGTTAGGGCGGCTAAATTCCAAAATATGAATTATAATACAGTTTCAGCCAAGAAAATAAACTCTTGACCTCACAAAAACTCATGTTCTCATATCAAAATTAATGGATAATTAATGGATATTCGTGTTAAAAGAATTCGTGTCTAAAAAACATTTGCGATGAGGGTTTTGGTTACCGGCGCGACCGGTTTTTTGGGCGGGCACATCGCGGCTGCGTGCCGCGACACCGGCCACGAGGTGATGGCCACCGGCCGCGATATCAACGCGGCGGCGGTGGCGACATTCGCCCCCCACGTGCTCATCCACACGGCATGGGGCGGCGTGGCGGCCGACGGACGCGGCGACGTGGCGTTGCAGCGCGATAACGTGGCGATTACGCGACGCGTATTCGCCCTATACCCCTTCCGCCAAATCATCGCGCTGGGCAGCCAGGACGAGTACGGCCGCTACGACGCCGTCATCGATGAGACCCACCCCGTCGCCCCGTTGTCGCCCTACGGCCACGCCAAGGTGGAGTGCTGCGATATGCTGCGCGACCTCGCTGACGAGCGCGGTGACCTCGAGTGGCAATGGCTGCGCGTGTTCAGCGTTTACGGCCCCAGGCAGCAGCCGGTGTGGCTCATCCCGTCGCTCATCGCGGCGTGCCTCTCGGGGCAGACCACCATGGCCGTCACGCCGGGCGAGCAGGTCTATAGTTACCTCTACGTCGACGACCTGGCGCGCGCGGTGGCCTCGATGGTGGGATGCCGAGGCAAGAACGGCATCTACAACCTGTCGTCGGCAGTGGCGATGCCCCTGCGCGACATTTTCGGGGCGGTGAAAACAGCCTGCGGCTCAGCGATTGTGTTTGACCCGTCGCTACCCTACCGCCCGGGCCAAACGATGATGATGGTGGGCGACAGCGGCAAGTTTATCGAGGCCTTCGGCCCCTTTGAGACAACGCCATTTGCCGCCGGCCTGAAAAAAACAATCGACTTCTACAAAACTCAGAAAACTTAGAAAACTAAGAAATCTAAGAATTCTTAGAACTCTTAGAACTCTCAGAACTCTTATATTACAATGGATAGCAAGACACTGGCAAGATATATCCGCGAGCAGTCGCTGCGCATGGTCAGCCGCGCCAACGCGTCGCACATCGGCGGCGCGCTGTCGGTGGCAGACGTGCTGGCCGTGCTCTACGCCGATGTGTTGCGCTACCGTGCCGACGACCCGTCGTGGGCCGGACGCGACCGGTTGCTGCTCAGCAAGGGACACTGCTGCGTGGCCCTCTATGCCGCGCTCGCGGCCACGGGTTTCTTCCCCGAGGAGCGGTTGACGGAGTATGGCACCGACGGCACCGACCTGCTGTGCCACGTGTCGCACATGGTGCCGGGCGTAGAGTTCAGTTTCGGCAGCCTCGGTCACGGCCTGCCGGTGGCAGCGGGAATCGCGCTCGCGGCACAGGTGCGCGGTGAGGCGCATCGGGTATTTGTCATCGTGGGCGACGGCGAACTGGACGAAGGCTCCAACTGGGAAGCGTTGATGTTTGCCGCCGCACACCGCCTCGACAACCTCCGCGTCATCGTTGACCGCAACGGCCAGCAGGCGATGGGCGACACCGAGCAGGTGCTGCCGCTCGAGCCGCTCGGCGACAAGTTGCGAGCCTTCGGCGCACGCGTGCTCGACGTGGACGGCCACGACCACGACGCGCTGCGCGCCGCCCTGAGCGACAACGATAAGCGGCCGGGACAAGACCGGGCCACACAAGCGCCAACGGTCATTATCGCCCACACCGTCAAGGGGCGCGGCGTGCCTTTTATGGAAAACAAACTCAAGTGGCACTACTCGGCACCCGACGCCGAACTACTCGACAAGGCGCTGGAGGGCCTCCAGGCATGAGAACAGCCTTTATCAACCAACTCATCAAGGAGGCCGAGCGCCACCCCGAGATAGTTCTGCTCACCGGAGACCTCGGCTATAGCGTCGTCGAGCCGTTCCGCGACCGCTTCCCCGACCGCTTCTATAACGTTGGCATCGCCGAGCAGGCAATGGCCGGCATCGCCGCCGGGCTGGCGCGCGAGGGCCTCAACGTCTATATTTATTCCATCGGCAATTTTCCCACACTGCGCTGCATGGAGCAACTGCGCCTCGACGTGGCCTACCACAGGCTGAGCGTCAAGGTAGTAGCCGTGGGTGCCGGATATGCCTACGGCGCGATGGGCGCCTCGCACCACGCCACCGAGGACGTGGCGATGATGCGCGCGCTGCCCGACTGCGTAGTGGCCGTGCCGGGCGACCCGGTGGAGGCAGCCGCCGTGACGGCGCTCAGCGCGTCACACCACGGCATGATGTATATCCGCCTGGGGAAAGCCCACGAGACCGTCGTGCACGGGGCCTCCAATCGGCCAGGCCAAGGCCAGGCCCTACAAGGGCAACTGGCGCCCGGCGACATTCTGCCGGTGAAAGTCGCCACCCCGGTTGGCCATAGTGCGCCCCCAAGTGCCGCCCCTATGGGCTATCGCCGTGCAGTGCTCGCCTGCGGCTCAATCCTCGCCGATGTTGTCGCCACTGTGACTGATGCCGACATTTATAGCCTTGTCTTTGTCAAACCGATTGACTGCGAGGCCCTCGTGCGCCTTGCGGCGACATACAGCGACATCACCGTCATCGAGGAGCACCAACTGAGCGCCGGCGCCGGCTCGGCAGTCGTCGAGGCCCTCAGCGACCTCTACGCCGCCGGCACTCTGCCGCGGATGCCGCGCGTTCACCGCGTCGCAATCCCCGACACCTTCTGCCACACAGCCGGATCGCAGCAATACCTCCGCCACCTGATGGGCCTCACATTATAAACGATAAATGTTTTGTATTGCGAGACGAAGTCTCGTAAAATAACAATGAAAAAACTCATTTCAATCGTCATACCCTGCTACAACGAGCAGGACAACGTCGTGGCAATCGCCACCGCCGTCGAGGACGAACTGACGCGCTGCCTTGCAGCCGACCGCTACGACTTCGAGATTATCTTTATCGACAACGACAGCCGCGACAACACGCGCCCGCTGCTGCGCGAACTCTGCGGCCGCCGCCCGCGCGTGCGCGCCATCCTCAACGCCAAAAACTTTGGCCAGTTCAACAGTCCCTACTACGCCATGTGTCAAGCGCGCGGCGACGCGGTTATCCTCATGTGCTGCGACTTTCAGGACCCCGTCGAACTGTTGCCGGAGATTATCCGCAAGTGGGAAGACGGCGCCAAAATCGTGAGTTGCATCAAGACGCGTAGCCGCGAGAACCCATTTATGCGTGCCCTGCGCACCATCTATTACAAGGCCATCCGCCGCATGAGCAGTGTCGACCAGATTGAGCACTTCACCGGCTTCGGCCTCTACGACCGCGACTTTGTCGACGTACTGCGGCGACTTGACGACCCCACGCCGTTTCTGCGCGGCATCGTGGCCGAACTCGGCTTCAAGCGTGTCGACCTGCCCTACACCCAAGCCAAGCGGCGCGCCGGCCACACCAGCAACAACTTCTTCTCGCTCTTTGACGCGGCTATGCTCAGTTTCACCAGTTACACCAAGGTCGGCCTGCATGTGCTCACGCTGCTCGGCCTGCTCATGGCGGCCGGCTCGATGCTCATCGCCCTGGTGATGCTCGTGCTCAAACTCGTCTTTTGGGACCGTTACGAGGCCGGCGTGGCTCCGCTGCTGGTGGGCCTATTCTTCCTCCACGCCATGGAGTTGCTCTTCATCGGTTTTGTGGGCGAGTACGTCATGGCCATCAACACGCGTGTGATGAATCGTCCGCTCGTCATTGAGGCCGAGCGCCTCAACTGGCCCGACCCCAACACTCCCCCAAAAACAAGCCCCGCAGAGAGCAACAACCCATAAACGGAAAGCCCCGTCAGGGGCGCCAGCCCATAGGCGGGGGCGCCAGCCCCCGTAAAAAGGAACAATCCCCCGCCCCAAAAAGCCCCGTCAGGGGCGACAAGGATTTAGGCAGGGGTTGAGCGAAGCGTAACCCCTGCACACGCGCGACATGAATTAGCCCCGTCAGGGGCGACAGAATCCGCTATCGTTTCTGTCGCCCCTGACGGGGCTATATTGAATGATAATGACGGTGCAAGACACGGGGGTTACGCTTCGCTTCACCCCCGCCTATGGTCCGTCACCCACTCCGTGGGTTTTCGTCGCGATGGCCAATCAAATACGAATTACCATAAATTATTAGTCAAGAAATAATCTCATGTGCTCATAATAAACTCAAGTTCTCTTGTCTAATATTCATGGTAATTCGTGTTTAAAATTCTCAACGGGGCTCAACCTTGTCCGAACTGCTGTTCGTGTAAATCCAATAGGACCGCGTCATCGACGCCTCAACGTCGGCCTCGATGTCGTCAGGCAGGTTGCAGAAGAAGTCGATACCCGTGCGCTGCTCCAGTTCGTCGATAGTGATGTACTCGGCACTCTGTTTATCGCTCGAGGAACTGCAGTGGTAAGTCCACACGCCCATCGCCTGATAAGTGTCCGAACTCTTGTCGTAGGCCAACAGGGCCATATAGAAATACTTCGGCACCAACAAGCCCTCGGGACGCGCATCCGAACCGGTACCAATGCACCGCTCCGAGAACACGCCATCCTCCTGCCGGCCATTCAGCGTCACCTTGTCGCTGATGGTCGCCGCCTTCACCACATACAGCGTGTCGCACCGGGCGGCCCACTTGCGCACGTCGCCCTCCAGGCTGGCCCACTGGCCGCCGTTGTGATACTGCCACTGCGGCTGCATATTGCTCAGCAGGCACGTCTGCTTCACCATCGCTGTGGAGCACTTGCGGTCGGCCGCCGGACACAGGTGGCCGCGCGAGTAGCCGCTGCCGCTGTAGTCGTCAAGCGTCGAGCGCGACGCCTCAAGCAACTCGTCGTCGGCCTTGAAGTCGTCCTTGCGGTCAACATTCTCCTCGGTGTTCTTCCGGTCCATGCGGTAGCACGTCCACCGGTTCGCCACCAGGTCGTTGTCCCACTCCACGTTGTAGTTCACGCCGTACTCGTTAACGTCCTCGGCGATATACTTCTGCAACCACGACGTGTTGCTCTTCTCGCTGATGTGAGGGAACTCCAACTTCCAGAAGTTGTAACTCTTGGGAGTGCCGGTCATGTTGCCCGTGTTCTTCTCCCAGTTGGGACTCAACGCGTTGCGGTTCAGGTTGCCATCGTCGGTGAACGTATACACCGCCTCGACCACCTCGCTCGTCATATTCTCTAAAACAGCGATAGCGCGCACCGTCTTGGTCTCGTTCACCGTGAACGTCACCGGCGAACTGCCGCTGCGCGAACTCGTCGTCGGGTCAGTGCCGTCGGTAGTATAATAGATTATCGCGCCCGGAGTGTCGCACGTGATAGTCACCGTCGTCAAGCCGGTGATATAGCGGCTGCCCGGCGTGATCACCGGTGCCGCGATCGACTGTACCTCAAACGAACTCATCTCCGAGTAGAGGAAGTCGATGCTCGAGTCCGCACCTTTAAGGTAGATCTTCACACCGATACCAGTTGCCGAGCCATACTCGCCGCCAACGTACTTCACCTCGTCCAACTCGCTCGTGTCGTAACTGTACACAACGCCGTTCTTGAGCGTGATCTTGATATTGTCGGCGCTCGCGCCAACGCTCATCATGGTCATCACCGCGATAAGGGTGATCAACGCTATGTTGCTAAGTCTTGTCTTCATAGTCGTGTCCTCCTTTCCTTATCGCTTGATGGCCTTCTTGCCGTTAACAATATAGATGCCGGCAGGGAGGTCGCTCCACTCGCCCCGCATCTTCACTCCCATCAGGTTGTAGATGCCACGCGCGGTCGCCGGCGCCGCAATCACGTCGCTGATGCCGGTCGTCTCTTTCACGCCGTCCACCACAATGTGCATCGCCTGGTTGCTCGGCGTGCGGAAGTAGGCCGAGCCGCCGGGCACCTCCATGTTCAGGCCGTTGGCCCACGTGCCGTCGCTCTGCAGCACCTTGATGGTGTTATAGTCGTCGCTCACCATCGTCGGCGTGTAGGTTCCCTCCATGCTGTAGATGTCGCGCGACGTCATGCGCTGCGGAGCGCCGCTGCCCCAGTTCACCGGACCGTTAATGCTGTAACGCATCACCTCCTCAGGTGTGTTGTGCAGCGTCGTGCCGGTGATGGTCATCGACTGCACGTTAGACTCCGGCTTCACAATCACTGGCACACCGGCCTCGATGCCTTCAATCGACGTGAACTGCATCTCGCCGTTGTCAATCATCTCGCCCGTCACGCTGTTCAGCACTTGCTCGCCCTCCTGAACGCCGGTGTAGAACGCCACCTGGCCCGGGAAGTCGTAGTAGTCAAACGGCACCACGACAGGGTTCCACGCGTCGGCAAACAGCATGTGCTCCCAGCGCACCGTCACGTTCTCCAGGTCGTATGGCGGCATGACAAACGACTGGTTGGCGTCCATCACGTATGTGATCAGCGGCTCGCCGGCCGTCGCCAACGGGTACAAACGGTCGGTGCCGCCCACGATGCCGGTCATGTCGACCAGCGCGCCGGTGTACGGCTCCTCGTAGTCTGCCTCGTCAAAGGCGTTCTCCACCGTCAGTCGGCTCGGCAGCATGAAGCGCAGGCCGCTCACCTTCACCCAGTCGGCCAGGTTGTCGTTCATCTCATCGGCCGTGATGGCCTTCGGCTGCACGGCGGCCTCGGTCACCGGGTCGGCGATCACCAGTTCGTCGGTGTTGGTCAACTCGTTGTCCACCACAAACAGCGGCAGGCCGTTCATATTGCTGTAGTATTTACCGCAAATCCAACCCGCCAGATGCTGGTCGCGAGCCATCGGACGACTCGGGACGATGCCGTGCATCATCATCGCGCCGGTGTTGTCGCGCACGTAGGCGTCCACCGCATCGCCCTCGCCCGGCACCACGTGCAGCACGCGAGCGTTGCCATCGACGGGCAGATACAGTTTCACCGTCACGCCCGGCTCAATCGTCTTGAACGCCGCGATGCCCTCCACCGTCTCCAGTTTGGGACCGAAGTTGGTCACCTTGCGGTAGAGATAGGCAGGCTTGACGTTGGTCGCGGTCTCATAGCACGAGAAACGCTCCGAGCCGCTCGAACCGTTGTAGCGCAGGTAGGTGCGGCTGCCGGCGAGGAAGTGGATTGTGGCCGCATAGTCCTCGCCAATCGAGATCGTCGCCTTGCTGTTGTCGGTGGTCGATGCCGAGGTGTACTGCAGGACGTTTTTGGTGCCGGTCGAGGCCGTTGTCAGGAAGCCGTAGTCGCCAATGGTCGACTTGAACATCCACGCGCCGGCGCTGCCACGCAATTCAAACACCTCCACATCCTCTCCCGGGTGCACAACGATATATTCGCTCTTCTGCTGCACCGTCACGGCGGTCACCGGACGGAAGTCGGCCTGCTCGGCAGTCGAGGCGGCGTTGGCCTCGCCGGCCGTCGCGCTGCTCACGAGAATGAGCAAGTCGCCGGCCGCCAGCGTCGACGCGTCGGTCACCAACTCATAGTCGCCCTCCTCGAGGTCGCTCGCGCCGCTCGCCGTGATGGTGTAGGTGGCAGTGGCCACCGCGCTCACCACATTGCCCACAGCGACAATCGCCTTCAGCGTGTAAGTGCCCGGCGTGAGGAAACGCACCGCCGTACCAGTCGGGCTGTCAAGCGTCGGGGTCGAGCCGTCGGTCGTGTAGTGCACCACGCCGCCGCTCACGTTGGTGATGATGTTCACCGTCAGGCTGCCGGCCACTGTCGCGCCGCTATACGGGTTAAACGTGGGAGCGTCGGGAACAACCACAACCTCGCTCATCTCCTGCACAACCTTCACCTCGTCGAGGAAGAAACGGTTGTTGCTCGAGTTGGCGGCCTCAAACGTAATCTTCGAGTCCTCGGTCGCGCCGGTGATGGTCACTTCAAACTCGGTGAACTCGCCCTTGACCATCGTCACAGAACTCACACTCAGTTCACCCGTCGAGATTGACAGGTTGAGCGTCGTCTTCTCGCTGCTGCTATTCCACGCTCCGGCACGGAACGTCAGCGTCGTCGACTCCACATTGGCTGCCGTGCTGATGCCCGTCAGGGCCGGCGTCACCGCGCTGCCCTTCTTCGAGCCCGTGCCGAACTTGGCGCATTGGGAGGCGCCGTAGCCGCTGCTAAACGACCAACCTTCATTGTCGGCCGTCAGCGTGCCGTTGGCAATACCGCCGCTCCACGCGCCGTCGTTGCCGCCGGTGCTCTCACACTGGTCAAACGACTCGTAGAACAGCGTCGACGTCCCGGCCGACGCCGGCAACAGCCCGGCAAGCGCCATCGTCAATAAAATCAGTGTTTTTCTCATATCTTCTATTTTCGTTGAGTGGTTGAGCCGGTGAGAGGTTGAGCCTCGCGCTTCGCGCTCGGGGAGAAATGCATCATCCCCATTCGCGATAGCGAATGGCTAAACCTCTCAACCCTAAACCTCTAAACCAATTACTTCACTTCCCAACCCAGGGCGCTCGCGCCGAGCACAGCCGCGTCGCTCTCCTTAAGTTCGCTGATGAGAATCTTGATCTTGCCCTTGAACACCTTCATGATGTTCTTGTCAAACGCCTCGCGGATCGGCTTCATAATCAGGTCGCCGCTCTTGGTCAGGCCGCCGAAGAGCACAAACGCCTCGGGGCTGGAGAACACCGCGAAGTCGGCCAATGCCTCGCCAAGAATCGCGCCCGTGTAGTCAAAAATCTCCTTGGCGAGTTTGTCGCCGGCGATGGCCGCGTCATACACGTCCTTGCTCGTGATCGAGTCCACGTCCAAATCACGCAGTTTCGACTCGTCGCTGCGCGTCTCAAGGAACTCGCGCGCCGTGCGCGCCACACCCGTCGCCGAGCAGTAGGTCTCCAGGCAGCCCGTGCGACCGCAGCCACACATGCGGCCGTTGTTGCGCTTCATGATCACGTGGCCCAACTCGCCGGCAAAGCCGTCGTGGCCGTACACCATCTGGCCGTTGATCACGATGCCGCT
>CAMHQD010000046.1 GCA_946187345.1 uncultured Porphyromonadaceae bacterium | reverse complement strand
TCGCGCTCGGCGCCATTGCCGCTTCCCCTCCTTCAGGCAGAGCGTCGGGGAAAACCGCATCGACACGCATCCAACCGCAAATCCCAAAAGCCGACCGTTATCAAGCCAACCGCGTCTTTATCGAGCACGCCGACTCGCTCATGGCCAACGAGGACGTTAGTACAGAGTATCAAGTGCTGATGGGTAACATCCGCTTCAGGCGTGCCGATATGTATATGTACTGCGACAGTGCCCACTTCTACGACAAGACCAACTCACTCGACGCTTTCGGAAACGTGAAGATGACCCAAGGCGACACACTATTTGTCTACGCTGATGTCCTCCACTACATCGGCGAGGTGCAGTTGGCACAGTTGCGGCACAATGTGCGCCTCGAGAACCGCAACGCCGTGCTGCTCACCGATAGCCTCGACTACGACGTGCAAGGCGGCGTGGGCTACTACTTCGACGGCGGAGTGTTGCGCGACGACCGCAACGCCACCGAACTCAGTTCGCGCAACGGGCGGTATGACGTCCACACAAAAATCGCCGAGTTCGCCACCGACGTGCGATTGCTCAACGACCAGTATGAGATGAACACCAACTTCCTCACCTATAGCACTCGCACCCACATCGCCACAATCACCGAGATGACCGAAATCTTGGGCGACAGCATCTCCATCTATACCAGTAGCGGCTGGTATGACACCAACAAAGATGACGGCACCCTATATAACCGCTCGCTCATCGTCACGCGCGACGGACAGACGCTGCAGGGCGACACGGTCTACTACGACCGCCGCAAGACCTACGGCGAAGCTCGCGGCAATGTGGAAATCACTGACACCGCCCATAGCGTCATCCTCAACGGTGACTTCGGTTATCATGATGACGTGGCCCATTACAGTTACGTCACTCGTAATGCGCGGGCACGTGAGTTCTCGCAGAAAGACACCCTCTACCTGCGTGCCGACACACTTTTAACCTTGCTTGAAGGAGAAGACAGTGTGCGCGTGATGCGAGCCATTGACGACGTGAGATTCTATCGCAAGGACGTGCAAGGCATGTGTGACTCGATGCGCGCCAGCCAGGCCGACTCAATCCTGTATATGTACCGCAACGCTGTTGTGTGGAACGAGGGACGACAGGTGGCCAGCGACCAAATCAACGTCCATATGGCCGACAGTACCGTCGATTGGGCTGTGCTGCCCGTGCCGGGCATCGTGGTGAGTCACGTGGGCGAGAACTACTACGACCAACTTTACGGCAAGAAGATGCGGGCCTCCTTTGAAAACGGTGAAATGCGCCGCCTCGACGTGGACGGCAACGTGATGGCGATTATGTTTCCGCAGGAAGAGGACAGCACCTACAACAAGATGGTGAACGCCGAGTCGAGTTATCTGACCTTGCTGCTCAAAGAAAAACAGGAAGTGGAAAAACTCACAATGTGGCCCGAGGTTACCGGACAAGTGACTCCGCTCTACCTCGTCAAGAACTCTCAACTCTTTCTGCCACAGTTCGTGTGGTACGAGGACAAGCGTCCTCGTTCGCCTGAGGACATCCTTGGAACCAGAAATGACGAAGTTGAAAGTACGGAGCAGAATCCGGCACCCGGCCGCCCGTGAAGACAAAACCATTATCCCCGAGCGCGATAGCGCGAGGCCCAACCCCTCAACCCCTAAACGATTAAATGAATGATGTGATTAAACTGCTGCCCGACAGCGTCGCAAATCAGATTGCCGCCGGCGAGGTGATTCAACGACCGGCCTCGGTAATTAAGGAGTTGGTTGAGAACGCCATTGACGCCGGTGCCTCCGAGGTCGAGATTGTCCTCAAGGATGCAGGGCGCACCCTCATTCAGGTCATCGACAATGGTTGCGGCATGAGCGACACCGACGCGCGGTTGGCTTTCGAACGCCACAGCACCAGCAAGATTACCAAAGCCGACGACCTGTTCACGTTGCGCACCATGGGCTTCCGTGGTGAGGCGCTGGCAAGCATCGCCGCCATCGCCATGGTCGAGTTGCGCACCCGCCGGCGCGACCAGCAATTGGGCACACGCCTCGTCATCAACGGCTCGCAATGTGAGACACAAGAGCCTGTCGCCTGCCCCGTGGGCAGCAACTTCATGATTAAGAATATCTTCTTCAACGTGCCGGCGCGACGCAAGTTTCTCAAGAGCAACCGTGTGGAGTTGAGCAATATTATCCACGAGTTTGAGAAACTCGCCCTCGTCAACAACGATGTCGCTTTCACCATGAGTCACGACGGCAAAGTGCTCTACAAGTTGCAGGGCGGCACATTCATCCAGCGCATCAGTTCTCTGATGGGCCATAGCATTGACCAACAACTCTTGCCTATCGACGTCGACACGGCCATCGTCAGAATTACCGGTTTTATCGGACGCGTGGAAAACGCGCGGCGACGCAACGCGATGCAGTATATGTTTGCCAACGAGCGTTTTATGCGCCATCCTTACTTCCACAAGGCTGTCATGGCCGCCTACGACCAACTCATCCCGTCCGACACACAACCCAACTATTTTCTGCGCTTCACCGTCGCCCCCCAGGCTCTCGACGTAAATATCCACCCCACCAAAACCGAGATTAAGTTTGAGGATGAAGTCGCCATCTGGCAAATTCTCAACGCAGGCATCAAGGCCACTCTCGGCCGCTTTAGCGATGTGCCGTCCATCGACTTTAATACCGAGGACGCTCCCGATATGCCGGCCTACGGCACACCGATCACCCAGGCTCCAACCGTCAAAGTTGACCCCACCTATAACCCGTTTGAAAGAACGGAAAACAAAGGACAGAGTACGAAGTACGACCATACTCGCGCCTCAGGTGTCGATCCCGACTGGGAAACTCTTTACCGCCGGTTTGCAGGCGGCGGCACCCACTCCCCCGCCAACCAGAAAGAAGAGGGGCCACTCCCTCTCGACCATCAGGAGCAATTTAGTTTGCCCACGCGGGACGAAGGCGAACTCAACCTCTCAACGACTCAACCTCTCAACCTTTCACTCTATCTTCAACTCAAAAACCGGTACATACTCACTCCGGCACGCTCAGGCCTGATGGTCATCGACCAGCATCGAGCCCATATGCTTATCCTCTATAGCCGTTACATGGCCACCCACAAGGACGGCACTGCCCCGCTACCTGCCCAGCGACTGTTGTTCCCTGTGGAGTTGCGCCTTGACGAGCATCGTGACGCGCTGCTCGAGGGCATCCTCGAGCACATGCGCGCTATCGGCTTCGCAATCGAACCTCACGATGACAAAGGCACATGGCTAATCACCGCCACACCGGCCGACGTCGCAGCCAATCGCGTCACCGACCTCATCGAGACCATGCTCGAGCGTATCGATGACACGCAGGACGCAGCCGCCACGCTGCGCACAATGACGCTCGAACGCGTCGCCGCGGCCATCGCCGCAGGCGCCGCACTCCCCTACGGCCGCACACTGTCGGCCGACGAAATGGAACACGTCGTCTCACAACTGCTTGCCTTGCCGGCACCAAACTACACCCCTACCGGCAAACTCGTCATCTCCATCATTCCATTCGACCAAATCACACGCATCTTCCAATAGACCGGTGATTCTCCCACGGATCTAATAAAGATTTACGAAAAGACTAAGAATTTCACGAAATTATTTTCTCCTATAAAGAAAAATAATTCATGGATAATTCATGGCAATTCGTGTTCAAAAAAAAAGCAATTCGTGTTATGTATCAAAAAAATTCACTAATTTTGTAAGTTGAATTGTTAACCGAGAAAATTCACCTGCGACTATGAGTATCCTACACAACGGACAAACGATTGAGAAATACCGCGTCATCTACCTGATTAAGGCGAACGCATACTGCGAGACCTACCGCATCGAAGACGAGGACGGCACGCCATACTTCCTCAAACTTTACATTATCAAGAACACACCAGAGCGGCTGCTTGACGAGCACGGCGAGGTGCGCGAGATTGTGAACTGCCGCAAGATTGTTCACCAGAACATTATATCGCGCGTGAGCGACGGCACTCTGGCTCTCGAGGAAGGCACCTGCCAGTATATGATCACAGTCTACTTCAGCGGCGAACTGTTGGCCAACAAAGTGAAGCAGGCAGGCAGGCTGAAACAGGACGAAGCGTTGGAAATCTTCAGAGGCATACTTGGCGGTTTGCAGTACTTGCACCACATGAATCTGATGCACAACGACATCACGCCCTACAATATCATGCTGAGCGAGAAGACGGGTGGCATCCCCGAACTGATTGATATGGGTCATGTGGGCCCCGCTTGCGGCGGCAACCCGCAGTTTGACTCGAGCGACCTCGACCTGCGCTACTGCGCCACGTCGACTTTCGCCGGACTATACAACGAACGCAGTGACATCTTCGCCGCGTTTGCCGTGCTCTATGCGATGCTGTCGGGCAAAGCGCCATGGTCTCCGGAAGGCTATGACCACAACGCGGCTCGCAACGACAAGATAAAAGTGGTCAAAGCCGCCCGCCAGAAAGAGTTGGACCTTAATATTGAGGGTTTGGAGGATGGCGTGCGCAATATGCTGCTGAGAGGCCTTACCGCTGTGGGCAAGGAACGGTATGACAATGTTAGTCAAGTGCTTACCGACTTGGGCAATCCCAATGGAGTTGAGGAGCCGCAGCATCGCGGCGACGTAGGCGGCCGTCAAGGGAGCCGCGGTGAGCGCGACAGCGACGAGGCCGACACCGAAGCCGGCGTGGAAATCAAGCGCGGCGGCGGCAACGGCTTTGCCGACATCGCCGGTATGCAGGAACTGAAAGACTTGCTACGTTCCCGTGTCATCTTTGTGCTCAAGGACAAGGAGCGTAGCGCGAAATACAAACTGACGCCTCCCAATGGTATGTTGCTCTACGGTCCGCCGGGCTGCGGCAAAAGTTTTTTTGCCGAAAAGTTCGCTGAGGAGACCGGTTTCAACTTCATCTTAGTCAAAGCCAGCGACCTCGGCTCAATATATATTCACGGCACCCAGGGCAAGATCGCGGACCTGTTTAAGAAAGCCGAGAAAAGCGCGCCCACGGTACTGTGCTTCGATGAGTTTGACGCCTTTGTGCCCTCACGTAGCGGTTGGCACGGCGAGCACCAGGGCGGCGAGGTGAACGAGTTCCTCTCACAGTTGAACAACTGCTCTAAGCGCGGCATCTTTGTCATCGCCACCAGCAACCGTCCTGACAAGATTGATCCTGCCGTGCTGCGCACCGGCCGCATCGACAAGATTGTGTATGTGCCTATGCCGGACGATGAGGCCCGACGTGAGATGTTCGCCCTCTATCTCAAGGACCGTCCCTGTGAGGAGGGTATCAACTGCAACAAACTTGCCGAAATGACCGCCGGCTACGTTGCAAGTGACATAGCCTATGTGGTAAACGAAGCAGCCATGCGCGCGGCGATTAACGACAAAGACATCACCCAAGAGTTGATGGAAGACACCATCAGCCACACCAACCCGAGTGTGCGCAGTGACATTCTCAAGGAGTACGATGAGATGCGCGCCAAGATGGAAAACATCGATCACCGCAACGCAATCGGCCGCATCGGCTTCAAATAGACAATAAAGACAACTATTTTTACTTTGAAGACAATCAAAGACAATTATTTATTAATAAATTAGAAGACAATAAAGTCAATAAAGACAAGGGTTATTATATCCTTGTCTTTTTGTCTTTAAAATAAATAACTGAATCCACTTCAAAAAGTCGCCGATTTTTAGACACGAATTTAGACGTGAATTGACGCTAACCTCTAAAATTTACCGAAATAAACGGCGAACGCAAGTGGGGACGGTTCTCCCGTTTCAGCAGCAAGTTGTGAAACAGGAGAACCGTCCCCGTGTGTTAGAGGCCAGGCCCTACATGCTCAGGATTTCGGCGAGGATGGCGTTGACGTCGCCCACGTCGACACGGCCATCGCCGTTGATGTCAAAGCGGGTGGAGGTGTCGTTGCCGAGGATCGCGGTGAGCACGGCGTTGACGTCACCCACATCGACGCTGCCGTCGCCGTTGACGTCAAAGCGGTTGCCGCCCTCGCTCCAGGTGACGGACAGCGAGGTGTCGGCTCCGGAGGCGAGCGTTACATCTTCCAGCGCGAGCCAGGCGGTGTTGGCCGGTTGCAAGACACTGTCATCATCGGGATTGCCGCCAACCATCTGCAGCACGGTGACAAACTTGTCGTTGCGCAGCACATAGTTGCACACACGCATCACCATCTGTCCGTCATCGTCCCTGTCATAGATGCCGACGGTGACGGACGTGGGCACGACGGCGGGACGCAGCAGGTTGTCAATCATCACGCCTGCCAGGTTTTCCTCTCCACTTTGAGGGAGTGCGGGGAGGGCAGTGAGTGTGTAGGTTTGCTTGGCGGTTCCACGCAGCAGTACGCCGGTATTGGCCGGCACAAAGCCTGTGCTCATCTTCACTGCGGTGACCATCGCCGCCTCGGGGTCGGCCTCGGTGCAGACGTAGGCATCCAGCCCCTGTGGCAGTTGCACCGCCTCGCCGGCGCTGAAGGTGCAGAAGCCCGCCGGCGGAATGGTGACCGCATACTCGCTGTGATGCCGGCGCAGGTATCCCCCAGCGCCGTAGTGGGCACGCGACACGTCAGTCGACCTCGCAGTGTAACGCGTGCCGTCCTCGCCCACTAACGAATAGCAGTTGCGGAACATCACGTCCGAGACTGTCACCGCATCAGTGTTCCAGTTGTCGCCAACGTAGATGCTTTCGAGCATCGTACACTCGGCGAACATGCCGTTCATGTCGGTAACCTTATGAGTGTCGAAGCCGCTCAAATCAAGCGAACTCAAGTTGGAGCATTTGTAGAACATGGCGAGCATATCCGTGGCCTCGCTCGTGTCGAGGTATTCCAGTCCGTCAACTATCCGCAAGGCCGTGCAGTTGTAGAACCATGCGGCAACGCTTGTGGGTTTCACTGCCGCGAACGACGGGTCAATGACCGCGAGTGTGACCTTCTTAACAACGCTTTCAATGAAATTGCTGCCGTCAAGGAGCCAGTCGGGGATCATGCCCTTCTCGCCCGCGGTGACGCGCTCACCCATAGCGGCTCGAGAGGCATGGCGATAGGTGTCGCTGCCGGGCAACGCGAACGCTCCTCCATGCACTATCGGCGTGGTTGTGACGAAGAAGTATAGCGCGTTGGTGTCTAAACTGAATGCCGCCGCCGGCGTGGGGTCGATGACGCGGTCGGTGCCGTGTCGCAGATATCCGCCGGCGCAATAGTGGGCACGGTAGCCATTAATATCCTCCTCGTTATAGCCGGTGCCGTCCTCGCCAACGAGCGAGACGCAGTCGTCAAACATGAAGGCGTCATCATCGACATTCGCCATAGTCCACGTGCTGCTCACGTAGATACTCTTGAGGTTGCGGCAGTCGCTGAACATCTGGTAGGTGCTCTCGACTTTCGACGTCTCAAAACTGCTCAAGTCAAGTTCGGTGAGGCTTGAGCAGCCATCGAAGAGCCAACCCATATCGGTGACATCGGCGGTGTTGAGGTATTGCAGTCCGGTGATTGAGGTGGCGGCGGCGAGGTCGCTGAAGTAACTTTGTAGCGTGGTGGGGCGCAATGTGGCGAACGATGGCTCAATGACAACCGCCTTGATGATGTCCAGTCCATTGTCCTGCCAGTTGTCAATGTGCCTCCACCAATTGTAGTTGAGTGCATCGTTGCCGATGATGGCGATGCTGATGGTTTTGGGCGCGCCACCGGCCTCGGGAGCATACTCATCGCCGGCATGATAGGCCTGCATAGAGCCGACGAAGTGGGCAGTGCCGTCGGTCGTAATCAGCACCATTGGCATCGGATCGGCCAGTTCGGGGTCGGTGCCGAGGGTGAGGTATCCGCCGGCGCCGTAGTGGGCGCGCGTGCCATCGACCGACGACGCGTTGTAGGTTGTGCCGTCCTGTCCCACGATGGATGTGCAGCCGTTGAACATATTCTTGGTGTTGGCGGAGTGTGGAATCTCCCAGAATGAGTTCACCTTGATGGTCTTGAGCGAGGCACAGTTGGAGAACATCTCCGTCATGTAGCCGACCGCGAACGGCATGAAACTGCTCAAGTCAAGTTCAGCGACCGTCATGTTGACGAACATGTCGTTCATGTCGGTCACCTGCAGCGTGTTGAAAGCGCTCAGGTCAAGGCCGCTCAGCGCGTAGCAGTTGGCGAACATCCACGCCATGGTGGTGGCCTCGGCGGTGTTGAGGTTGGCCAGACCGTCGATTTGCTCTAACTTGGTGAAACTGTAGAACCAGCCGTAGAGGCTCGTGGGCTTCACCGTGGCGAACGATGGCTCGATGACCACGCGCGCCGCTTGGCTGCGCACGCTCGAGCTCCACGCCGGGTTGCTCGACTGGCCGCTCTCCAGCACGGCGCTGTCGCTCCACATCGACGTGATGGTGTGCGACTCGTCGGTGCCATCGGGGATGAACTGGCCACCGACGAACACCGGTGATTTGGTATATGTGAAGTAAAGGGTAGTGTTGTCGGAGCACCAAATCACGGCGGGCACGGCCTCATCGAGCACCGTCTGGCGGCCCTTGCGCAGGTAGCCGCCGGCGCCGTAGTGGGCGCGCGTGCGGTCGACAGACGATGAGTCGTAGGTTGTACCGTCCTCACCGACAATCGCCTCGCAGCCTTTGAACATATCTGAGGAGGACGCGTTACCCGTCATCCAGTAGGAGCCCACGTAGACGCTTTGCAGTTTGGCGCAGCCGTTGAACATGCGCGTCATGTCGCGCACCTTGCGGGTGTCAAAGCCGCTCAACTCCAGCGACGTGAGCGACGCGCAGCCGCTGAACAACTCTTGCATATTGGTTTGGTTGGCGGTGCCGAAGTCGCCAAAGGAGATGCTCTCCAGAGCGGCGCAGTCCTTGAACATGCGGAACATCGCCGTGGTGGCGCCCACGTTGAGCATACTCACGTCGACACTTTTCAACGAGGCGCAGCCGTTGAACATATCATAGAGGGCCTGCCCGGAGAGGGTCGCGGCTGCCAACGCGCTCAGGTTGATGCTCTCCAGCGACTTGCATCCCTGGAACATCGCGTTGACGTTGACGATGGTGGAGGCGTCGAGTTTGTCGAGGTCAACACTCTTGAGGCTTTCGCAGCCATAGAACATGCTGCTCAGACTGTTGGCCTTGTCGAGCGTGAGGTTGGCCATGCCGGTGACATCCTCGAGTTTGCTGCAGCCGTAGAACCACATCACTACCTCGGTGGGATGGGCTTGGGCGAACTTGCTCTCGATGACGGCGTGCCGCACGCTGCCAGCCACCGTCGACCGCCAGATGTGGTACGGGTGGGAACTGTAGGGGCGGGCCAGCACGTCGTCGCCCAGCCACGCCGTGGTGACAGAGACAGTGGTGCCGTCCTCGGTGACAAACGGCGAGCCGGCGGGCAGCAGACGGTCGGTCCATGTGAAGTACATCGTCGCGCCCTCGGCACACCACACCACGGCCGGCTGCGGATCGATGGTGATGTCGCCGGCGGCGTTGTGGCGCAGGTAGCCGCCCGGGCCATAGTGGGCGCGCGTCTTGTCGGTGGAAGAGGCGTCGTAGGTGGTGCCGTCCTGGCCGACGATTGACGTGCAGTTGTTGAACATATAAGCGCTGCTGGTCACTGCCGTGAGCGACCACGCGTTGCTCACGCTCGCACTCTGAAGCGCCGTGCAGCCGCTGAACATGCCATAGGTGTCACGCAGTTTGGCGGTGTTGAAGCCGCTAAGGTCCACACTCCGCAGCGATGAGCAGCCGTTGAACATCGAGTTGAGGCTCGTCGCCACCGCATTGGGATGGGCGCTCAGGTCAAGGCTCTCGAGTGCGGCGCAGCCGTAGAACATACCGCCGAAGTCGGTCACCGCGCTGAGGTCGATGCTACCCAAGTCGACGCGCTTGAGGGCGGTGCAGCCGTTGAACATCTGATAGAGATTTGTGACGGAGGACGTGTTCAGTCCGGCAAGAGAAATCGTTTGCAGCGACACGCAGCCGCTGAACATGCGCCGCAATGAGTTCACACTCTCCAGATTGAGATTGGCCAGACCGGTGACGTCCCGCAACTTTGAGCAGCCATCCATCCACCACTCCACACCCGTGGGTCGCGCCTGAGCAAATGAGTTCTCGATGACAACGTGCTCGAGGGTGGCACGCACGGCGGGAATCCACACCTGCGTGTTCATGTTGCCCGGCTTGGAGAGAATCAAGTCGCCGTACCACGCGTCACTAACGGTGACACTCGCGCCGTCCTCGGTGACAAACGTCGAGCCGGCAGGCATCAACGAGGTCGCCCACGTGAAATAGAGCGTGGCGTTGGAGGCGCACCACACGGCGGCGGGCTGCGGCTCGATGGTCACATCGCCGGCGGCGTTATGACGCAGGTAGCCGCCCGGGCCATAGTGGGCGCGCGTCTTGTCGGTGGCCGATGCGTCAAAGGTGGTGCCGTCCTGACCGACGATTGACGTGCAGCCGCCAAACATATTGGCCGAGTTGCCCACGCTGCCCATCGTCCACGCGTTGCTCACGCTCACGCTCCGCAGCGCCGCGCAGCCGCTGAACAGGTTGCACGTGTTAGTGAGTTTGACTGTGTACAGGCCGCTCAGGTCGACGCTCTCCAGAGCGGCGCAGCCCGAGAATGCGGAGTTGATGTCGGTGAGCACCTCGTTTTTCCAGCCGCTCAGGTCGGCGCTCTTGAGCGCGGCGCAGCCCGCGAAGATGTTGCTCATATTGGTCACGCCTGCCACGTTCCAACCGGTAGTATTGACGCTCTCAAGGGCCGCACACTCGCGGAACATACTGCTCAGGCTGGTGGCATTGCTCACGTCGAAACTGCTCACGTCGAGCGTCTTCAACGACTTGCAGCCGTAGAACATCTGTGAGAAACTCTTGATGGCGGCCGTGCCAAATCCTGTGAGTGTCAGCGTCTCGAGGCCCTCGCAGTTGTAGAACATATTGTTCACATACTGCAAACCGGCATTGGTCCAGCCGCTCAAGTTGACGCTCTTGAGAGCCTTACAGCCGTAGAACATCGACTCGACCGTCTGCAGTTTGTCGGTGTTCTTGCCGGTCATCGTGAAACTCTCGAGCGACGAGCAGCCGCTGAACATCTGGTCCATTCTGTTCAGGTTCTCCGTGTTCAAGTTCTCGGTGCCCTCAACCGTCTTCAATAGCGAGCAACTATTGAACCAGTAGTGGGCATAGTCGGGATAGAAGTTCTTGAACGACGGCTGGAAGATGACCCGTGTCACCTTGGAGCGCACCGTGCTGTTCCACGAGCGGTTGGAGATGCCGCCGTTGGTGCGTCCGTTCCACACGTTGGTGATTGTCACCGCCGCGCCGCCGCCCTCAGGCGTGTAACTGTCGCCGGCGGCGAGCGTGGCGTCGCTGTAGGCAAAGTAGAGCGTTGTGTTACCCTCGCTCCACAACGCCTGCCACACCTCGCTCTGGGCATTCGCGCACAATGCGGCGCCTGCCAGCAGCAAAATCATAGAAAACAGTTTCTTCATGACGTTGTTCAGGTAAAAATGAGAATTGACTTCAACTACTTTTATTAGCCACAAAGTTACTGAAATAATAGTGCGGAACAAAGCCGCTGCGGACTCATATTGACGAGAGGGCGCCCTATGGTGACGAAACGCCGTGCCGGGCTGACGAAGCGTGAAAAGTGCGTCCGGCGGATGCCGAAGCCTTGCCAATGCCGCCAAATACCGCTATTATCTCTCACGTAAATTCGTAAAACTTATCGTAAAATGCCGTAAATAAATATTTTACAGGTTTTATATGGTTGAAACATTTGGGGATGTCAATTTTTATTACTACCTTTGTCATTCACAATATGACAAAGATATGGAACTGTATAATTTATTAAAGGAATACTTGAGAGGGCGCGACGTTGATTATCGTGAGATGCCGTTCGGCATCGCTTTCAAACACGACAAGCTCGACTATGTCTTTATCACCGACAAGGGTGACGAGCAATACTTCCGCCTCGTGATGCCATGCATCTTTGACTTGGGCTCCGGCGACCATATGACCATCTACAACGCAATCAACCACGTCAACAGCCGCATGAAAGTGGTCAAAGCCTTTGTGGAAGATGGCGCTGTGAACCTCGCTTTCGAGATTCTGGCCGATAACACACCGGTGATTGCTGACTTTTTGCCGCGCGCGTTAACGCTACTTAGCCACGCTCGCGCAGCATTCTACACCAATCTCGACGGCGAATAATTGTTGAGAGGTTGAGAGTTGAGGGGTTTAGCCAATCGCTATCGCAATTAGAAAGAATGGATTTGACTCCGAAACGGCCACGCCAAAGCGAGGCCCTACATTTATCCCCGAGCGCGATAGCGCGAGGCTCAACCTCTCAACCGCTAAACCACTCAAAAACCATACTTTCAATAATATGTACGAACCTTTGGCAGAGCGGCTACGTCCACATTCACTTGACGACTACGTAGGGCAGCGGCACCTCGTGGGTGAGGGCGCCGTGCTGCGGCGAATGATTGAGAGCCGCAACGTGTCGTCGTTTATCCTGTGGGGACCGCCGGGAGTGGGCAAGACGACGCTGGCACGCATCGTGGCCGAACAGACGGGCGTGCCGTTCTACACGCTCAGTGCCGTCACAAGCGGCGTTAAGGACGTGCGCGAGGTGTTAGACCGCTGCCGCGCCGACGCCACAAGTATTTTCACTACGGGTCGGCCCATCCTTTTCATCGATGAGATTCATCGCTTTAACAAGAGCCAACAAGACTCACTGTTGGGTGCTGTGGAAAACGGCACGGTGACACTGATTGGCGCGACAACCGAGAATCCGTCGTTTGAAGTGATCCGTCCGCTGCTAAGCCGTGCGCAGGTATATGTACTCAACCCTCTCGACAATGACGACCTGTTGGCTTTGCTTAACCACGCCATCAAGAGCGACGCGCAACTTGCCGAGCGCGAGGTGCGAGTGGAGCAAACCGAGGCGCTGCTGCGATTTGCCGGCGGCGACGCGCGCAAGTTGCTCAATATCCTCGACTTGATTTACCTGTCACTGAACGCCACCGAGCCGATGGTTATCAATGACGATATTGTGACAAGTCGCTTGCAGCAGAACCCGTTAGCCTTTGACAAAGGCGGCGAGATGCACTACGACATCATCTCGGCTTTTATCAAGAGCATCCGTGGCAGCGACCCCGACGCTGCCGTCTACTGGCTGGCGCGCCTCATTGCCGGCGGCGAGGACCCGAAGTTTATCGCACGCCGTATGTGCATCAGCGCGGCCGAGGACATCGGTCTGGCTAATCCCAATGCCTTGCTATTGGCCAACGCCACCTTTGACATTATCGCGAAGATTGGTTGGCCCGAGGGCCGCATCCCGCTGAGCGAGTGCGCTATCTACTTGGCCACATCTCCCAAGAGCAATAGTGCCTATCTGGCGATTGACGGCGCGCTGGCACTCGTGAACGAGACAGGCAACGCCCCTGTGCCGCTGCACCTGCGCAACGCGCCCACCAAACTGATGAAGGAACTGGGCTACGGTGCCGACTACAAGTATGCCCACGACTACGAGGGGCACTTTGTTCGTCAGGAGTATATGCCCGAGCAACTCCACCACCCCACTATTTGGCATCCGCAGGACACTCCGGCCGAGGCCCGCATGGCCGAACGAATGAAGGCCCTCTGGGGGAGGACTACTATCGACTAACGACTATCACCTAACGACTAAAAATGAATGAATGATAACGTGACTTGGCGACAGGGACTGTTGGCGCTATCGCCGCTGGCAGTGTTCCTCACGCTATACGTTGGCGTGTCGGTTGCGGTTGGCGACTTCTACCGTATGCCACTGTCGATAGCCTTTATCGCTACAGGTGTTTGGGCACTGTTGACGATGCGCCGTATGCCGATTGCCGAACGCATCGAGATTTTCTCGACCGGCGCGGCAAACCCGGGTATCCTTTATATGATTTGGATATTTATCCTGAGCGGAGCCTTCTCGATGTTGGCAAGCGGTATTGGCGCGGTAGAAGCCACAGTGGCTGTCACCACGTCTTTGCTGCCCTCGTGGGCTCTGTTGCCCGGACTGTTTGTCACAGCGTGCTTCATCTCGATGTCGATTGGCACAAGCGTGGGCACGATTGTGGCACTCACACCACTGGCGGCACAATTAGCCACATCTACCGGCGCCGACGTGGCTGCGATGGTAGCCATCGTGCTCGGAGGCTCATTCTTTGGCGACAACCTGTCGTTTATCAGCGACACAACGGTTGCGGCCACACGCACCCAGCATGTCGCGATGGCTGACAAGTTTCGCGCCAACCTGCGCATCGCCCTGCCTGCGGCAATCGTGTGCCTAATCTTGTACACCGTTATTGGATTCACGGGCGGCATCAACGCGGTACCGCAGACCTCGACCGGCGCATCATGGCTACTAATGCTTCCCTACCTGATTGTGATTGTGGCGGCGGCATGTGGCATTAACGTGCTTGTGGTTCTCACCATAGGCATTGCGGCCTGCATCGCGCTCGCTCTGGGCCACGGCAGCATGAGTCTGCTTGAGATGTGTGCCTCGATGGGTGATGGCATCAAGAATATGAGTGACCTGATTATCGTCACACTGCTTGCCGGCGGTCTATTGGAAGTAATCAACCACGGCGGCGGCATCCGCTACATCATCGGCGTGCTCACTGAGCGCATCAACGGGGCCCGCGGCGCGCAGGGCACTATCGCGACAGTCGTGGCCTTAGTGAACTTATGCACGGCGAATAACACCATTGCCATCCTCACCGTGGGGCGAGTGGCACGCTCCATCGCTTCACAGTTTGGCATCGACCCGCGGCGCTCGGCCAGCCTGCTTGATACCTGCTCGTGCATCACACAATCCGTACTACCCTACGGTGCCCAGACACTGCTTGCCGCCGGACTGGCAGGTGTGGCCCCGGTGGCTTTTCTGCCACACCTCTACTATCCAATGACTCTCACTGTAGCCGTGCTGCTAACTATACTACTTCGCCCAGCGAGATGCCCCAAAAACGCCGAAGAAACAATTTCCGACGAAAAAGCGACTTAATTAGCAAAGTTTTTGTAATTTTGCAAGATTATTGAAAACAATGTAACGAAACTATTATTAATACATATGTTGCAAGACAAGATTGACGCCATCAAGGCACAAATATCAAGCCTCACCGCCGACAGTGCCGAGGCACTCGAGGCACTGCGCATCCGCTACATGAGCAAGAAAGGCGAGATTGCCGCATTGTTCAACGACTTCAAGTTGGTTCCTCCCGAGCAAAAGCGCGAGATGGGCCAGCGCCTGAACGAAGTGAAGACGCTCGTCACCGACCGTCTGGCACAACTGCGTGAGCAGTTTGCCGCCACCGAGCGCGAGCGCAACCGCGTTGACATCACCCGCCCGGCAATGCCGCAGGCATTGGGCACGCGCCACCCGCTGTCGGTGGTGCGCAAGGAGATTATCGACATTTTCTCACGCTTGGGCTTTACCCTCGCCGAGGGGCCGGAGGTGGAAGATGATTGGCACGTGTTCAGCGCGCTCAATTTTGCCGCCGACCACCCGGCTCGCGACATGCAGGACACATTCTTCATCGAGCAGAACGAGGCCGACGTGACACGCAACATCGTGCTGCGCAGCCACACCAGCAGTGTGCAGGTGCGCACCATGGACCACCAGCGACCGCCCATCCGCATTATCTGCCCGGGCCGCGTCTACCGCAACGAGGCCATCACCGCCCGCGCCCACTGCTTCTTCCATCAAATCGAGGGCCTCTACATCGACAAGGGAGTCACATTTGCCGACTTGCGCCAAGTGCTGCTCTACTTCGCGCAACAACTCTTTGGCCCCGACACCAAAATCCGTCTGCGCCCCAGTTACTTCCCGTTCACCGAGCCCAGCGCCGAGATGGACGTGTCGTGTATGCTCTGCGGCGGCGAGGGTTGCTCCTTCTGCAAGCACACCGGCTGGGTGGAAATTCTGGGCTGCGGCATGGTGGACCCGGCGGTGCTCGAGGCCAGCGGCATCGACCCGACGGTCTATAGCGGCTACGCCTTCGGACTGGGCATCGAGCGCATCACCAACCTCAAGTATATGGTGAAAGACCTGCGTATGTTCAGCGAGAACGACGTGCGCTTCCTCGACGAGTTCCAGAGCGCCCACTGACAAGCAGACTTCCGCATGGCAATGAAGACACTGAAATATCAAATACAAATTGATGAATTGATTTCACAAGGCGGGCTACGACCCTCATTGTACCCGCCTGAGAATCAATCCGCTTTCAGATTTATTGACAGTCACAGAGACGCAGGCAATCATATTCCGGCCTTGATAAAACGCCCTACCAGACGGTTGCCGATGTCAATAGCCATTTCAGGGTATGCGTTGTCATGTTTCGACACAGAATTTCATGCGACACTGCGATACAATAATCTGAAAAAATCTTTTAAAAATATCAGCAAGACGTTGGGAGACGCCCTTGCAAGAGGGACTTTGAAACCGACAGACGGGTTAGTCACACTAGCCGATACTTCCGGGCACTTCGATTTCTACGAGTATAGAGATTTTGATGCTTCGGCAACATTTGTTTTTGTTAAGCAATTATCATGAATACGATTGAAGGCGTTGCTTTACCTTTTGAGATGGACAAACTCAAATGGGTCGTGGACCTGATTTATATTGAGGGGCCACTATTATCGCTATTTCAACATGAGAGTGGCGACTATTACCTCTTGTATTGGATTGATTGCGATGATTGCGCTAACCGATGGATGATTGTCAGAGTGGGTCTCAACGACATCTTGAGATATATTCACCGTGAAATCAGCCTACGCTCCCTATTGACCTCGACGGCCGACCGCTTTGTGAGAATCGTTGATTTGGATGATAAATCAATGCCTTTGCGTTCACCGGCACTTATATCGTGCACTTCGCTGCCCGAGGAATTTATGCCTGAAGAAGATTCCTTTTTCTCGTCTGACGGTGTCGGAGCCATAGAGGAAAGGGTAAAGACAACTGTCATCAACGTCAGTATTCCTGAAAGGGATATGAGTTTCCTGTCATCTCTCGTTGAGAGAATGGGTTGGAAAATCTCTGTTGATAACATTAAAGAATTAGCAAAGAAAACGGCTGTTTTATAAGTGAATCTCCTTTTCTTTCTCCTCACTTTGAGGGAACCCGGGGATATGACTGAATGATGATGACGATTCAAGAGCGATATAGTGGGGTGCTGGAGCATTTTGCCGCCACGCAGCCCGAGCCGCAGAGTGAACTGAGTTTCACCAACGCGTTTGAGACGCTGGTGGCGGTGATGCTGAGCGCGCAGTGTACCGACGCGCGCGTCAACATGGTCACTCCGGCTCTCTTTGCCGCCTACCCCACCGCCCAAGCGATGGCAGCGGCAACCGCCGCCGATGTGCTGCCCTATATTGCCAGCGTGAGTTATCCCAACAGCAAGGCGGCCCACTTGGTGGCGATGGCACGGATGCTCGTCGATGAATACGGAGGTCAAGTGCCCGACACACTGGACGCCCTCACTCGCCTGCCGGGCGTGGGACGCAAGACGGCCAATGTGGTGCTGGGCATCGTCTACGGCCAAGCGACAATTCCCGTCGACACTCATGTCTACCGCGTTGCGCGCCGCCTCGGTCTCTCGCGCGGCACGACGCCCGAGGCCGTTGAGCGCGACCTCACGCGCCACATCCCCGAGGATAAACGCTTTCCGGCCCACCACTGGCTATTGCTCCACGGCCGTTACATCTGCCAGGCTCGCAAGCCCCACTGCGACCGCTGCTCCTTGACGACCTGGTGCCGCCACTATGGTTCACAATGCACAATTGAAAATTCACAATTGTGAGATTCTTGAAAGATTTCCCGCGCTCCGGCGCGGCCTTAATTAAATAATCATGAGAGATAAAACAATGAAAAAGAGCATTATCTTATTAGCGATGGCGATAGTGGTTGCCGCGACTGCCTGCCGGCAGACGACGCAAACGGCCACCGTCGCCGAGAATGAGACCGGCTTGGCGTGGTATGAAGACACAGCAGCCCTCAACCGCCAACTTGCCGCAGCCGTGCTTGACGCCAAGCAACTTGACTCGACCAAGATTGCCACCAACCTCATGCCCATCCGCAAGGACTATCCGGGCCAGGAATGGACTGTGGCCGACGGCCACGACATGGTGCTCGTTGTCACACTCGTCGACTCGAGCCGCATGGAGCGCTTCTTCGGCCGCGATGACGTTTATCAGATTGACCGCGAGATGGGCACATGGGTGTCGCTGCCGGCCGACTGGAAAAATCATGCCGCCGCCTTTGAGGGTCTCGACAGCGTTGGCACCCACATGAGGATGTTGCAGTTGTTCGGCCTCAGCCCCGACTGCGACTACGACATCATGGTTCAGTTCTATGCCGACCCCACAACCATCTTCCGTCCCAGTCATGACCCCGACATCACCACCACGACCACCACACTCGATTTCCCGGCAAAGGTCACCGAGGACTACAAGGTGGGCGAGACAAACTTCCGCGAGTGGTACCGCTACAGCGTGCAGGCCGCCTACGAGGACGACAGCCCCCTGCCCTGGACGCAGATGGGCTACACCTACGACTGGCACGAGGGCGCGCCTCACCAGGGACTATCGGAGTATATCGTCGGTCACCACACGTGGATTAAAGTGAAAACCCGCCAGAAAGTCTCAGACTTTATCCGCAGCCTGTGACCTTCTTTAGACATAAGGACATAAGAAACAAAAGAATTTTTTGTTCTTTTGTCTAAATTTGAGTCCACTGCAAAAAGTCACTGATTAATTTTCAAATCTTGTTGATTTAATTGTAATACTTTTTGCAGTGGGCTCATAATTGGAAACGCATCCACAAATCTGCCATTTTCTCCACACAAGCAAAATAATTACCTTAAAATAGTCGCCATCTCGCAAAAATGCTGTACCTTTGCATTGCGGTTGAGCCGTTTTTGGCAGTTTGTCCGCAAACGCTCAGTCGCAATTTAAGCACCGCCCGACGTGTCGGCACCGCAGTAATGACATAATAGAAACAGGCGTTTTCTGTAACGCTTTGGTTTTGACAGAGTAAGAATTTCGCAACCTTTTACAAAGTCAGTCAAAAACAAAGCAACGGAGACACCTTCGCAATATTTGAATTGTTGCCAAAGCATATTGCTGAAGCTTTCATCGGGGAGTTTGATCTTTGACTGTTGACACATTCGTGTTTCACCTCATTAGGGACAAATTGATGCAACAAGAGCTTTTAAAGGATGAAATTTATGGAGAGAATTGACATCAAGAAAGGTATTCACAAGTACTCCGACCAGCCAAGATGTTTTTATCTTGGTGAGAGAAATCAGAATCGGTTCATATACAAATATATGGACTTGGAGGCCGCTATCATTTCGCTGGCCACCGACAGCATTCGCTTCGTTGAACCCCACCAGTGGGAAGACCAGTATGAGAGTCGCTTCTACAACGCGTCATATACCCAAGTTAACAATGCGGCGGGAAATACCCCACCCGTCCTCGCGTGCTGTTTCAGTTATGCCTCCGTCAACGAAGCGGCATGGAAACTCTACTCACACACTAAAACGGGCCTGGGGGCGCGTTGCGTGAAGATAAAAATCAACAAGAAAGCATTCCGCAAGCAGCTTGTGAGCCACAACAGCGACTATCAATTGTATGAGGGAGAGGTCGATTACAGTCTGGACGACTATCAAATCAACCATCTGCACAAGCGGCAGTATCCCAACGGCACCGCCAACAGCAGGCATGACGAACTGTTTGCCGACTTTGACTTGGCATCCTACTTGTCGCTGATGCTCATCAAGCGACAGGCATTCCTTCATGAGCAGGAGCTGCGCTATTTCATGATTCCAAACTTCCCCGACTTGAAAGGCTCTATCGAGCACGAAGAATTCAATATCGAATGGAAACGCATCCTGACCGACATCGTGGTGGACGAGCACTGCACCGACACAGAGTTGGCGATGCTGATCAAGGTTCTTGAATCAAAAGGCATCGACATAGTCCCTAAACGGGAGTTCATCTACGCAATGCCTGGAGCCCCAATAGTTATTGAATCTTGACAAGCAAGTCAACACGTTCTATAATAAGTAAGTTTTTAAAGAGAACAACTCACACCCAGTCAGCCGTTTATCGCCGCCGCATTCTATATTGAGCGGCTTGACAAGGCATCACCATCCCCGACTCGGTGACCAAGATTGACGACGGAGCCGCTAATCGTTTTTTTCTGTGTCGTCACTTTTCTTGACCCACTTCCCGTTATCGTCAAGGATGTATCCCCGTTTTTGCAGATATCTTTTTAGGCGCTCTTGCCCCTCGGGCGTTTGGCTCCACTCTTGTATCCACATGCTGGTGGCACTCATGTTACGATGATACTCGCAAGCCCTTTTCATCCACTTAGCTGGATCCTTCATCCATTCACTAATGCTTACTCTCATCGTCTGTCTTACTTTTTTAGTTAATAACGATATGCTCAGTTACAAATATAGCAATATCCCCGAAAAAGTGGCGTATAGGTCAAATTGCAGGATAGTTTGATGGTACTTTGCGTCAATGGGTCA
>CAMHQD010000045.1 GCA_946187345.1 uncultured Porphyromonadaceae bacterium | reverse complement strand
TTGCAAGTCGTCATCTCCGATGACGTGGTGGTCTCCGACCACCTCCCCCCGCCTATGGGCTGTCGCCCCTGACGGGGCTAATTTGTGTGTGGCGCGCGATGGTTACGGGGGCTAACGCCCCCGCCTACGGACTGTCGCCCCTACGGGGCTCGTGCTTCGCCCTCCACGCTCGGTGTGAGCAGAATAAATTCTGCCCCTACAATTTACTTTTTGGCAATGCGTAAATAAAGATTTCACGGGCGGCGGCGCGGCCGGGTAATGGGCCGCCTGCGGCGGGAAATCTTTCAAAATCTTACAATTTGTACCCGTTGGCAGAATTATATTATCAATAAACTCTTGATTTGAGCGAATGTAGGGCCTGGCCCTACATCGTTGATAACAAACACGCAAGGGGCGGCGGCGCGGCCGGATGATGGGCCGCCTGCGGCGGGAAATCTTTCAAAATCTTATAATTTGTACCCGTTGGCAGAATTAAATTATCAATAAACTCTTGTTTTGAGCGAATGTATGGCCAGGCCGCCCATCGACAACGTGAGCCCCGTCAGGGGCAACTAGGTTTTAGGCAGGGGTGAGCGCAGCGAACCCCTGCATGCGACCGACAACGGTTAGCCCCGTCAGGGGTGACAGCACATAGGCGGGGGCGCACGGGAACCCGCGGAGCGGGTGACAGCCCATAGGCGGGGGCGCAAGCCCCCGTGACTACGACGTCAGTTTTTTCCTCAATCAAAGCCCCGTAGGGGCGACAGAAACGGCATCACCGCCGCCAATGCAAAGTAGGGACACAATTAAATTGTGTCCCTACTTTTTTATCCTTGTTGAAATAGAGGTGGATATAGTAGTAGCGGTAGTTATTTCTGCAACGCGTGGAAGGCAGAGAGGTCTTAATCCTTGTTGGGATAGAGGGGGATATAGTAGACAAAGATGGATTTCTGATGGCTGACCGGCTCAATGGTCTTAATCCTTGTTGGGATAGATGGGGATATAGTAGAGGAACTTCAAGATGATGTCCCGATGAATGAAGTAGCAGTCTTAATCCTTGTTGGGATAGAGGGGGATATAGTAGGCCGAAAGCAATGATATCTACAAGCGTCATCGTTTTGTCTTAATCCTTGTTGGGATAGAGGGAATATAGTAGACCGATGGCAACGATTGATTTACTGCGAAGACGGTCTTAATCCTTGTGGGGATATAGTAGAAAATGATTTTCTCATTGAGGACACGATTGAACGAGTCTTAATCCTTGTTGGGATAGAGGGGGGATATAGTAGTGGCAGCAGCTAACCTGCTGGTTGACATTTGCCTTCAAGTCTTAATCCTTGTTGGGATAGAGGGGGATATAGTAGAGGCAAATTGTTCAAGAGGTTGAGGGTCAGCACGTCATAGACCGTATTGTGAGGGATTTCGGCACCATAGAGTGCGAAAAAGGGGCCCGTTTTTGAGTGCCGCAAAGGTACAAAAAATCTTCTAAATAAAAAAGTAAATAAAAACAAATGCGATACTATCGAAAACCATTGGGGGTGTTTCGCGTCTATTCGCGTCTATTTTTTATAATTCACGATTGTTTCGCGTCTATTCCCGTCTATAACGACGTCTATTCGCGTCTATTTTTTGGGTGACCCGACTTTTGTCTTGTGAGATGTCACAGGTTGCGATAGTCGGCGTTGTGCCAGAGCAGATTTTTGAACTTGGGCGTGAGGCAGGGGCCGAGCACTTTGTAACTCACCAGCACGTCAATGCTGCCATGCTTGGGACTGGTGAGTTCTCCTTTCTTGTAGCAGAACAGCAGGCCGGTGCGCTGCGCGCGGAAACTCTGCGGCACCCGCGAGGCGGCATCCAGTTCAAGGTGTTTCTCACTGTTGAGCACGGCGATTTTCTCGTTGATCAGCGACAAGAGTTTGCGCTCGGCCTGCGGCAGCAGGATGTCGCCGCGGTCAAGCACATGCTGCGTGAGCCGGTCATAGTGCACATAGGCCGTGGTGGTGGTCGTGTCGCCCGGCATAGCCTCGGTGCGCTCGGCGGCGATCACGAGCAGCCGCTGCGAGGTCATGCGCGGCTCGATGGTGACTGTGGTGGTGATCACTGTGGTGTTGGCGCCGGTGGCGACGGTGGCGGAGGTTCCGGCGCTATAGTTGTTGACGACCGCCGTGCCCCAGCGTGGCACGGCGAGGAAGCCGCTCACGGCCTCGCTTATCGACAGCGGGTCACCGCCAAAGGCGGCGCGCGCCATAGCGCGATGCAGGGCGGCAAGGCTATCGTTGCCGTTAACGCTTCGCGGCAGCCGCATCCTCACCGACAGGGTGCTCACCCGCCGCAGCATGGTCTCGCTGTCGCTATCGGTGCTGACGTAGGTGCGGCGGTGCGTGGTCCACTCGTCGAAGGTGTCAGGCACGGTGACTATGGGCATGGTATCGGCCTGAACGGTAACGTTGGTGTCATTGTCCGTCAGTTCCAGGCTGCGGCCCTCGCTTTCCATGCGCGCGCCCAAGTAATACAGGCCGGCCAGCACATTCACGACCGCCAGCATCACAATGATTATTATCAGCGATCTCTTGCTCATTCAGTTGATGGGTATTGAAGGTTGAGACGGAGGCCCTCGTTGGCGAGGATGGTGTCGGGGAAGACCTCGCGGGCCTGGGCCAGCAGCGGCGTCTCGTCGTCGTACTGCGAACTGTAGTGTCCGATAATCAGCCGTTTCACGCCGGCCTCGCGCGCCACCATCGCCGCCTGACGCGCCGTGCTGTGGCCGCGCGGCGCGGCCTTGGGCGCCGCGTCGTCGCCGTAGGTCGCCTCGTGGTAGAGCCAGTCGACGCCCTCGACGGCCCGCGCCACGCGGCGGTCATAGGCCGTGTCGCTGCAGTAGGCGTAACTGACGGCGGCGTCGGCGTCGGTGGTGAGCCACCCGTTGGGAATCACGCGGCCGTCGGGGGCCACCCAGTCGGCGCCCTCGCGCAGCGCCTGCATCGCATAGGTGGGCACGCCGTGGAAACACGCCATCTCGCCGTTGATGTGCCGCAACTTGGGTTTCTCGCGCACGAGGAAGCCCACGCAGGGCACACGGTGATAGAGTTTGAACGTGCTCACGGTGTAGCCCGGCTCGTCGAGCACCGTCTCGCCACCCTCGGGCGAGATGATGTTGAAGCGCAGGTTGAGGTCGAGCCGGTAACAGAACGTGTCGATAAAGACGCGAAGGGCGGCGGCGGCCTCGGCAAAGGTGTGCACGACCACGGTGCCGTCACAGTGCAGCAGCGCGAGCGTCGACACCAGCCCCGGCAGCCCGAACACATGGTCGCCGTGCATATGGCTCAGGAAGATGTGGCTCAGGCGCGACGGCTTGAGGCGCAGGCGGCGCAACTGCAACTGCGCACCCTCGCCGCAGTCGATCATCAGCAGGCGGTCGCGCACGTTCAGCACCTGGCACGACGGCATATGGCGCCGTGTGCAAGTGGCCGAGCCGCAGCCCAGTATGTTCAATTCAAACCGCTCCATCGTTTTTTTTCAACCGTTGAGGGTTGAGAGGTTGAGCCTCGCGCTATCGCGCTCGGTAATAATACATTTATTCCCATTTGCGATAGCAAATGGCTCAACCTCTCAACGCTCAACCTCTCAACGTTCATCTCATGAAAGTCTTGAGGACGTCGCAGTGGCTGATGTAGTACGCCACGTTGCCGCGGTTGGCGCGGTAGAAGTCGGCCAACTCGGTCATCGCCTTATAGCCCGGCGAGTCGTAGTTATACTTGGTGATGAGTTTACAGTCGTCGTCGTAATCATAGGTGACATATGGCGTGTCATAGGGTATGAAAGCCAGCGCGTAGATGATCGCCTGACGCAGGTCGCGGTCCCTGCCCACGTTGGCCTTGGCGCGCAGCAGCAGCGTGGCGGCCTCCATGCGCAGGTCCTTCTGCAATGGGTAGTCCTGCGGTCCGGCGCCGCTCCACGAGTAGTTGGTCAGATACCAGCAGTCGCCCCACCAACTCGCCTGATAGTAGAGCGATGCCAGGCGGTAGAGCGCGGTGGCGTCGTTGGGGTTGTCGTTGACGGTCTTCTGGGCGGCCAGCACGTCGCGGCAGTAGTTCACCTTCTGGTTGCTGTAGAGCGCGGTGGGCGTGGGCTCGTATAAGTCGTTCCAGTCGCGGTCCACCACCTGACGGCCAAACCAGCGGTCGAGCGTGTAGTCGCGGCGCGCCATATAGCGGCTGATGCCCTGCTGCGAGACGTAACTGGCCGGCACCTGCTCCACCCACCAGAGGGCCTGCCGGAACTCACCCTCGCGCATCAGTTTGGTGCCGATGCGGTCGATGAAGTAAAGCCGGTCGTCGTCCGTGTCGAGTTGGGCGATGGCCCAGCGGTCGAGGTCGCCGTCGCCGCCGCGCAGGATCATCACGCGGTAGTTGATCATCTCTTGTGATGTCATGCGGTCGAGCAACACGTCGTAGTCGCCGTTGGTGTAGTAGCCGTTGTCCTCGCTGTTGTAATTGCGCTCGTAGGCCTGCTGCGCGCCGCAGAGCGCGGCCGCCGTGCTCGCGCCGCCGTGCTCCTGATAGTAGGGCACCAGTTGGTCGTACACGAGGTTGGACAGCACCTCCATGTAGTGGTTGCCGTGGAAACCGTAGGCGTTGTCGAGCGTGGGCTCGCTCTCCACCTTGGAGCGCAGCCACTTCAGTTCGCCCAGCAGGCGGTTGTCGTAGCCCACGGTGAGGTCGTGCTCGACCGCCGCGCTGGCCACCAGTCGGCACACGCGCGCGTTGTCGAGCATGCGCGGCGTGCCGTCGAGCGTGACGGCGCGGTTGAGCAGCGGCATGCACTGCGCCGTGTCGCCCACCTTATAGGCCGCGAAGCCCGCCGCCGCCATCCACATCGACGGCCACCGGGTCTTGCCCTGGTCCACCACCTGACGGCAGAAGGCGATGAAGTCCTTGATCTCGGCCTCGGTGCGGGTGGCCGCGGCGCTCATCTCCTCGTCGTCGTAATGGGCGAGGAACGCGCGCTGATGGGTGTAACTGTCGACGGTGTTGTTCACAAAGTCCTGCACGAGGAAGAGCAGCGCCGGCGAGTTGGCATCGGCGGCATACTCGTCGCGGATGCCGCGCAGGTTGCGCTTCTTCTCCATGAGCCACTTGATGGAGGTCATGTCGCCCATCTCGCCATAGACGTTGATGGCGTCGCGCTGTCGCCCCTGGCTGATGAGCGCCCAGGCGTACAGGCCGCGCGCCATGTCGCTGTAGACGCTCCGCGGCCGGCGGCTGAAGGTTTTCTCCCAATAGTCAATCACGCCGGTGGCGTCGCCCAGGCGGGTGAGGGCGCGCACGGTGAGCAGGGCATACTGGTCGCGCAGGCGCGAGCCCTTGTAGGCGCGCGCGGCCTTCTCGATGGCCTGCAGGCGGGCCTTGCGGTCGGCCATCTGCGAGCGTGACGGGTAGTCCCACGTGTCGGCGGGCTCGGCCAACTGCAGGTAGGAGGTCAACTGCCGCAGGTAGGCCATCATCTCGTTGTCGCCGCGGGTGCGGGCCGCCACGACGATGGGGTTGTCGGTGGTCTGCAACTCGTCGGGCGACACACGCGACAGGCCGTCCACGTCCCATGTGCTCACGTTGTCCGCGCCGCCATACTGCTGCCAGAAGTCATACATCGGCTTGAGGCCGGCGTCGCTCAACTGCGAGCGGTGGTACACGCTGAAGACGTAGTAGTCCGGCCTGGCCCACGGGCCGCACGCCATCACCGCCGTCCACGCGGCGAGCGCCACAATGCTAAGGATTGAAAATCTTTTCATAAAGGCTGTCGTTATAATGTTTCATTTGATTGCTGTTCAGGCTGTAGAGCACCACCTGGCGGTTGATGCCAGGCCGGCGGGCCTCCAGGGCGTCGCGCGTGGCGAGGATGGCACGCTCGGTGGGACGCGCCACCACCACGGTGTCGCCCACCATCATGCGCGTCGAGGCGCTGCCGTCGCTGTTGCTCTCGGGCAACTCGCTGTTGCGCGTCACCAGATAGGAAAGGTTGAGAGGTTGAGGGTTGAGGGTTGAGATGCCGCGGAAGCGGGTGGTGTCGCTCAGGTCGTCGTCATGCAGAATGGCCTTGAAGCGGCCGTCGCCGTGGGCATACAGCAGTTGCCACGTGAAGCACGGATAGGCCGCGCACAGCGGCAACGAATAGTCGGCCAGATATTGCAGGTAGGGCGCCACATGGCGCGCGTCGAGAATCGGGTTGGTGCCATCGCGGCGGCGCACGTCGCCCGTGTTGTACATCATCAGCACGCCGTAGTCGGCCGGCGGTGCCGGCATCGACAACTGGTGCAGCCTCACCGTCACGCTCAGCCGCCAGCCGATGTCCTCGGTGTAACGGCGCATCTGCTCGAGCATCCTGTAGTAGAGCGGCATCGAGCGCAGCGTCCAGTCGCAGTCCACCTGCAACTCGCGCGCCGCGACGCCGTGGGTCTCACACATCTGCTTGACGCGCTTGACCAGCAGCCCGGGCAGCCGCGCGCTGTCGGCGCGCAGGCTGTTCTCCATGATGAACACCGTGGGCACGACCTCCACGCCAGGCGGCACCGAGTCCAGCCCGGTGATGGTGGCGTTGGGCACCGCGTGGCCGCCGCGCAGCACCACGTCGAAGAAGCGCACGTACATCTTCCCGACATGATGGCGCGTGAGGAAAGCCCGCTCCGCGCTGTCGAGCGACATCGACGTCCGCCAGTAGTACACCGCCGCAGGCACCGTGTCGGGCACATCGCCCGGCCGGGGATTGCACGCCGCCACAGCCACGGCCAGCATCGCCGCAAGTATGTAAAACACACGTCTGCCCATCGTTCTACTCTTTTATCCTGCAAATATACAAAAAAAACGCCAAGCGCCCACTATTCCACCGCAAATTTATAAACGCGAATTACATAAAAGATTTTGAAGGATTTCCCGCCGAAGGCGGCGCGGCCGATAAACCCGCGATGCCGAGAATGTAGGAGGGTGTGCCAGAATTATGACAACCCTCTCTTAAACATTGGCTGCGGTTTTTTTTTGAACACGAATGGCCATGAATGTACATGAATTATTCATGAATTATGATAATGCAAAATTCATAATGCATAATGCAGAATTGGGTACACTTGAAAAAATCCAGGAATAATAGAAGAAAACTAAAACAACTAAAAATACACTAAATCAACAACCTTATTATTAATTGTTTATAAAACGTTAAAGTAGTTCAAGTAGTTTTCAAGTCTAAAGTCTACAGATCTAAGGTCTAAGGTCTAAGGTCTAAGGTCTAAGGTCTAAAGTCTAAGATCTACAAGTCTTATTATTCTGGCGAAGCGTTAACATTCTGGGGTCACATCCGTTATAGGTATAGACAAGCAGCACTTGACGGCATGGAGCGAGAGCAATTCGAACAGATGGCGCGTCGCTGGCGACAGCGTGCTTACCAGACCAGCCTGGCTGCCATCCGCCAAATAATTGGCCAATTGTTTGCTGCGGGAGAAAAAATTTTTTAACTTTGCGGCAAGTATAACCCAATATATCTTAGACTACTATGATAAACCGTAGGACATTGGCAGTGATTGTGGCCGTGGCGGCATATCTCGGGGCGGGCGCGGCGTCGCTCGCGACATGTGACGTGAACTCGGATGGCGAGGTCGACGTGGGCGATGTGAATGTCGTTTTGGCTTATATCCTCGACGGGAATGTGGCCGGCGGCGTTGACCGCGAGCGCTACGAGCCGCGCGTTATCGACCTGTGCACCAGGCAGGGCGGGGTGTCGTTCACGATGGTCCCCGTGCGCGGCGGCACGTTCCTGATGGGCGACAATGGCGTTTTTGCCGGCGCCAGTCCCGCCCACAACGTCACCCTCTCCGACTACATGATCTGCGACATCGAACTCACCGAGGAATTGTTCGGGTGGATCATGGGTGAAAGCCACACCAGCAAACTACCTGCCGTGTGGACCTCTGGAGATGTGACATATTATTATCACAATGGGACTCTCGACCTGCGCGGCGGCTATGCGGTTGTCGACCGGTTCATCAACGACTTGAACGAGTTCACCGGCATGAATTTCCGTCTGCCCACCGAGGCTGAGTGGGAATATGCCGCGCGTGGCGGCGTGAAGAGCCACGGCTACCGCTATGCGGGCAGCGACAACCTCGACGAGGTGGCATGGTATCCCGGCAACTGCGGCGGCGTTTACCACGAGCCGCGCGGCAAGATGCCCAACGAACTGGGTCTCTACGACATGTGCGGCAACGCGCAGGAGATTTGCAGCGACTGGTTCACCTACTACTACCCCGACTATGACGAAGTCAACCCCAAGGGCCCCGATGCCCCCGACATCGTGAACGGCTACAGCCAGGGTCACGCCGTGCGTGGCGGGCATATTAAATCCTACGGTTGGTACACCGAAGACCCCAACGCGCGGGAAGAGGAACTGCGACTGGCGGAGTGGACCGTCTTTTTCCACCTCATGCCACACCTGACCAACGGACGCTACGGCTTCTGCATCCGCCTGGCGTGTGACATGCCCGAGGAAGGCCCGGAGATGCCCGTGCGATGTGACGTGAACGACGACGGTGCCGTCGACGTGGGCGACGTGAACGTCATCCTCGCCTACATCCTCGGCGGCGGTAGCGTCACCAAGACCTACACCATCGGCAACGTCTCGTTCACGATGGTCGACGTGGAAGGCGGCGCGTTCATCATGGGCGACTGGCGCGAGAACAAGTACGGCACGCCGCATCTCGTCAAACTCGGCAATTTCTCCATCGGCCAGACAGAGGTCACCAACGCGCTCTGGGAAGCGGTGATGGGCAGCCTTCCATACGAGGAGGGTACCGGACCCACGATTAGGGCACGTTCTTTTCCTGTGTGCGGTGTGACGTGGAGTCAATGCCAGGAGTTCATCGCCCGCCTCAACGAACTCACGGGCGAGACGTTCCGCCTGCCCACCGAGGCCGAGTGGGAATATGCCGCGCGTGGCGGCAACCGCAGCCGTGGGTACCTCTACAGCGGCAGCGACAACCTCACCGACGTGGGCTGGGGCTCAAAAGGGAACAACAGCCACAGGCAACCTGCCATGCTCGCGCCCAACGAACTGGGCATCTATGACATGAGCGGCAACGTGCGCGAATGGTGCGACGACGCCCACAACAACTACAACCGCGAGTACAAGCCCTGGGCGCAAATCCACCCCACCAACAGCAACCCCGATGCCGATTACCACATCCTCCGTGGCGGCGCGTGTGACTTGACAGACAACGACAACCGCTGCAAGGTGTGCTACCGTGACAGGGAACTCTCCTCGCTCGCCGGTCTCTTCAATCCCTACAATGTGGGCCTGCGACTCGCCAAGTGAGGTCCGCCACATGTCAAACTGATAATTTCCCGCGCGCCAGCGCGGCCATATCACTATAGAAATTGAAAACTACTTGAACTACTTGAACTACTTTAACGATTTATAAATAATTAATAATAAGGTTGTTGATTCAGTTTGTCTTGGTTGTTTACTCAATTTCGGACCTTTTAATGGTGACTCAAACCTTGAATTTATAGATTCCTTACAATTCCTCATTCTGAATCCTTATTACTAATTCCTAAATACCCTTCATCATGAATATGACAATGTTCCGGACCGTACTCACGGCATTGGTGGCGACGCTGTGGCTTGCCGCAATGGGCGAGTCGCGCCCCGCCCAGAGTCCTGACGCGACGACGACCACGTTTACCTATACTGCCACCGAGCGACTGTCGCGCTTCGAGTTTGACGGCATTTCCAATATCGTTAGCCCCGTCAGGGGCGACAGAAACCGCGTGCGAGGGTGTGTCATAATTCGTATCCGCAAAAGGGGTCGCCCTGGCGGGCGAGAAATTAAAAGAAAAATTTATTAAAAATTTAAAAATCAGAAATTTTATTTTAATTTTACTTATAATTTTATTTTAATTTCTCGTGCGAAGCACGATTGCGTGACGAAATCTGAATTATGACACACCCTCATCTGCCACAAAAAAAGAATGGATTTCGCAAAATGCGAAATCCTATGTCACCTAAAAACTCTGCTCTTAAAAAAAATGGTGATAGGTGTCACATAAGTCACTTGAAAAATGGACTTATGTGACACCTGTCCCCCGTTTTTAACCGTTTTCGGCAGGTGTTTTATTGAAACAGGCCGTCGAGCGTGACCTCGCTGTGCACAATGCTCGAATGGAGGCCGCTTGCCACTCCGAATGTCGTCACAAACGTGTTGACCAGCGACTTGGCGGTGTGGGTACGCGCCCTGAACAACCCCATGCGCTCCCTGAGCGACATCTCATAATCCTTGGAAATGCGGTAGGGCTCCTGGCTGAACTTCATCTCACAGAGGTGTATAACACGGTCGGCCCGCTCGATAATCAAATCAATCTGCGCACCGCGCTCCCCCCTGTCGGCATCCCCCTTGTCAAACCACGCCGACACCTCGGTTGCCACACCGGAGATGCCCAACGCGCGACGTATCTGGTCGATGTGAGCCAGGCTCACCAACTCAAACGACAACCCCTGCCACGAGGTCACCGAGGGAGAGTCGAAGTGAGTGGACCACCAGCGACTGTCAAACGAGTTGAGATTGGGCTCGATGAACTTGAGATAGAATAACGTATAAAAATCGCTCAAGCGATAAACACGGTCACGCAGACGGCGACCGTAATAATTGAACCGCATCACGAAATCACACCGCTCAAGATTGGTGAGCACCCGCGACAGACGCTCGCGTTGCATCTTTGTCGCCGTGGCAATCTCACTTTGCGTCATGCCGTTGCGGTACCGCGCCAATGTCCTCACCACTTCCACATAACTCTCGGCGTTGGCAAACAGCGCATTGTACAACTCATCGAACTCCAACTGCAAAGCGCCGCCGCGCTCAAAGCACAACCGGTCGACGTTCTGCATCAGACTCAGGCCCGGGTCAAGCAAACTGAGGTAGAAAGGCACTCCACCAAAAAACATATAGCACTGCGTTATCTGGAAACGGTCCCACAGGCATCCTCGCGAGGTCAGATACTGCTCCACCTCACCCAATGTGAACGGACGCAGATAGATGTGACGCGTGATGCGGGCATGCAACCCGCCGGGGTTCTCCACCAACTTGTCGACCATCCACGACGATGACGACCCGCTGGCAATAAACAGAATGTCGCGGCGCCGGGCCGCCCAACCGTTCCAAAAATTCTCGAGAGCCGTGACAAACTCTGACCGGACGGTGTCTATCCACGGCATCTCATCGATGAAGACTACCTTCTTGCGCCCGGCCGGCAGCGACATCAGGTAATTCTCAAGCGCGTCAAAAGCCGCTTCCCAATCGGTCAACCTCACTGCGTGCGGCGCACCCGAGTGCCTCGCAAGGGCCTTTGCAAAATTGCGAAGTTGCTCTTGGCGAGACTGATTGTGACCGCCAACAAATGTGAAGTCGTACTTGCAGTCAAAAAACTCATCCACCAGAAACGTCTTGCCAACACGGCGACGGCCGTAAACAATGACGAATTCTGAACGGTCAGACGCCACGCATTGCCGCAGTGCCTCGATCTCCCTGGCACGCCCAATCAAGTTTTCTCTTGCCATAAGTTCTATTTATAATCTGGCGCAAAGTTACAAAAAAATGGCGATAGGTGTAACATAAGTCACCCGGAAAATGGACTTATGTGACACCTATCCCTTGTTTTTAACTGTTTTCGGTAGGATTTCTCCGAAAAATATCTAAAAAAACTCATGTGCTCCTGTCCACAAAATTCACGGATTTTCATGCTAAAAATCAATTATGACCGGTTGACGTTGGCACGCGCTGGGCGCGGCGACTAATTTTGTGCCGTCAACACGATGGCATTTGCCATGTTTGCCTGCGGGCGGCATGGCAAACGCTGACAAACATGGCTGTTAAAGTAAAAGTAAATGTAAAAGTAAAAGTAACAGTAAAAGTAACAGTAAAAGTAAAAGTAAAAGATAAAGTATCGTCTCACGACGATAATAATTGTGCGCGAAATGGAAAAAAAAGGTTTTGTTTTTTATCTGAATTGGGCCAATATGCTGCGTGAGATGCCGACGCAGTTGCGGCACGACACCGTCGACGCGCTGCTCGACTACATCACCACCGGCAGTGTTCCGGACAGCGACAGCCTGCGCTTCGGCTTCTGGGCGAGCATGCGCGACACTCTGGACCGCGACATGGCCAAGTGGGACGACATCAAGCGCAAGCGCAGCCAGGCCGGCAAGCGCGGCAGCGCCGCGCGATGGGCCCAACAGCCGTCCGAGGGCGACATCGGCGACGACCTGCGCTCTCTGCTCGACGAGCAAAGCCGCGCCTGCCGCGAACAGTTCTGCATGACCCACGGCATCACCGGACAGCAGTTCGCGCTGCTGCTCAACGAGACGCTCAACGACTGGCAGATGACCGGCGTCGCCGCCACAGACCGCAACAGGGCGCACCTGCTGGCGACAATCCGCATCAAGGCTCAACAACTGAAAAAATCCCAAGGCTATGGAACAAATCAACCGACTGCTCCAAACGGCGACTTCACGCCCACAGTCACCGGCTTCAAGATTATCGACGGCACCAGGCCCGATGGCCGTTGAGTTGTTTCGCGTCGCGTGCCGCGACATTGAGCCGCGGTTTGACGCCTCGCTGTGCGACGCGCGTCTGCTCAACACGCTCGTGGCGTGGACGTGGCGCTACGAACCGTGGAACCAACTCGGCGTCGACTACGACAAGGGTTTCCTCTTCATCGGCGCCGTGGGCCGCGGCAAGACGATGACGCTCAAAATCCTACGGCGCTACCACGCGCTGATCTACGGCCACAGCGACGCCTACCACCGCGCCGACTCGCGGCTGGGCCTGCGCTACGCCTCGGCAACGGCGGTCGTCGGCGCGTTTATCGACAGCGGCGAGGCCGGACTGAGGGAGTTCACCGCGCCCGGACGCAACTACATTATCGACGAACTGGGCCGCGAGCCGCCGCAGGGCTGTCACTACGGCTGCCGCATGGACGTGATGCAGTATGTGCTCCAATGCCGATACGACCACCGCCACCGCGGCATGACCCACGCCACCACCAACCTCACCGTGGCAGCGCTCGAGCAACGCTACGGCGACTTCATCGCCGACCGCCTCAAGGAAATGTTCAACATTTACCGCTTCGCCAGCGGCGACAGCCTGCGCGAGTGACCGGGCCGCGGGTGACCGTCCCCGAGTTTCAGAAGAACCGTCCCCGAGTTTCATTATTTTTTTGGTCGGGAATGGAAAAATTGGTAACTTTGCAGGTTGTAGCGTTTTTCGCTCTTGATTTCTCACAATGACACTATCAACCATTAAACATATCTCTGACAAGATGAAACTGAATTTCTCATTCATGCTCGCGAGCGTCGTTGCTGTGACGGTGGCCGCCACGGCCGCGGCCCGGCCGAATAGCGTGTCGCTCACCGACGAGGCCCGCCATCAGACGATTACCGTCACCGCCGTCACGCATGACATCCTGCGCGTGGAAGTCATTCCCTGTCCTCCCCCCACCCCCCTCATAAAGGAGGGGGAGACATTGCCGACGCTGCTGAGCGAGGCGGCTCTGACGGCCGCGGCGCCGACGGTGAGCGTCAGCCGTCCGGCCGACGGGCTGCAGACTCTCACCACGGACAACGGGCTGCGCGCGCTGCTGGACGCCACAACGGGCAGCGTGACCGTCACCTGCGGCAACACGCTGGCCGTCACGGACCTGTGTGACCGCGTGGGCGGCACCGTCAGGCTGCTGCATCACGGCAAGGAGTCGTTCTACGGCGCGGGCGAGCGTGGCCTGCACCTGAACCTGACGGGCGACACGCTGGTCAACTACAACGCGCAGAACTACGGCTACCAGGGCGGCGAGCGCCGCACCAACCAGATGGGCATCACCATGCCGATGGTGATCTCGTCGCGCGGCTACGGCATCTTCTTTGAGGACTTCTGCCGCTCGACGCTCAGCGTGGGCGCCGACGCCCTCGTCTATACCACCACCCGTCCGGCGCCGGTGACCTACTACGTCATCGACGGCCACGGCAGCGTGCCCGCCGTGGTGAAGAACTTCACGTGGCTCGTGGGCCGCCAGGAGTTGCCGCCGCTGTGGACGCTGGGCTACATCACGAGCAAGTACGGCTACCGCGACCAGCGCGAGAGCGTGGGCACGGTGGACACCCTCAAGCGCGAGGGCTACCCGCTGGACGGCATCGTGTTTGACCTCTACTGGTACGGCAAGGAGCAGGATATGGGCCGCCTGGAGTGGGACAAGACCCAGTGGCCCGACCACCGCAAGATGCTGCGCGACTTCAAGAAGAAGGGCGTGAACGTGGTGACCATCTCGCAGCCCTATGTGCTCACCAACGGCCGCGCCATCGACAACTACCGGTTGCTCGACCGCGAGGGGCTGCTGTGCAAGACCGCGGGCACCGACACCACCCAGCGCGTCGAGATCTGGGTGGGCGAGGGAGGCATGTTTGACGTGTCGAACCCGGCCACTCGCCGCTGGCTGGCCGCGCGCTACAAGTCGCTCACCGACGAGGGCGTGACCGGCTGGTGGGGCGACCTGGGCGAGCCGGAGAAGCACCCGCTGGAAATCCGCCACCACAACGGCCTGAGCGCCGAGCAGTACCACAACCTGTACGGCAACGACTGGAGCGCGATCATCTACGACATGTGGAAGAAAGAGTTTCCCGGTCGCCGCCTGATGACGATGATGCGCGCCGGCACCGCCGGCCTGCAGCGCTACTCGGTGTTCCCGTGGTCAACGGACGTGTCACGCTCGTGGGGCGGCCTGGCTCCGCAGGTCAACATCATGCTCAACGCCGGACTGAGCGGCCTGGGCTATATGTCGCACGATGTGGGCGGCTTTGCCGTCGACCCGGCCAATCCGCGCGACGGCGAGTTGTATATCCGCTGGCTGCAGTTGGGGTTGTTCTCGCCGGTGCTGCGCACCCACTCCACTGTTCAGGCCGAGCCTTATAACTATAAGGAGTACGGCGACCTGACGCTGCGCATCATCCGCGAGCGCTACGCGTGGCTGCCCTACAACTACACGCTGGCGTGGGAGAACGCCTCGACGGGTATGCCGCTGGTGCGTCCGTTGGGTTTCTACGAGGCGCCGGGCGCCATCAGCCGCTACGACGGCGTGAGCGACCAGTTCCTGTGGGGCCACGACGTGATGGTGGCGCCGGTGATGACGCAGGGAGCCGTCGAGCGCGAGGTACACTTCCCGGCCGGCGAGTGGGTTGACGTGAACAACCCGGGCGTGCGCCACCAGGGGCACACCACCGCCACGGTGAAGGCGCCCATCGACGTGCTGCCGCTCTATGCCCGCGCCGGAGCCTTCCTGCCGCGCGCCGTCGGCAAGATGAATAATGTGGGCGACTACAACCCCGACCGCCTCGACATCGTTTACTATCACAGCAAGAAGGCGTCGAGTTACACCCTCTTTGAGGACGACCGCACGGGCACCGGTACGCTCGCCGAGGGCAAGCACCGGCTTGTGCGCTTCGAGGCCAAGCCGTCGACGGGACGCCTCGAGATCAGCGTCAAGGGCGAGGGCGGTTACCCGGGCGCAAAGGCCGCCAAGGACTACCGCCTGGTGGTGCCCGACTGCAAAGCCGCGCCTGCCGCGGTGAGTGTCGCCGGCAAGCCCGCCAAGTTCAGCGTTGAGGCCGGCACCCTCATCATCCCCCTCAAAATCAAGGACATCAACGCCGGCACCACGGTTGTTATCGTCAAGTAACCTCCAGAATGATTAAATTCTTGAAATATTCCCTGCTCGCCGCGGTTCTCTGCTGCCTGCAGGCGCAGGCCCAGATGGTTGACCCCGTGCGCTGGACGATGAAGGCGAGCGAAGACGGCGGCAACGTCGTCGTCACGCTGCGCGCCACCATCGAGCGCGACTGGCACATCTACGCCATGGACCTGCCCGACGGCGGTCCCAAGCCGCTCAGCATCACGTGGAACAACAGCGGCCTCACTCCGGTGGGCAAACCGCAGACCGCGCCGGCGCCTCACGTCGAGCATGACAAGACGTTTGACATGGACTTGGGCTGGTGGGCCGGCCGCGTGACGCTCACCCAGCGGTTCAAGCCCACGGCCAAGACGTGGACGGTGGCCGGAGCCGTCACCTATCAGGCCTGCAACGGCGTGTCGATGATGTGTGTCGCTCCGGCGAGTTATGAGTTCCGGGCCGCGGGGCAAAGCGGCGCGGCCGGCGAGGGACAAAGCGGCGCGGCCGCTTTGCACACCAACTCGGCGGCCGGGGAGGATAGCGGCAGAGTGGGAGTGCAAAGCGGCCATGCCGCTTTGTCCCCGGGCGACACGGCGGGCGACACGTGGGCGCCGGTGACGGCGGCCGCGACCACCGACTCCCCTCCTTCAGGAGGGGTGGGGGGAGGCCTCCTGTTCTGGATGTGCGCCGCCGGCGGGTTGCTCGCGTTGCTCACGCCGTGTGTGTGGCCGATTATTCCGCTGACGGTGAGTTTCTTCCTCAAGCAGGGCGGCAGCGCGCGGCGCGGCATCCTGTTGGCTGTGGTCTATGGTCTGTCGATAGTTGTCATCTATGTGGGGTTGGGACTGATAATCACCGCGTTATTCGGCGCCGACGCGCTAAACGCGGTTGCCACGAGCGCGGTGGCGAATATCGTGTTCGCCGCGTTGCTGATTGTGTTCGCGTTATCCTTCTTCGGGGCGTTTGAGTTGGAGTTGCCCTCGTCGTGGAGCACGCGTCTCGACACGGCTGCCGGCAACGCCGGCGGCGTGCTCAGCGCGGTGTTTATGGCGTTGACGCTGGTTATCGTGTCGTTCTCGTGCACGGGTCCCATCATCGGCACGCTGCTGGTGACGGCCGCCGGCGGCGGCAGCCGTATGGCGCCCGCGGTGGGAATGCTCGGCTTCTCGCTCGCCCTGGCGGTGCCGTTCACGCTGTTTGCCATGTTCCCGACGTGGCTCAAACGGCTGCCGCGCTCCGGCGGGTGGATGCAGACGGTGAAGGTGGTGCTCGGTTTCCTCGAACTGGCATTCGCGCTCAAGTTCCTCAGTGTGGCCGACTTGGCCTACGGTTGGCACCTGCTCGACCGCGAGTGGTTCCTCGCGCTGTGGATTGTGATTTTCGGGCTGCTGGGCCTATACCTGCTGGGGGTGTTCCGCTTCAAGGGAGAGGAGCCCGTGGACGGGGTGGGCGTCACCCGAGTGCTGCTCGCCGGCGCGTCGCTCGCGCTCACCGTCTATCTCGTGCCCGGGCTGTGGGGCGCGCCGCTGCGCGGCGTGAGCGCCTTTGTGCCGCCGCTCTACACCCAAGACTTTATCATCGGTCAACAGTCATCGGTCAACGGTCAACCTTTCACTAACGACTACGACCGCGCGCTCGAGTTGTCGCGCGCCAGCGGCAAACCGGTGTTTATCGACTTTAGCGGCTATGGCTGTGTGAACTGCCGCAAGATGGAGGGCGCCGTGCTCGAGCGCGAGAGCGTCAAGAGTCTGCTCGACAGCCGCTTTATCACCGCGCGCCTGATTGTTGACGACCGCACCGCCCTCCCCGAGCCCCGCGTCGTGACCGAGGACGGCAAGCAAGTGACGCTGACCACCGTGGGCCAGTTGTGGAGTTACCTGCAGCGGCACAAGTTCGGCGCCAACTCGCAGCCCTACTACGTCGTGGTGGACGCCGATGGCCGCCTGATAGCCGGTCCGCGCGCCTATGACGAGGACATCGACGCCTTCATCGCCTTTCTGCGCTCCGCCCTGTGACGCCCTGTGACGGTCGTCAGGAGGCACTCGTGACTTTTTCATGCGGCATGATGCCTCGCGGTTCGGCTTTTTTTTGTATCTTTGCCGATTGAATTAAATTGAACGATGATAAAACCGATAATAGAAGAGAAGACGGTGGAGCGCATCCGCTCGCTGGTGAACAGCGCCGGCGTGATAGCCGTGACGTGCCACATGGCGCCTGACGGCGACGCCATCGGCTCGTCAATGGGGCTGGCTCATGTGCTGCAACGGTTGGGCAAGGACGTGCGTGTGGTGACACCGGACATGGTGCCGCGCACGCTGCAATTCCTGCCACAAATGCGCGACGTGACGGTGCTCACCCAGGACGAGGCGGCGGCCCGCGAGGCCATCAGCCGCGCCCAACTGGTGTTCTGCCTCGACTATAACCGCATGGCGCGCATCGACCGGCTGGCCGAGGCTGTGGAGATGAGCCGCGCGCCGCGCGTGCTCATCGACCACCATCTGGAGCCTGACGAGAAAGCCTTTGACGTGATGGTGTCGATGCCTGAGGCGTCGAGCACGTGCGAACTGGTGGTGCGGCTGCTGCTGCAACTCGGCATGATGAACCTTGTGGACCGCCAAGCGGCGCAGTGCCTCTACACGGGCCTGATGACCGACACGGGCAACTTCACCTACGGGTGCGACAACCCGGAAGTGTTTGAGGTGGCCTCGCTGCTGGTCCGCCGCCGCATCGATGTGCCATACCTCTACCGCATGGCGATGAACACCTACAGCGCCGACAGCCTGCGGCTGCAAGGCTACGCCTTGAGCGAGAAGATGCAGGTGTTCGCCGAGCAAGGCGCGGCCTTGATCACGCTCACCCAAGACGAGTTGACGCGCTTCAACTACCACCGCGGCGACACCGAATCGCTCGTCAACAAGCCGCTGGCCATCCCCGAGGTGAAGTGGGTGATGTTCTTGCGCGAGGACACGGACCGCGTGAAGGTGTCATGCCGCAGCAAGGGAGACTTCTCGGTCAAGGAACTGTGCAGCGACAACTTTGGCGGCGGCGGCCACAACAATGCCGCCGGAGCCGACTTCATGGGCACAATAGACGAGGCCGTGGCCATCTTCTATGACATACTGTCCTCAACTGCCCTCAACTGTCCTGAACCGTCCTCCCCTGGCCCCTCCTGAAGGAGGGGGGCTCGCGGTAGCGGCAACCCATCCGGTTTGCGGCCACCTCGTGGCCGCCACCCATAACTCCCATAACTCCCATAACTCCCATAACTCCCATTTCTTTCTAAATGAAACAGACAATCCAACTGATAATGACTGCCGTCATGGCCATCGCCGGCCTTGCCTCCTGCAGCAACAGCGTGAGTTACAGCGACCGCCTGAACAGCGAGCGCAACGCCACCAACGCGTTCCTGCGCCGCTTTGAGGTCATCAACGACATACCCAAAGACACCGTGTTCATCACCGGAGAGGACGCCCCGTACTACCGCCTCGACAAGGAGGGCAACGTCTATATGCAGGTCATCAACGCCGGCGACCGCAAGAAGGACAAAGCCAAGGAGTCACAGACGATTTACTTCCGCTACACGCGCTACAACATCCTCATGTGGTACAGCACGGGCACGCTGACGGCGGCCGGCGACAACGCCACCGACAACATGAGCGTCACCTCGTGCTACTTCAACTACATGGACTACACGCTGCCCGCGTCGGCCCAGTGGGGCTTCGGCCTGCAGTTGCCACTCGAGTTCATCGGCGTGGAGGACAGCGAGGCGTGGGTACTCGTCAAGTCACAGTACGGCTTCACCAGCGAGATTAGTTACGTCCAGCCCTTCCTCTACCACATCCGCTACTTCCACTCCCAAATCTGATGAACGGTTGACCGTTGACCGTTGACCGTTGACCGTTAACGGTTGACCGTTGACCGTTTAGGAGTTTTGAAAAAATGGTTGCAAATTACCTATTATCATTTGTTAGCGGATCGTCATGAATCAGCAATTTGGATTTGAAAAACTTGAAGTCTGGAAACTTGCGAGAAAACTTGCGGGAATGATATATAAAGTTACTGTGGCTTTTCCTGATTTTGAGAAGTTTTCACTGGCCAATCAAATGCGACGAGCGTCTGTCTCGGTCGCATCAAACATTGCAGAAGGTTGTGGGCGTTCCGGATTACGTGAGCAAATGAGATTTATCGAAATTGCCTATGGCTCACTTATCGAAATTGTGAATCAACTATTTATAGCAAAGGACTTAGACTATATTCAAGAATCACAATACGCCGACATTTTGGAAATGTCGCATCATGTTGCGGCAATGCTGTCATCCTTTAGAAATTCATTATTATCTCGATTATCTAAATAATAACTTGTACGTTGATAGTTGCTGTTTAGATCGATCGCGATACACGATTAACTCGGTATTCAGGCTACGGTCAACGGTCAACGGTCAACGGTCAACCTTTAACAAACTATGAGTCTGATCAAATCGATTTCCGGAATTCGCGGCACCATCGGCGGCCCCGCCGGTGACGGCCTCACGCCGCTCGACATCGTCAAGTTCACCTCGGCCTACGCCACCTTTATCCGTCGCACGACCACGCGCACGAGCAACGTCATCGTCGTGGGCCGCGACGCGCGCCTGAGCGGCCGCATGGTGCTCAACCTGGTCACCGGCGCCCTCACGGGCATGGGCTTTGACGTGGTGAACATCGGCCTGGCCACCACGCCCACCACCGAACTGGCCGTGGTGTGGGAAAAGGCCTGCGGCGGCATCATCATCACCGCCAGCCACAACCCCAAGCAATGGAACGCCCTCAAGTTGCTCAACGAGGACGGCGAGTTCCTCAACGACGAGCAGGGCCGCGAGGTGCTGCGCATCGCCGAGGCCGAGGAGTTTGACTACGCGCCCGTGGACTGCCTGGGCCGCGAGCAGAAGAATTACACCTACCTGCGCCGCCACATCGACGCCGTGCTCGACCTGCCGCTGGTGGACCGCGAGGCCATCGCCGCCGCCGGCCTCACCGTCGCCGTCGATGCCGTGAACAGCGTGGGCGGCGTCGCCATCCCCAAGTTGCTCGACGCCCTGGGCGTGAAGCACGTCGAGAAACTCTACTGCGATCCCACCGGCAACTTCGGACACACGCCCGAGCCCATTCCGCAGAACCTCACCGGCATCGCCTCGTTCATGAAGAGCGGCAAGGCCGATGTGGGCTTTGTCGTCGACCCGGACGTTGACCGCCTGGCCATCATCATGGAGAACGGCGAGTTCTTTGTCGAGGAATACACGC
>CAMHQD010000044.1 GCA_946187345.1 uncultured Porphyromonadaceae bacterium | reverse complement strand
GGAATGCTACTTGAGGGTTATCAGGTGGGGGGCGCCGTCGCGAGTGGTGAAGGCGATACGGCGCGTGGCCGCGTTGGCCACCGGCCACATGGCTATGAGTTCGCTGCCGCCGCACAACGTTTGTCGCTCGCCGTCGCTGAGCCGTATGGCGACAATCTCGCTGCTCACTTGCGTGTCAATGCCGTCAATGTCGTTCATCGCCACAATCACATCGTCACTGTACCACACCGGCGCGTGCAGGTCGGCCACAAACTTCACGTCACCTCCATTGAGATCACAAGTGTAAATGCCTCGTCCCACGAGATAGAACATCACGCGTCTGCCATCCGGTGAGACGCTGGGCCAGATGTAACTGCAGCCGTCCGTGCCGCATGGCGACAACAACGACGTAGCGCCGCCACGCGTTATCATCAGTTGCTCGTTGGCGATTGAGAGCACAGGTCGCTCGGCTGACGTGGAGCGCGCGCGGCGCGCTCCCGCGGTGGTTGCCGCCGCGATGGCTCGCCGTGCCGGTTGCCCGGCCACCACCGCCACTGCCGCATCACCGCTGATGGCAACACCCTGCACCTCGCGGCTGGGCGGCACCACGCGCGTGAACTGCCGCGTGCCGAGGTCGGCCACCTGCACCGCCGTCAGGCGGCGGTGCGTCTCGCTGTAGGTCACGTCGCGGAAAGCAATGTGGCTGTCATCAGCACTCAGACTCGGGTCAATGCCGGCGCCGGCGGCCGTGGTAATCACCTCAGCGGTACCGGTGGACAGATCGAAGCGCGCCAGGCCGTTATAAGTATCGTCGGTGAGTAGCAAGAAACTTCCATCGTGGCTGATGGCAACCACTTGACTCTGCGCCAGGCCAGCCGGAAGTGTAATGGGTTCGACTGATTGCACCTCGAAAATCTGGGCACCGGCCGTAAGAGCCGCACCGGCAAGAATTGTTGAAATATAGCGTTTCATTATCGTTTTTCGTTGTGGGCGGGGCGGTGCCCGCTCACCTTAAACATTATTTTATTGGATTAATTTGCGGGAGCGGGTGGTGCCGTCGCTGAGGGTTGTGACCTCGATGACGATGCCGCGGTAGTCATCGCCCACGCGCCGCCCCGAGAGTTCGTAGCGGTCGACGCTCACCACAGCCGGCGCGTCAACATCTGTCACGCCGGTAACGATGTCGCTGGCCACGAGGCCGCTGAGCGGGTAGACGATATAGTTGCCGGTGGATGCGGCGCGGCGCTTGGCACCCGCGCTGCCGCCGGTGGCGGCCGTCTTGTGCACCAGCGCGGTGAAGCCGTTGTAGACCTTGGAGGTCTCGAGCGACGCGGCGGTGACCGACGGGTCCTCATAGAGGCTCATGTCCACGTCAAAGCCGCCCGTCAGGCCGTCGCCGTTGGCCGTGCCGCCGGCGGTGCGCGTGCCGGCGGGGATGGTCACAAAGCGCGTGCCGTCCCACATCGCCCAGTAGATGACCGCCACCTCGCAGGGCTTCGGCTCAAGGAAGAAGTACTCGCGGCCGCTGACGGTGCCCACGTGGTCGCTGCCGAAACTGGTGGGCAGGAACACGTTGAGGCTCGTCGGCTCATCGGCCGTGGCGGTAGCGGGCATGTTGACGGCCGCGATGGTGGGGTTGACCACATCGGTGAGCGTGCCGTAGACGTTGCCCAACCGCTTGCCGAGGATTGACGTGAGTTGCGGCGCGGTGAGATCTTCGGGCAGCGTGATGGCCACCCACGAGGCCTCAGCGTTTGGCTCGCCGTCGGTGAGGGAGGTGAGCGAGGCGATGTAGTCGAGGCCGGCTTCGGCCGTGGCGCCGGCGTCCTGGTCGTGCTCGCCGGCGGTGACGCTGCGCGCGATGAGGGTGCGCGCGTCGGGCAGAACGTAGGCCACTGTCATGTCGTCCTGCAGGCGGTAGTTGGTGCCGGGGGCGGCCTCGGCGGCGAGTTGCGGCACGGTGCGCGTGACGTAGCGTGTCACCGTCAGGCCACTCATGGCGGGCGTGGTGGCTTGGTTGTCGGCGTTGGGCATAGAGTAGACGCCCAGCGCGCCGCCGGCCACGTAGAGGTTGCCGCCGTAGTCAAACGCCATCTGGTAGATGCCACCCGGCACGCGGCCGTTGGCCGCGGTGGTGATGTCGTCGGCGACGTCGACGGTGAGCGAGCGTGCCCAGGTGAGCTCGGGGTTCTCGGCGGTGCCTCCGATGTCAAAGAACTGCAGCACGCCGTCGCCGTCGACGATGACGACCTGCGAGCCGCCGTTCGTGATGGTCATACCGCCTCCTGCACAACTATTCAACTGCGAGAATTTACTTTTGGTATATCCCCAATAGTCGCGCAGTGGAGTGATGTTGACGAGTGCGACTTGCTCATTGGTGTTTACAAGCGCCGAACCGCTATACAGGTTCTCGCTCACCCAGAGGCTGCCGCCGTCGGCCGCCACAACGTTGGTGTTGGTGAAGCGCAGCTTCATCGAGGTGCCGCCCAGGGTGTTGAGCATGACTTGCGTCGGGGCGGTGTACCACTTGTCGGGCAGGTTTCCGTCGCTGTCGATGAGGCTGCCCAGGTCATACTCGTAGATGCCCGGGCCGATGTCCTCCAGCGTGGCGTAGAGCTTGGTGTCGGCACCGGTGCCGTAGATTGAGACACTTGATGCCGAGCAGCCGGTGTCCACACCGTCGCGGGTAATCATGCCGTTGGAGACGGTGCGGCTGCCGGCGAAGAAGTTCTGCCATGTGTCACTCATCCGGTCGGGGTAGGCGATATAGACGCCCGAGTGGTTGTCGCCAAAGTCGGGGATGTAGAGGCGGCCCTTATAGTCCACGGCAAGGCGGAAGATGTTGTCCCATGCCATCTGGCCGGTGTAGGGCGACGTGTTCTCGCGCTGCCACAGCGGGTCGAAGCGGTAGACGCCGTTGTCGCGGTTGGACGGCGTTGAGGCCGAACTGTTGCGCGTCTTGAGGTCGGTGACATAAACAGAGCCGAAGTACTCACTCTCGGGGCTGCGATCGACGGCCACGGCGGCGCGCGTGAAGTCGTAGTCGCTTGCCGTGAAGCCGTCGCCTGTGTTGAGTTTCCTCATCTCGGTGACGGGGTAGCCGGTGGCGTTCACCGCCCATGCGGCTGTAATGCCCTCGTTAAATGGCAGGTCGTCCTGGGTGAGGGTGACGCTGTTGGCTCCCTTGACGGGGTTAGCCACGGTGTAGCGGCCCAGTTCGGTACCGGTGTCGGGGTCGCTGAAGATGAGGGTTGCCGTCAGTGGCGACGTATTCACATTGAAAGTGAACGTGTAGGCGTCATCACTGTCGACGCTTTGCCGCAAGCCGTAGGCATAGATGCCGATGCCCTCATCGACGGGCGGCGTGACGACCGGCGCGGGCTCGGTGCTCCACTTGGCGAATGTGTTGTCGCGCACGAGCCAGGCGATGAAGGCGCCGCTCGTGTCGTCGTTGCAGGCGGTGGCGCTGACGTAGGCCGGCGTGCTGTCGGCCAGCGTGACGTCGGTGGCGTCGATGATGGTGGCGTCGGCCAGGCCGCTGCTGATGTCATAGAGGCGGATGCCCTTGTTGGCGCTGTTGTCGCTATATGGCGAGATAAGCAGCGTCTGCGAGCCCATCGTGGCCGGGTGCGGGTCGTTGGAGAGCAGGTCGCTCACGGGCAGCGCGGCGTTGATGGTGGCGGCGATGCCGTTGTCGCTCAAGGCGATCTCCAGCGGAGCGATATTCGGGCCGTCGAGCAGGAAGAAGCCCACGCCGCGCGGCGAGGGGCTGAACTTGAAGCCGTCACCGGCATCGCTCGCCTTGGTCGCCGTGGAGGCCAACTGGCGATTATAGATATAGCCGGTTTGGCTACCGCCGGAGATAGTGTAGATGTCATAGCGCATGGTGGTGTTGCTCGCGCCGCCGTAGTAGTCGTTAACTGCACTCACCACCAGTTGGCCGGCGGTGCTGCTGCCGGTGTAGGCGATTGAGCCGCCCACCAGCGCATTGTAGAGGAAACCGGCGTTGGGGCTGGCGAACCACTGCACAGGGTCGCCGGCGAGGTCGTCCCAGCGGTACACGCGCAGGTAGCCGCGGCTCTTGCCACTCTCAATCTTGGCATCATTTTCGGTGTCCTGGGTCTGCAACTGGTTGACGGCGATGAGTTTGCCGTCGCTCGTCAGGGCGATGTCGCTCAGGGTGTAGAGCGAACTGCCCTGGTTATTCTCGGTGGCGACGTCCACCACGCCGGTTGTGCTGATGGGCGTGGCTGTGAGGGCATCGGAGTCCACCTTATATAGATACGGAGTGCGGTTGCCGTCCACGGCGAGCACGACAAACTCGCTGCCGCCGGTGTGCAGGGCGCGGCGCACCGTCTTGCCGCTCAATGCCGCAATCGCGTGGTCGCTGTACTCCAGTTGCAGTTCGAGGCCCACCTCGGGGTCGGGGTCGTCAATCTCGCCCTGGCTCACGGCGGTGGTCCAGCGCGAGAGTTTGCCGTCGCGCAGCAGGTGGAACGAGATGTCGCTGCCGCTCACTCCGCCGGTGGCTCCGATGGCCGAGAAGGCCGCCGCGTCCAGCCCGGTGTTGGTGGCCGTGACGGTGAGGGCACTCTTCAGGCCGCTGCTGATGTCGTAGATGCTGATGCCGGCGTTGGTGGCGCCATCGGTGCTCACCGGCGTGACAAACAGGTGGTGGCGCATGGCGGTGAACGTCGAGCCGCCGTTGCTGAAGACGTCGGCCACGGGCTGCGGCAGTGTGCCGTAAACCTTGGCGGCGAGGGCGTCTTGGGTGTTGACGCGCTTCTCGAGCGGGGCGATGAGGTTGCCGTCGACGATAAAGCGGTCGCTGCCCTTGGGCGAGGGTATGTAGCGCACGTCGGTGCCGTAGGCCGTCAGGCTCTGCAACGGGCGGTTGGCGCTGGCGTCGCGGTCATAGTTGGTATAGGTTTGGGCCAGAGAACCATTCACCACGTGCATCACCAGGTCGCGGATTTGTGGCGAGGAGGTCGCGTCGTAGGCGTTCACGCATGGCGTCATAATCCAGCCGTTGTCCGCCGTGCCGTTATATGCCATCGTCAGACCCACGTCGGCGCGGTACCAGTGGCCGCTGGAGAGTTCGTCGGCGCTCGTGGTGAACCACTGTGAGGGCGCGCCGCTGAGCGAGTTCCACTTGTAGACGCGCCACACGCCGCGTGTGCCGCTCTCCACCTGGTCGGCGCTGCTCTGTGTCTTGAGGGCGTTGCAGCCGATGAGGTATCCGTCGGCGGTAAAGGCGATGTCGCTCAGGTCATAGAGGTTGCTGCCGCAGTTGCCGGCGGTTGACGTGAGGCCGGCGGTCGACAGTTCGGTGACGGCCGCGTCGCCGTCGGGGTCGGCATTGGGGCCGAGTTGCTTTGGCACGATGCGGTAGAGGTGTGGCGTGTGGGTGGTGTTGTTCTCCACAGCGAGCACCACCAGGTAGTCGTCGCGCTGCAGCACGCGGCGCACTGTCTTGTCTTGCAGTTGGCTGATGGCCAGGTCGCTGAACTCACGCGTCAGTTCGAGGCTCAGGTCGCTTGCCGTCGTGCCCGATGCCGTGCCGGCGGTGAGGTAGAGTTGCGGGTAGGTGGTCTCGGCGGCAGTCACCGTGTAGGGGCCGCTGCGCTCCAGGTTGGCGTAGCCGTCCTTCTTGACGCTGGTATAGTAGTCGCTGCCCGGCGTGAGGTCTTCAAAGACAAACACGCCGTTGTAGAGGTCGTCGGTGCAATAGTCGGCGATGAACGTGTCGCCCTTGTAGAGCGTGACATGGGCGCCGTGCACCGGCTTGTACATGTCGTCGCCGCGGTCGGTGAAGTACTTGTAGTAACTGTGGCTGACAGCCGCGCTCTTGTCTTTGACGGTGCCCATGATGTCACCGGTGGGCAACTGCGGGATAGAGAACCACGCGGCGATGCCGCGCGCCACGCGCGCTCCCTCTTGGCGGCAGTAGTCCTCGTTGAGCGCGCGGTGCTTTGCCGGGTCGTAGGTGTGGAAGAAGCCTTCCATCAGGAAGCCAGGCACGTTGTGCTTGAGCACGCCCAGATAGCCTGTGTTGGTTGTGCTGCCGTAGAACTTGAGGTCGCCCACCACGTAGGGCGTGGTGCGGTTGCTGTAACTCAACGTGGAGTGCGGGTCAATCTCGTCCATATAGTGATAGGGCCACATCACCTTGCCCATCTCGCTGCTGGGCGGGTTGGCCTCGTAGCGGCCGTTAGTGCTGTCGTAGCGCTGGCGGAAGAGCGTCAGGTCGTAGTTGGTGAGAGTGTGGTCGCTGCCGGTGCCGTTGCTGTGAAGCGAGATGAACATGTCGTAGCCGCCGGCGTTCACCTCGGCCGTGATTACGCTGAAGGAGCGTCCGAAGTTGTCACCGGTGTGGTAGTTCACGCCGTCACGCGGATAGGGGCCGTTGTTCCAGCGGCTCATCTTGATGTTGGCGTCGGGCACACCCATCTCAATCAGCCGCTCGCGCACCTCAATCATCTTCCACAGGTCGGTGTTGGACTCGTAGAAGCCGCACGTGTCCGGAAACGAGCTCGTGCTCGTGCCGCCGGCGTTCTTGGGGTAGGGGATGCTCTCCATGGGGCGGTCGCCGCTGTCCCAGCCGCCGTGGCCGGGGTTGAGGTAAATCTTCACGTCGCTTGCCGCCTTGGTGACAACGCGCAGCGGGCGACTGCCCGGGTCGCCGCTCTGGGCCGTGGCCACCGTCGCTGTCGCGAGCGCCGCCACCGCCACGGCCACGCGCAATAAGATACTCTTACAGATATTCATAGTATATTTTGTTTCAGAAGTTAAAATGGTTCGAAATGGTCTGAAAAATCGCTGTAAAATTATATCTTTTTCACGAAAAACGCAACAATTTATTAATTTTTTGCACAAATAAACAAAAAATCATCACAAACGGCAACCCGCGCTTGCGGCATCGCGGCATCATTTCCGTTTCACTTATGCCATCTTGCCATAATTGTTAATATAGAGAAAAACTTGGCACACTGTACTTCATACTTCACACTTTTTTTGTAATTTTGCAGACTAAAACGATTTCAACCGCGAGATGGCGACAATTATCAATATCGAGACCTCTACCGATGTGTGCTCTGTGGCGCTGACATCAGACATGCAGGTGCTGGACCACCACGAGAACTATGATGGCCAGACACACGCGACGTTGCTCAGTGCCTATGTGCGTTCCGCGTTAGACTATGCCCGCAGCCGCGACATCACCATCGACGCGGTGGCGGTGAGCATCGGCCCGGGCTCATATACAGGCCTGCGCATCGGCTTGAGCGAGGCCAAAGGGCTCGCTTTCGGTCTTAACGTACCGCTGATTGCCGTCGACACACTGATGCTGATTGCTGTGCAGGCCATGTTCGCGCCGGGCATGGACCCGGACGACGTGCCACTGATTGTGCCGATGATGGACGCGCGGCATGGCGAAGTGTATATGGCCGCTTATAACATGTCACTCGAGACAGTAATGGCACCACAGGCCGCGCGCCTTGCGACTGACAGCATTGACAGCCTGTTGGCAGGCGGACAACGGCTTGTAATTGCCGGTAGCGGAGCCGCTGTGGCTCAAGAAGTACTGCCGGAAAAACTACCTGTCACTTTCCTGCCCGACATCAAGCCCGTGGCTGTGGACATGATGGCGCTGAGCGAGAAGGCGTGGCGCGAAAAACAATTCGCCGACACGGCATACTGCACACCACGCTACCTCAAGGACTACCACGCCATCAAGCCACGCAACCGCGTCCTCGAGGAAGCCCTCAACAACCGGCTCAAAGGAGGCAACTTGCAGCACGTTGAAAGAGACGCCAACAATTATGAATTATGAATTATGAATTGAAATAATGCTAATATATAACTCTCAACTCAAGAAACTGGTGCTGCCCGAGTACGGCCGCAACGTGCAACAGATGGTAGACTATTGCGTGCAGATTGAAGACCGCGACGAGCGGACGCACTGCGCGTGTTCAATCATCGACACGATGGCGCAACTGCTGCCACAAATCAAGCAGGAAGCGAACTGGCATCATAAATTGTGGGATCATCTGGCCATCATGAGCGACTTCAAGTTAGACATTGACTTCCCTTATGAAGTGGTGCGGCCCGAGAACTTGAACAGCAAGCCGCTGCCCGTGGCCTACAAGAAGGAGCCTATCGCCTACCGGCATTACGGCAAACTCATCGAGCACATGATCGCGCGGGCCGCCGAATATCCCGAAGGGGAGGAACGCGACGCGCTCGTCATGCTCATCGCCAACCACATGAAGAAACTAATCTTCCAAATCAGCAATGAGGTGGTCGATGACCGCAAGATCTTCAAGGACCTGGCCCACTACTCCCACGGTGTGATCCGGCTCGACACCGACACCCACGCCCTGCACGAGTTCCAGGCCGCGCCCAAACCGGCCAACCAACAAGGCAAAAAGAAAAAGAAAAAATAATGAAAGGTTGAGAGGTTGAGGGTTGAGAGGTTGAGCCGACCGCCGGCGCGTCCGGGTAACGTACAGAATATCCTCTTTAACGTTTCACCTCTTTCTCCTATATTTTATGATAACACGAGAGCAGTTGACAGAGATTGGCACCATCACCAAGGCCCACGGCCTGCATGGCGAGATGGCGGCGACAATGGACATTGACGCCGAAGACCTCGCCGCGCTGCGTTGTGTGGTGCTCAACGTGGACGGCATCTTCGTGCCGTTCTTCCCGAGCAACGCGCGACAGCGCGGCAGCCAAGCCGTACTGCTCACTCTGGACGGTGTGGAAAATGACCGGGAGGCGGCAGCGCTCATCGGAGGTACAATATACGCCCTGCGCGATGACGTAGCCGGATTTATCGACAGCGAAGATGACGTTGATGGCGTGCCGGCCGACTACTTCACCGGTTTCACCATCATCGACAAGACAACCGGCCAAAACATTGGCACGGTCACCGACGTGGATGACTCAACGCTAAACGTGCTATTCATCATCAAACGCCCTAACGGAAACACGGCACACATCCCCGCCGCAGCCGAACTCGTCAACGACATCGACCACAAGCGACGCGTCATCACCATGACGATTCCCGGAGGTCTTCTCGATTTATAATATCCATCAACCTTCCACCCTCGCTTCAGGAAGGGTTGAAGGACAACAACTATTGATAATGAAAAGATTTATTCTCAACATAGCGATAGTTCTGACAATGGCGCTCACGACAATGGCCGGCAACAAAGTCGACATCTACGACCTGTCGCTCGACCAAAACCTTGAGACGCCGGCAGTGCCCGGCAAACATGCCGAACGGGTGACTGACTTCCAATATCAGATGGCTGTCAAACTCGCCAAGCAGGGCTTCGAGACAGAACTGATGCGCGACGGCGAGGTAATTGTCGTCACCATCCAGGCGGCAACGCTGTTTGCGCCAAACGATACCGTGCTATCCACAGTGGGAAAGAACGCGCTAAAACCGCTACTTGACCTGCTCAAGCCGGCTGGCTTCTATAAACTCATGCTCGTCATGCATGCCGACAACACCGGCTCGCCACGCTACGCCAAGCGGCTCACAAGTGCTCGCGTCAACGCCGTCTTTGACTGGATTGACGAGAAAGGCAGCGTGGACTATGTCGTGCCATACGCCATGGGCAACGAAGACCCCATCGATGACAACGGCTCGATGGACGGGCGACGGCACAACAGACGCCTTGAGGTTTACATCATACCCGAGGAAGGAATGCTCAACAAAGCAAAAAAGGGCAAAATCAAGAAATGAACGTTGAGAGGTTGAGAGGTTCTTCCCCAATTTCCCCTATTGCTCCTATTGCTCTTATCGCTCCCATTGCTCCTATTTCTCTTATGTCTTCTATTTCACAATAAACAATATGGCAATCGAATTAAAAGACCTCACCAAGCGAGCAACCAACTACTCGCAATGGTACAACGAACTCGTCGTTAAGGCCGACCTGGCCGAGCAATCAGCCGTGCGAGGCTGCATGGTAATCAAGCCCTACGGCTACGCCATCTGGGAAAAAATGCAGCGCGAGTTGGACGACCGTTTCAAACTGACCGGCGTGCAGAACGCCTACTTCCCCCTGCTCATCCCCAAATCGTTCCTCTGCCGCGAGGCCGAGCACGTTGAGGGCTTCGCAAAGGAGTGCGCCGTGGTCACCCACTACCGCCTCAAGAACGATCCCGACGGCAACGGCGTCGTCGTCGACCCCGAGGCACGCCTCGAGGAGGAACTCATTATCCGCCCCACCAGCGAGACCATCATCTGGAACACCTATCGCAACTGGATCTCCAGTTACCGCGACCTGCCACTGCTCGTCAACCAGTGGGCCAACGTGATGCGATGGGAGATGCGCACCCGTATGTTCCTGCGCACGGCCGAGTTCCTTTGGCAAGAGGGTCACACCGCGCACGCCACCAGCGACGAGGCGCAGGCCAAAGCAATCGAGATGCTCAACGTCTACGCCGACTTTGCCGAGCAGTTCATGGCGATGCCCGTCATCAAGGGCGTCAAGACCGCCAACGAGCGCTTTGCCGGCGCGGTTGAGACCTACACCATCGAAGCCATGATGCAAGACGGCAAAGCGCTGCAGAGCGGCACCAGCCACTTCCTCGGACAAAACTTTGCCAAAGCATTCGACGTCAAGTTCATCAACAAGGAGAACCAACTCGAGTACGTCTGGGCAACCTCATGGGGCGTCTCTACCCGCCTGATGGGCGCGCTCATCATGACCCACAGCGACGACAACGGCCTCGTGCTGCCGCCGCGCCTGGCCCCCATCCAGGTGGTCATCATCCCCATCTACAAGAAGGCCGACCAACTCGAGACCATCGACGCCGTCGTCCATCCCATCGTGTTGCGACTGCTATCCATGGGCATCAGCGTCAAGTATGACAAGGCCGACAACAAGCGAGCCGGCTTCAAGTTTGCCGACTACGAACTCAAGGGCGTCCCCGTGCGACTCGTGCTCGGACCGCGCGACATCGAGAACGGCACCGTCGAACTCATGCGCCGCGACACCCTCGAGAAGGAAATCGTTCCTCTCGAGGGTATCGAGGAGCACGTCAAGGGTCTGCTCGACGACATCCAGCAGAGCCTCTACAACAAGGCGCTGCGCCACCGCGAGGAACTGACGTTCAAGGTCGACACCTGGGACGACTTCGTGGCCCGCATCGAGCAGGGCGGCTTCGTGCTCGCCCACTGGGACGGCACAACCGAGACCGAGGAGAAAATCAAGGAACTCACCAAGGCCACAATCCGTTGCATCCCCATGGACAGCAAGCCCGAGCAAGGCCGTTGCATCCTCACCGGCGCGCCTTCAGAGCGCCGAGTCATCTTCGCCCGCAACTATTAACTCCTCATCCACATAGACAGTAAAGCGGCCAGAGTCCTTTCACTTGGACTCTGGCCGCTTTTAATTCACCTCCGGCTATTGCTTGACCACGCGCTTGACCACGCGGTTGCCGCTGGCGGCAATCGCCTCGACAAAGTAGACGCCGGCAGGCAGGTCGCCGATGCTGAGCGACGTCACGTTGTCGTTGATATTGGTCTGCCGCGCCACGCAAGCGCCACTGGCGGCATAGACCGCCACCACGTTCAGCAGGCTACCCGAGCGGACGTTCACCACATCGCGCACCAGAGTGGGCGTGATGATGATGCCGTCGCTATCGGCATCGATGTCGTTCACACCGGTAGTCTTCACGTGGAAGATGATCGGATTGTCGAGGTCACCGTGGATAATGTCACTACCCCATGGGAGTTTCTCCTTGATGGGCGTCTGCTTGCCGTCGATAACGGTAGCGAAGGTCGCCGAGAGGCTGCTCTCGTTGGCGTTGCCCGGCACGGTGAGCATGTAGTAGCCATCGGGGGTGGCGCGGCTGACGCTGCGGCACTCGCCACGTATGAACGATGCCACGGTGAGGGTGTCGACCTGCTCGCCGTCGACCATCACGCGCGCCACAACGTTCATGTTGTCGCTGAACTGATGGTGGTCAACCGGGTTGAAGATCGAGCGCAACGGGGCACGCAGCGGAGCGACGGGCATCTCGCTGCGGCTGTCGATGACCGGATAATGGAAGGTGACATCCTTGGTGTTAAGCGACTTGTAGTAGTAACCTTGGCCGGGGATGAGGGCGGTGAGTTCACCTTCCCACTTGTAGCCGTCGTAGAAGGCGACCGCATCTTTGCTCTTGACCATATCACCGCGCGTGGGGTTGAGGTCGGCGAACGCCTCGCGCAGGCTGAGGTTATGGATCGAGATCGGTCCAATCCAGTTCCACCCCTCATGGACGGTCTGCGGGGTGGTGGCGGGATTGACGGCGGTGCCGTTGATGGCGTGGTGCAAGTCCATCTTCACCTTCACCTTATAGAGGTTACCCACGTCAACCTTCTCAAGACCGTCCTGCTGCCAGACGGTGCCGCTGTTCATGGCGAAGCCCTCCTTGCTCTTGATGGTGTTGAAGGAGCGTGAGTGCCCAAAGACGCTCTCGAGGTCTTTTTTCTCGGGCTCGGTGTAGAGCGAGATCCAGTTCCAGCCGGTAGCGAGGTCCAGAGACTGCTCGACCTGGTCACCGGTCACCCACTTGACCGGGTTATCATAAGAGCCGATAACGCCGTTGGGGTGGTAGGTGATGTTGAAGACTTTTCCGTCAATGACGGCTTTCACGTCGCTGAGCACCACGCCGCGATCCGCGTCATAGATGCGGAAGACGACAGGCTCATTCTTGGTGATGTCCTCGTAGCCATAAACGGTCATGCTCACGAAGTAGGCATCGCGCGTGGTGACCAGTTTCGGCTCAGCCACACCCAGACACTCATTGTTGACAAATGCCGCGATGATGGTGTTGGGGTTGCTGCAGATTTTGTCGTCAAAATAGATTTGCCCGATGAAGTTCATCGAACTCTCGTAGGCGCTGGGATCGACGCTCCATGACGGCGGGTTGCCCCACACATAGAGTTTGACGGGCAGCGGAGTGCTGATCTGGTCGTCGTTGACGGCGTAAATATAGAAGACATGCATACCCAGCGGCGCGTTGGCGCCGACGTTAATGATAATGTCTGTCGACTCATTGATGCCGAGCACGCCGGTGGGGTTGGCCACAGTCATCCACGACGGAATGCCGGTGATCGTGTAGTTAACGCTCTCGCGGCCTTTGTTCTTGAGAGTTGTGGTGACAGTGGACTCGTAGAGACGCCCCTTGACGATATCAACGCCATCCGTCTGAAGCCAGGCGAGAGTTTGATAGTCAACCTCGGCGCTCCACGTGATGGTCTCGGAGAGGTTGTCCTGCATGTCGCGCACATTCTTGACGGTGAAAGTGAGCAAGTTGCCTTGCATTCTCGCCGGCAGCGTGTTGAGGTTGATGAATATCTCGTTGCTGGATGCCGTGAAGTCAAAGTCGAGGTTCTGCTTGAGCGGTGCCGTGCGCAAGGCGGGTGCCGTGGTGGATTGCGTTACGCCGTCGCCGATGGCTGCCGGCGCGCTGATGTGGTACTCACCGGGTGCCGCGTTGTCGAGGCTGAACTCCTTGATGATGTTATTGTTGGGATCCAGTCGGCTATGCTCCATCGGATAGTAAGCAATCAGGCCCGCCACGGTCGCGGTATCCACCTGGTTATAGTGGTTGGCGATGAGCGAGGTGCCGTCGGTAGCGACGTTCCAGAAGCGGATTTCGTCGACATCGCCGGTGAAGCGGTTGGTCTCGACGGGCGTTGCCGAGGGTGACGGGCGCTTGAGCATCGAGCCGATGTAGAGGTAGTCGCCGGCCGGCTCGGGAATGGTCTGCTCGGGAATGGTCTTGACAGCACCGCCGTCGACATAGGCCACGGCTCCCACGCCGCGATGGACGTTGAGGGCGAAGTGATGCCAGGCGCCGTCGTTGTAGTTGGCATCCGAGAGAATGATGGGCAGGCCGTTGGTGTCGAACGACGACTGACCCTTGCCGCTGTCATAAACCTGCAGCACGAGCGAGTTGTCCACATCAAAGCCGAGCGAGAGACGGTCGGTGATCGAGAAGAGCGTCGCGCGGGCGTTCTTGTCCTTCTCGCCACGGAACCACATTTCCATCACATAACTGTCGGTGGGACGAGGCGAGATGCCGCCGATGGGGATCTTGATAGAGCGCTCGCCATCGAGGTGTGCGGCAAGGTTAGAGTTCTCGATGTTCCAAGTCTCGGCCGGCAAGTGGATATTGCGGCCGCGCGCGCGGTCGGTCACGAGCGTGCCGTGACCCTCGTCCATCTTCCAATAACCCACCAGACCGGGCATGTAGGACGCGACAACCTCGTCTTTCTGTCCGAGCATGGTGCGCACCGGCGTGTTCTTGTCCCACAGGACAAGTTCATTCATCATACCGGTGTAGCCGCGGCCGATGACCAGACGACCGTTTGCGTTGTAGTCCGGCACGGTGATCTCGTCAAAGAGCATCGTCTCCTTGTCGTCCTCGGCCACAAGCATGGTGAGGGTGTTGTCGCCGGCGGTTGTCCCCTTGACGTAGTTAAAGGCAAGGAAGACCCACTTGTCGGCGGGGACGGTCTCGGTGGAGGTGGCGGTGGTGCCGTTGACGGTCGCCACGACGTTACCGCTGTCGTTAACGCTCAGCGAGAGGCGGTTGCCGTCCACACCATGCTCGATGAGCGTGCCGCCGCTCTTGCGCTTGAGCCACAGCGAGCCGGAGAAACTGGTGTTGATAATGGGCAGCAGGGCGTCAGTACCGATGGCGTTGCCGTTGAATTGCAGCGACACGTCGTGGTTCACCTGCGAGTCGTTGAGCGAGCCGGTGATGAAGAAGTTTCCTTCCTTGGTCAGGTAACTCTCACGGATTGCCTCGTTGAAGCGGATACAGATATCGTCGGTGGGAGTGAGCAGACCGGTGTTGGGGTAGGCCTGTCCGAGCAGTTTCGGCCCGCGCGTGTCGCGGATGACGGTCTGCTCGGCAGTCTGGTTGGTGTACTCCTTGCTGCCGAAGAGGCAGATGCTCTCGGCGGCGATGACGTAGTTGCCATCGAATTCCGGCAACTCGAGATTATAGACGATGTTGGGCTGGTCAGTGCCGAGCATTGACTGCAAGGCATTCTCATGGCCGTCGGTCATGTACTTTGCTTCGGTGAGCCACTCGTGGGCCGTCACCCACTGCGCGTCGCCGGCGAAGCGGTACTTGAGGCGGATGCCCTTCAGACCGGTGAACATACGGTTGATGTCACTGATGGTAACCTTGAGTTGCTCACCGCTCTGCACGGCGCGATGGTTGAGGATGTTCTTGTCGAGTTTGAGGGTGATGGCGGGAGCGGCCGGCACAAAGTGGGCGCTGAACGACACTTCACCGTAGATCCACGTGGCCGGGCTACACGTGTTGGCAATCACCAGCGTGACGTTGTTGTAGTCCAAAATCGAGGCATCGCTCTGCTTGATGGTGAGCGTCTTGGTCAACGGCACGCCGTATTGCAGCCAAATCTCGGTGCCGTTGGTCAGCGGCATGCCATCCATGTAGATTTGCAGGCCGTTGGGATTGGTGGCGGTATTGACATACAGGAGCACCGACGACAGTTCCTCGTGCGCCTCGCTCTCGTTATTGAGCACGATTTGCATCTGAGCCTCCTGTCCGGCGGGAATGTCGACAAAGTTGCGCACGGGCATCGAAATCTTGGGATTGTCGAGTTTCATCGTGGCGTAGTCGAGTGTCTGGCCGGGACGGTAGTATTTGGTCTTGGTTTCACCCTCGTAGGGGCAGCGCGTCTGGCCGCCGCGCGTGCGGAAGATCGGACCCCAGTTGCGGGGCGACTTATAAATGTCCACAGTATGGGCGTTGCCGCGCTGCGTGTCGTTGAGCGTGTAGGAGAACCGCTCGTTGGTGGTCGTCTCGTCAACAGCGTACCTGGTCTGGTGGTAGCCAATCTCGGTGCTCGAGTTAATTATGGCGCCGGCCTTATTCCACAACCAGCCGTTCTTGCCCTTGTAGGCAAGGCCGGTGGAGAACTGCTCGACCGAGTTGTGCACCTCCTTAGTCGAGGAACCGGTGGTGTTGGTGACCGTCACGCCGCGCTCAAACGACTCGTTACCACTCTTGTACTTCGCGTCGCCGAACGCCTTGAGTTTGTCCTCCTCATTGTCGGCAAGCGTCTTCTTCCACGCCGTGACAATCTGGTTGCACCACATCACGCTGTCACAGCCCTCATATCCCTGCGGGAAGCGAGCCCAGTAACTCGGGCCGTCAAAGCCATCCTTAGCCTGCGCGCCCCACACAGCCTTGTCGTTGTTGGATGTACCGAACTTGGCGTCGGTGCTGGGCAGGTAAGTGTAGTAGGTGGGCACGGCAGGGTTCTCCTCAATCTCGGTCGCCGAGGTGATGTGCTTGAGCATCGAGTTGCGGGTGCGCGTGATGTTGTCAAACAGGGACGTCTCGATATACTTCTGGGAGTACTCGAAGTGAGTGTTGAACTTCTCGTCCATCGCCATCGTTTCCTGCATACCGACTGCCCACTCACCCTTGTCATTCTTGAACAGACCCACCTTGTCGGCGGCACCGATAATGTAGTTGGTCGAGTAGCCGATAAACACGTCGCCGTCGCGTCCCACATGGAACATGTCGGCCGAAGTGGACGTTGCCACACCATTGGTGTAGGTGACCGAGGTGTGGTTGTCCCAAGTCTTGTTCACGTCATACTTCCAGGATACCCCATTCTCGCGGATGATGGTGTTATAGTCTAAGATGCCGAAGATGGGGGTGCCTTTGAGGAACTTTAGTGCAACGGAGCCATGTGATTCAATACCGAATTCGGTGTTGTTGTGCACACCGCGCACGGTGTATATGCAGTCTGTGGAGATGGTGTCGGTGGCCCAGGTGGCGGTGGAGGCATCGCCGGGCGGGTCGCGCAGCACCATCTGCACGTGGCTCGGACCGGCGGTGATGAAGTTGTTGCCCGTGGGCACCGAACCAAAGCAGATGCCCGTCAGGCCCTCCTTACGCCACACCCGGGTTTGCTTGTTGATGACCATTGAGGCGTTCATGCTGCGGGTGAAGGGCTTGGTGAGGCTGGGGATACCGCCCCTCCATTTATAGGTGCCCTCGCCCACCGAGTCGAGTTGCACCTGATTTGACTCGAGTTGCACCATGTCGCCGCGCTTGAGCGTGTGCCCCTCCGCCACGGTGTCGAGGGCGGCAACCAGGGCCTCGGAACCCATCTCGTTGTCAAAGGTGATGATAGAGTCGCGCAGCATGTCCTTGTACAACTTGGGCTTGCCGCTATCTTTATTGGTGTAGGGCTCGTAGGCCTTTATCTTGAAGTTATACGTGCGACCCATCTGGAAAACGGGGTAGCCGTAGTTGTAGGTCACCTGCTTGGTGTCCTCGTCATAGTTATAGATAGCCAACTTTACATCCTGCCCGGCGTCGCGCACCACGATGGTGTCGGTGCCGAAGGCACCGGCCGGCGCGCCGGCCTGCGTGATGTCCATCACCGGCTGGGAGCGATAGGTGAGCATCAACTTCTTGTTGCACTTGAACAGCGGCAGGGCCGTCTTGTCGGCAGTGAAAATCGTGTCGGGCATCACGGTGTCGGTGGGGTGAGTGAGGTCGATGGCGGGCACGCTCATGAACATCTCATCGTTCTCCACCTCCTCATTATGGGGGAACTTGATGCTCGCCACCTTGTAGCGGATGGGCGGCAGCAGCGCGCTGAACTCGCCGGTCTTGGCATCGGTGGTGATGATGATGTTTTTGGCGTCATTCTCGTCGCCGCCCTTGCGCAAGGACTCGCTCGCGATGACAGTGGAGGCGGAAGCCACGGGCACGTCGTCGGCGTTGGGAACCCACTCGATGGTGGTGCCGCTCACCTTCTGCACGGCGTTGAGCAACCGCTGCGGATGGTCGAGCGGAGTGAGCGTGATTTTAGCCACGCCGATATTGTTCTCGCTCTCACCATAGCCAAGCGGCTTCTTACCCTCGGTCTCTCCGCCGACGATGCGGCCGGCCACGATGGCAAGCGTATTGTCGAAGAAGTCAATGTGGGCGTCGTCGACAAACTCGTAGGTCTCGCCCTCGGTGGCGGGATAGCGGCCGGCACCCTCAAAGGTGTGGCCGGTGCGGCGAGCCTCAATGTAGTGATTGCCGACGGGCACCTGAATCTCATACTCGCCGTTGGCGCCGCTCATAATCAGTTTGGCGTTCTTGTTGCAGGGCGTGCCGTCAACGTAGAACGTGACGCTGTCCACCGGCACCGTGGTGCCGCTGTAACGCACCGTGCCTCTAACCTTGAAACTTGACACGTCGATAAAGTCGGCATTGTTGATCGTCAGCGACGTGCCGCCGATGAAGGCCGAGCGACTCGTGGGGTTAAAACTGTGGATGCCCTTGGTGGGATAAACGCTGTAGCGCGTGCCGCTGCCGGCGTAGGGGATGCTGCGGATCTCGTACTCGCCCTTGTCGTTGGTCACGCCGTAGGCCGAGAGTTGGTCGGCCGTCGGGATAATGTCGGCCGGGCGAGTGTTGGCACCCACGGTGATGTGGTTGCCGTTGGGCACGCCGTTGGTGCACGAGATGTCGAAGGCATACTCCTCCAGGCCCTCGTCAAAGGTGATATAGGACTTGAGGCCATCGCTCTCACCGCTGATCAGGCGGTCAACATCGGCCGTAATCTCCTCTGCGGTGAGCGCGCGGTTCCACACGCGCACCTCGTCGACGTTGCCGGTGAAGTCTGGCAACAACACCCAGTCGTTGCCGTCAAAAAATTGGTCCGCCCCTGAGAATTCCATTTTCATATTCTTGAAGCGCGGACCGTAGTATCCACTCCAATTCTTGGAGTCTCTGGCCTCGATTGTATATGTGAGGAGAGTTGCCCACTCCGGAATTGTGAACTCGACGGAATAGGTTTGCCATTCACTGTGCTCTGTCTTGTCGGCACAGACGGTTACCTTGTCAATATGGCCGCCACCAGTCATTGTCACCGTCACAAGCGCCGCTTTTGCTCCCATTGGGGCTGACATCTCCACCGAGGCTTTGACATTATAGCCGACCATCTGTGACGAGACTGAGACTTCTTTAGAGGCGGTAATGGTCTGGTGGCTCGATGCGAAAGCGCCGTCAATAATCTTCCAGCCGTAATTGGGATCCCGGCCGATATCAGACAGTTCCCAACCGTCCAACGACGCGCCGCTCTCGTCCATCAGCGGTGTCTTAAAGAAGGCCTCGATATAATTTGGCGTGGCGCTAACGTTCTCTTCGTTGGCAACCATCTGGTTGCCGGCGGCATAGGTGGTGGCCTTGCTGCCGTTACAAATCAACGACACCTGCGAGAACTGCCCCGAGGGGATAGCGCCGGCCACCTGGTCGTCCAACAGCAGGTCATAAAGGTGCTTGTCCTTGTTGAACTTCAGGTCAAGCCGCACAGGCAGTTTCATCAGCGTCATAATGCGGTCGACACTGTCGGGACGGACAAACATTTGCAGGGTGAACGGCTTGGTGCCGTTGACCACATTGCCCAGAGTGGTAAAGGTCAGCGAGTTGCCGGCCTCTTGCACGCTGCGGCTGTGATAGGGATTGGATGTGTGCACATCGCTCTCGCGAGAGAGGCTCACGCGCACTCCGCCCACCGCCGTGCCGCCCTCAAACTGCACACGGCCGCTAATCACGCCCGTCGAACTGCTGAAGCCCACATCGAGCATTGAGTTACCGAACACGCGTCCGCCGCCCTCGCAGTCATCGCCATAGGCAATCACGCGGTACTCGTAGTAGCGGCCCGGCTCGGCTGTCTTGTCGGTGTAGGTGTAGGTGGTCTTGGTGTCTTCCACCTCGTGGATGGAAATCCAGTCGTTGCTGCCGATGTAGCGGCGCTGCACGTCGTAGAGCGTGGGCTTGGTGCCCACCTGACGTGCCTTCCACTTGATGACAACCTCGGTGCCGGCAGTGCCCTTGGTGGCGTTAATGGCTGTCACGGCACTCACGCCGAGCACGTGCGCCTTGATGGTGTCACTATACAGGTGCACTTTGTTGTCGGCCAAGTCCAGTTGCACAAAGTAGCCGTAGAGCGTGCAAGCCGACGCGGGCTTGTCGTCGGAGAACGAGGCCTTGCCGGCGTTGCGCGCCACGGTGACCTCGGTGTAGTTGCGCGTCACGGTGCCGCCGGGCTCGATGCGGTGCACCTTGAAGGTGACGTCACCCTCACTCTTGGGCACATTGCCGAAAGTCCAGTCAATCTTCACATCGTCGCTGGCCGCCATGTCCTGCTCAAGGTGCATGGGGATGACGGGTATGGTGGTAGTGAACAATTCGACGGCCTTGACCTTGGTGAGAGGCTCGGGGTTCGACGGAATGTCGATTTCGCCCCAAGAGTTGTGCAGCATGAACACCTCATAGCGGTAGCGCTTGCCGTACTCTATGCCGCGAGAGAGATTGTCGGTGAAACTGCGGCTGCGGGTGGTACCCACCAACTCGCGGTTGCCCTCGTAGCCACCGTTCTCGTCAAGCACCGTGCGATAGACCTGATACTCACCCTGATTGCTCTGGTAACCGTCGTCCCACATGAGCAGCATCGTGCCGTCCACCTGGTTGAACTGTGACCTGAGGTTATTGATTCGGTTGGCGTAGTTCACCGTCTGGGTGACATTCTCGTTGAGGCTCTGGTCCACGTCGCCGCCCACCTCAAAGGTAAACTTGGTGCGGGTGTTGCGCGTCACGCTGATGGTGAAATCATTGTCGAGGGGCACGTTGAGCACGGCCGAGTCTTTATCGCGATTACTGATGCTCAAGTTGGTGCTACTATAAGTCTTGCCTTCACTCGTCACCTTTATGTCGTAGTCGGTGCTTAACGCGAAGTTGGTCACGTTGTTGCCCAGTTGTGACGGTAACCAACTGTTGTCAGCACTCACTCTTACCCTACCCGGTGCGAACCAGTCGATTTTTGCCTCACGGGCGCGCGCCATGTCGCTGAAGTCGATGTCCTTGAGGTAACGCGCGTGGATATAGAACCAGTAGTCGCGGTGCCAGAAGTTGCTCTGGTAATAGTAACTGTCGCTCTCCACTTGGATGGCTTTCACCTCGCGGATACCGCGCTCGTTGGGAGCGAAGCGAAAGTAGAACCACTCGCCGTCCCACGAGCAGTTCACCAAGCCCCATCTTTTGTCGTGCTGCGTCCAGTTGGAGTTGGCGCTCGCTATCCCATATTTATCGCCGCTATTCAGCACCAAAAAAATCTGCTGCTCCGAATTCTGATAATCGTAGCCCTTGCTCTGCTTCTTGTTGTAGCGGAACTTGATGAA
>CAMHQD010000043.1 GCA_946187345.1 uncultured Porphyromonadaceae bacterium | reverse complement strand
TACGCCCCGAGTGGACTTTCACCACAGATGTACAACATGCCCGTCATACTAAAAAAAAGCGAGCCGACTTGCGCCGACTCACTTCCGGTCTTTGTGGCGGGGGCCAGACTCGAACTGACGACCTTTGGGTTATGAGCCCAACGAGCTGCCACTGCTCCACCCCGCGATTTGCGAGTGCAAAGGTACTACAATTTTCCGAACCGGCAAAATTTTTCATGATTTTTTTTGATTTTTTATAAAAAAGGACGAGATCGGCATTGGCAGACCTCGCCCTTTCAGCGGTATAAACCGACGGCATGCTGGCCGGTTCTATTTGGTAACAATCAGCACAATACCATTGGCCAGCGCATCGGCCCAGTGTGAGTCGGCACAGGTCTGGAACCAACTATTAGTGCCCTTGGACACATAACGCGACTTCATCCTCGACTCACCGTTAGAGAGGTCAATGTAAAGTTTACCCCACGTCTCGCAGGTGCGGCGCGACGATGAGAGTATATACTGTTTTGCGGTCCACGAGAGTGTGACGTTACACTCGATTTCCTTGGCATAGGGGTCGTAGACAATGGACTCGTAGTCAATGTCATAATCGGCATCACGTCCGGTGTTAGGCGACACCTTTTCCATCAAGTCACGTGCGGCAGATAAAGCCGCACGGCGCGCAATCGAGACGACTTCGCCCTGGGACTGCGCCGAGGCGACATTACCGGCGGCCCCGAGAAGCAGAATCATCACGGCAGCGAATAGTCCTTTGAATGTTTTCATTTATTAAAACTAAGTGATTAAAAATGAATGATAAAATGTTATTTGTGTGACACAGTCGAGAAAGAGGTTTATGCGACAATCAGTAAACGGCTCGAGCAAAGTTGCTTCGCCGTTGGGTTCGGCCTTGAAGCGGAGGCCAAACTCAAACTGATGCCCTTTGGGTTATAAGCCTAAAGAGTCACCACCGCTCCTCCCTGCAAATTACAAATACAAAGATACTTCATTTTTACGAACCGGCAAAATCATTTCCGAAATCATCCTAAATATTTAGGCCTATTGGTCCATATTTGTTGATTATATGCAAAATTTGTAACTTTGTGGCGTGAATGACGAGACAATAAATTATTGATATGAAGTATGCTAATTAATGCGAATTATACGGATTACGACCATGGTCGCCTTGAGGCGGTACGCCAATTTGTTGAGGCGGAGATTGTGCCCTGCTATGACGCGTTTGATGCCGGACACCGGCGTGATCACGCGCATCATGTGATAGACGAGAGCCTGCGCTTGGCGGGGTACTATCCTGAGGCTGACGCGGCCGTAGTGCTTGCCGCGGCGGCCTACCATGACCTCGGGCTGAGCGAGGGTCGCGAGACGCATCACTTGGCCAGCGGCCGCATCGTTCGCGCCGACGAACGGTTGCGGCGCTGGTTCACTGAGGACGAGATTGAGGAGATTGCGTGTGCCGCCGAAGACCATCGCGCCAGCAGCAGCCATGCTCCTCGCTCAATCACGGGCCGGCTCGTGGCCGAGGCCGACCGCCAAATTGATGGCGACACAATCATACGCCGCACGATACAATTCTCGCTGTCCCACTACCCCACTCTGGACATTGATGGCCACTACCGCCGAGTTGTGGAGCACTTGCATGATAAATACGGCCCCAACGGTTACTTGCGCCTCTGGATTCCCGAGAGCGACAATGCCGTTCGCCTTGCCGCTTTCCACACCCTGCTGGCTGACGAGGCGGCCTTGCGCCGCGCCTTTGACCGGCTCTACGCCTCCCTGACCGGCAGCAATAGTTAAAGTTGAGTTCGGTTATTGTACGGTCTTCTGCCGTATCGTCCGATGAGATTGCTGATTTTGCCAGTGAGCGTTATGTGCAGGCTACTTATATTGAAGATGAGTATTACATCGGTTTCCTCATGTCTGACCGTAGGAATGTGGTGATAATGCAGCTCACCACACTCAACAATGAGGTTATCAATTATTGCTGTCCACTAAAAGTTGAGATGGGTAAAATCACAACGTCTCAGCCTCGATAACTTGTAGGGGTAGAATTCATTCTGCCCGCCTGCCGCAAATGGGCAGAATAAATTCTGCCCCTACAAGTCTCTGCTTGTAAAACCTCTGACAAGGTTTGTGCAACCCGCTAAGCGGGTTGTGCCGATTCAAAATCTGATATCAACAAATTTTTACTTTAGAAACTGAGTCCCCTGCAAAAAGTCGCGGCAAAATTTAAACACGAATTACCATGAATTATTCATGAATTTTTATTCCAAATATTATAATTAAAATTAATAATTCATGAATAATTAATGGATAATTTATGGAAATTCATGTTCAAAAAAATGCTGTGAATGATGTAACACTTTTTGCAGTGGACTCAATTATGAGTATCAGAGGTAGCGGCGGAGGGCGTTTTCGAGTTGGGTCGCGTCGTCGACACGTTGGACAATCTCGCCGTTAACTATAATGAATGAGGCGGGGATGGCGTCGACGGCATAGGACGAGACGTTGCGACTGTCTGTGCTCGCCGGGTCGTAGACGGTGACCCACGGGAGGTTCTGCGCCGCTTGCCGCCAAAAGACGTTGTCATCGTCGAGGCTGATCTGATAGACTTCAAAGGCGGGGCCGTGGTGCTTGGCGTAGAGGTCGTTGATAACGCGGTTGAGAGCGGGCGAGAACGGAGCCTCGTAGGCGGTGAAGTTGAGCAGCACCACGCGGTGGGCGGCGGCGACCTGCCGCAAGTCGTGGCTGACGCCACGGTAGTCTTGCAGAGTGATTGGCAGCAACGAAGTTTCCTCGAGGGTTACAGGAGAGGCCGCTGCGTCGGCCATTCGCCGGGATTTTTGTGCCTGAAGGATGAGGTTGACGAGGTAGGCTGTGCGCGGGTCGTCCTTGCGATACTCGTTGAAGTGGTTGGCGACTGCGCCGATGATGCGCAGGTCAGCGGGGTCGGCGGGGTCGTAAAGCGGTTGTCCGCCCACCCACTTGTTGATGGCGTAGTAAGAGACGATGTTGCCCGGGTCGGCGGCTATACTTTTCGAAATGGTTTGTTTCCACGCGACGAAGTCGGCATTTGCGGTGTCGGCGACAACAAACCGCATTGCCTCCTTGTCGAGTTTGGCGAGGTCAATGGCCTGTGGCGTGCCGGCCACGGTTGCTGTGGTGGCAAAGGTCGGCCAGGCGGTTGAGACAGTGAGGCGGTCGATGCTGTCGATGGGGAAGCAGATTTGCTGGCCGTCGTCGGTGCGGCGCAGGCGGTAGATGTTGGGGAACTGAGGCGCGGCGGCCGAGATTTCATAGTCGCCGTCCGCGCTCAGGTGGAGGGTGTCGATGACAAGCCAGTTGCCGTTGGACGACTGCTCGAGCACGACGGGCACGGAGTCAGCGCCGGCGATGTTGCCGCTGACGGAGAACTTGGCCTCACGGTGGCAGGCGGCAAGAAGCATCGCCGCCACCGCGAGCATTAGGATAATGGGATTGTGTTTCATTTGTTTTTTTAGTCCTCCCCCCGCCCCCTCCTAAGGAGGGGGAGAAGGGAACTTTATCAAAACGGCGAGGCCGTTTTGCACTCAACTCTTATTATAGATTAATATCACTGAAGGCACGGCTCAGTCGAGGCCGCGGTTGTGGAGTAGCGCGGCGGCGGTGGGCTCTTGGCCGCGGAAGGCGACGTAGAGTTCCATGGGGTCGACGGTGTCGCCGGCCTCAAGGAGTTGCTTGAGGGCGAGGGCGGCGTCGGGGTCAAAGGGACTCGTCTGTTCGAAGCGCACAAAGCCGTCGGCCTCGAGGACCTGGCTCCAGAGGTAGGTGTAGTAGCCGCAACTATACTGGTCGTTGTCGAAGATGTGCTTGAAGTAGGGGCTGCGATAACGGAACTGCACCATGGCGGGCATATTGAGTTTTGCGGCCACTTGACGCTCAAACTCACGGATGTCAATCGCCTGACCGGGAGTGGGTTTGAACTTGTGCCACTCGATGTCGAGCAGGGCTGCGCCAACGAGTTCGGTGGTCATGAAGCCCTGGTTGAACTTATGGCTGGCGATGAGTTTATCGACCAACTCCTGTGGAATAATTTCACCGGTCTTATAGTGGTGGGCATAGTTTCGCAGCACTTCCGGCACGAGAGCCCAGTGCTCGTTGATTTGCGACGGCATCTCGACGAGGTCGCGGTCAACGTTGGTTCCCTGCAGGCCGCGGAAGGGGGCACGGGTGAGCATGCCGTGGAGGGCGTGTCCGAACTCATGGAAGACGGTCTCCACCTCGTCCATAGTGAGCAGCGAGGGGGTGTCGGCGGTGGGAGGAGTGAGGCTCGCAACGTTGAAGATGATGGGTCGCACGCTCTGTCCGTCGAAGTTGTACTCGGCTTGGAACTCACTCATCCACGCTCCCTGCGCCTTGGTCTCACGGGGATAATAGTCGGCCATAAAGACGGCGAGGTGTTTGCCGTCGGCATCTTTGACGTCATAGACGCGCACCTCGGGGTGGTATTTGGGGGCGTCTTTAATTTCGGTGAATGTGATGCCGTAGAGTTTGTTGGCGGCAAAGAAGATGCCGTTTTGGACGACGCTGTCAAGCACAAAATAGGGCCGCACCTGGTCCTCGCTGAAGTCGAATTTTTCCTTCTTTACTTTCTCGGCATAGTAATAGTAGTCCCACGGCTCGAGTTTGAAGCCGCCGTCGTGGGCGTCGACATAGGCCTGCATGTCGGCCACTTCCTCGTCGACCTTCTTGATGGCGGGTCGCCAGAGTTGCATGAGGAGGTCCTCGGCGCGCGCCACTGTGCCGGCCATCACGGGTGCGACAGCATAGTCGGCAAAGGTGTCGTAGCCGAGCAACTGCGCCTTCTTGTAGCGTAACTGGATAAGTTCGTTGATGATTGCGGAGTTGTCGTGGTCGTTGCCGCGGCTGGCGGTGTTGGTGTAGGTCTCGTACATCTCACGGCGGAGGTCACGGTCGGCGGCCGAGGAGAGGACGGTGAGGCGCGTGGAGCCGGTCGCGGTGAAGGCCCACTGTCCCTTCTTGCCCTTGTCGGCAGCCATCTTGGCGGCATCGTCGATGGTCTGCTGCGGCAGTCCGGCGAGACGCGCGCTGTCGGTGACGTAAATCACATTGTCGGCAATCTCGGCCATGACATTGTTGGTGAAAGCCAGCGACAGAGCGGCTTGACGCTGGTTGATTGCCTTGAGGCTATCCTTGCCGGCATCGTCGAGCAGCGCGCCGCCGCGCACGAAGCGCTTGTACTGCTTGTCGACGAGACGGCGCTCCACGGCGGTGAGGTTCAGGCTGTCGGCCGAATCGTGAACGGCCTTGATGCGGCTGAAGAGGGCCGCGTTGAGGTAGACCTCATCGTCTTGGGCCGTGAGCATGGGCATGATTTTCTCGGCCAGTTCTTGCATCTCCTTGGTGTTGTCGCTCTCAACGAGTGCCATGAAGACGTAAGAGACTTTCGCGAGGATCTCGCCGCTGTTGTCGAAGGCGAGCACGGTGTTGCGGAAGTCGGGCGCCGCGGGGTTGTTGACGATCGAGTCAATCTGGTCGTTCTGCTGCTTGATGCCGGCCTCGACAGCCGGCAGGTAGTCGGCATAGGTGATCTTGTCGAAGGGGGGGATGCCATACTGGGTGGTGTATGGCTCGAGGAAAGGATTAACGTGGTTCATCTTGTCACAACTTGCGGTGGCGACGGCGATGACAGCCGCCAGGGCAAGGATTGGGATTAATAGTTTTTTCATAATTTTATTGTTGATTGTTAATATTCAAAGGTGGTGATGAGGGGGAAGTGGTCGCTTGTGACGGTGTCGCCGCGCTCAAATGTGACCGGTCGCAGGTTGCCGCGGTAGAACATATGGTCGATGTGGAAATACATGCGGTGTCGGTTGTAGGTGCGCATATATCCACGTCCGAGTTCGGTGAAGACGTCCCGCAGGTCATCGCCGCGGATGGTGCGGTAAGGCCACGATGGCGCCACGTTGTTCATGTCGCCGCAAACGATGACATCGCCCGGCGAGGCATCGATGACGCGGCGAATCAGTTCGGCCTCTGTTGCCTGGGCCTTGAATGAATGTCTCAGTTTGTCGATGAGATTGGTCTTGAAGCGCGAGACGTCCTGACGTGTCTCGGCCTTTCCATGAGTGACATCGACGTAGAATTCCTTGTCGGCCGGTTGGAGGCCGAAGGCCTGCAGGTGGAAGCCGATAACGCGCAGCGAGCGATTGCCGGGCAGTTCCACGTCATATCCCTCGAGGTCGAAATTGAGTTCGGTGGGCTTGTCGGGATTAATCCAGTCGGGGTCGATAATGCTGTCGAAGTTGAGACGTTTGTAGGGGTATTTGGACATCAGCAGCACGTCGTGGTAGCCGCGCTCGCGGTAAGGATAAGCGGCATTCAGTTCGTCTTTAATGACAGAAATAGCCGGGATCTTCTCGTAGTCGATGCCGCCAAGGCTACCTTCCTGAAAGACAACGATATCGGCGTTCTTGTTGATGACGTAGGAGATGAGCGGATTGGGTTTGCGGAGTTTGTTGTATTTCCACAAGCCGGTGCCGCAAACGTTGAAAGACATCACCGTGACCTTGCCGTGGGGCGAGGGGGCGTCGGCGGGCAGAGAGGCGGCCCCGGCGCCTATAGAGACGACTGTGAGCAGTTGTGGCAGCGAGATGAGCAGCGCGAACACAGTGGCGATGGCTCCCTTCCAGTGGCGCAATATAGCGGCGACAACGAGCCATAGCGCGGCAAGGGCGGCCACAAAGGGCAGGGCGAGGCACGCCACTGCCGGCAGTGACCATGAGCGCGGGTCGACAAAGCCGGCAAATGCGCAAGCCAATAGCGCGGCGATGACCGTCACGTCAACGATGGCGAGCGCCACCTGGAATGCTCTATGTATTGGTTTCTTCAGTTTCATTTGTCGATTGAAGGCAGCCACGAGGTGGCTGTACACCGAACGTTGAGTTAGTTGTGATAACCGTCGCGGCTGGCGCGGGCGAGGATGTCACGCTCCGTGGCCGAGAGTGAGTCGTAGCCGCTGCGGCGCACTTTCACGAGCACCTCGTCCACTTCCCGTTCAGTGGGAGCGTTGTTCGTTGTTCGTTGTTCGTTGTTCGTTTTTCGTTTAGCCGTCCACATGTCGAGTGGCATGGTGAGCGGACGGGTGATGTCGGTTCCGCGCGTGATGAGCAAACCGAACGCGAGTCCGGTGAGGGCTCCCCCGAGATGTGCGATGTGTCCGCCGGTGTTTGAGCCGAGGCAGAGGACATCGATGGCGACAATCACGATGGCGACCCACTTGAGTTGTACTGTGCCTATCAAGAAGAGGTTGACGCGATAGGTTGGCCGATAGGTCGTGATGCCGAGCATGATGGCGGTGACGGCAGCGGAGGCGCCGATGAGCAGTGTCGGTCCGGCCAAATGGCGGAAGGCGAGAAAGAAGAGTATGGCGGCAGCCGCTCCGGCGATGCCACCGAGCAGATATAGGGCGACGAGTTGTCGCTCGGAGAAAAATTCGATAAACAGGTTACCCATCCACCATAGCCACAACATATTGATGATGATGTGCCAAAGGTCGATGTGGGCAAACATGTGTGAGAGCAGTGTCCAGGGCCTGAGGGCGAGTTCGGCCGGCTCCATTGGCATGGCGAGCAGGGCGTCGATGCAATCGGCGACCTGTCGCTCTCCACTGCCGGCGAGCATGGCCACGACAATCGACAAGCGCGCGACGATAAAAACCGCCACGTTGATGATAATGAGCCACTGCAAGGCCGTGATATGCCGCTTGCCGTTCATGATTAGAGAGCAGTGTGAGGAACTAATTACGAATCACCCTATCGGAAAATGTTGTTGCGGAGGCCACCGCGATACCAATAGAGGAGGACAAAGATGCCGAAGATCATACCGCCAAGGTGGGCGAAGTGAGCCACATTGTCGCCGGCGCCGTTGTGGAGGCCGGCCAGCAGTTCAATGGCGGCGTAGCCCAGGACAACCCATTTAGCCTTGATTGGAGCGACGAAGTAGATGTATATCGGCAAGTTGGGCATGAAAAATGCGACGGCGAGCAGTATGCCGAAAACGGCCCCTGAGGCACCGACGGTAATCATTTGGTTATACAACGGATTGAGGTCGATGTGATGCTCAATGACCGTTTGATAGTAATTCATCTCTCCATGCATTTGGCCGATAGAGTCGACAATGGATGGTATCATGAAATGCCATGTGGCCTGCTGGACGATAGCCGCGCCAATGCCACAGATAATATAGTAGACAAGGAAACGCTTTGGCCCAACAATCATCTCGATGAGCCGCCCGAACATGAACAGGGCAAACATGTTGAAGAAAAGGTGCCCGAAGCCCGAACTGTCGTGCATGAACATATATGTGAACAGTTGCAATGGGTTGAAGTCGCTGCCCTTGAAGTAGTGCATGCCAAGCAAAGCGGTGAGGTCAACAGTGCCATGCAATAGAACAGTGGCGAGCCAAAGCAGGCAGTTGATGATGAGCAGATGCTTTGTGACCGGAGGCATCGAGCTGAGAGTTGGAGAGCCGAATTGAATCATATATCAATGAATAAAAATCAGTTAAAAAGGGTTGGCGTTGCAAGTCGCCAAAAATCGGCACAAAGTTAGTGAAAAAGCGTCTAATTGTACTGAAAAACATGTCAAAAGATGAAAAAACAGCAAAAAAATCAATTTTTTTGCCGAAAAATTTTGCACAACGCATTGTTTTGACTATATTTGCGGCACAGAAAACCAATTTCCTAACAATTATCAACCATTTTATTAACAACCATTATGAACAAAACAGAACTTGTTAACGCTATCGCCGCAGCCGCTAACCTGAAGAAGGTTGATGCCAAGGCTGCCTTGGAGGCCACTCTGGCCGCTATCGCTGACGCTCTTGCCAAGGGTGACAAGATTGCTCTGATTGGCTTTGGCACGTTTGCCGTGGCCGAGAAGAAGGCTCGCGTGGGTGTGAAGCCCCGTACTGGTGAGAAGATTGAGATTCCCGCCAAGAAGGTTGTGAAGTTCAAAGCCGGTGCCGAGCTTGCCGACAAGGTGAAGTAACAAGCGCACAACGACCAACGTCAAGACACAAAGTGCCCTTGGACGCATTGAGAAATGCGCCGAGGGCACTTTTGTATTTCATAATGCGCAATTCATAAATCGCTGCCGCGGACATGTTAAAAAACAATAACGAATGGGCGGAAGCGTTGCGTGAGCGGTAATTTATTGCTACCTTTGCAAAAATCGTGCTCTACAATAGATATTTCACTTCTCATTTTTTTTATTAAATTTCATAATCATGTCAAAAATTAATTGGCTTGCAGGTCATTCATACCTGCTGAGGTTGTCGCCGCAGGGCAACGATAAAGATAGTCGCATCTTCATTGTGGAAGATGATAACGGCGAACGTTACAATGTTGATAAACTGAAATTTCAAATAGGCGAACCATTACCGGACCATTTGCAATGTGTGCTGGTGACGCTGAAAAACAACCGGCCGATATTCCGTCAAGACATAAAGCGGCTTATAGTTCAATTCTATGATAATGGCGAGGAATATGAGTTCACGGTAATTGAGCCGAGCGGCATTGATAACTATAAAGTTCAGGATGACCACGGCATCTACTTCAATCTGGTTGTTCCACCGGCAACGCGACTTGCGGTGGGGCAACGTGTGCGCTGCATGACAGAATTCAATATCCGCAGCGACGTGAGGCTTCGCTTGGCAATCTTTAACCACGACAGCGGCAAGGCGTTGACCATTAGTGAACTGATGGAGGCGGTACCATGCCGCGATGCCGAACTGGAACGCTGGCTGCGCACTGTCGCCGTGCCCGTGCTGATGGCGCGCCAGCAAGCGACCGCCGATGGACAGACCGACTACTTGACTGTCGTGAACCTATTGAACCGCGCCAATGATGAGTTGAACAACTGGATTGAAAGTCAGAGTTCGCGCCTGGCAAGCGACAGCCATCGCGCGCACATTATCGGTGGGGCGATGGAACATCTGATCGCGGTGTGCCGTTACCTGCTCGAGGGGTGTGACTACCTCGCTGTGCTGCCAGGTGAGGCGCGGCGTGCCGTGCGCGACCGTCTCTCGCGCATCATTGACGAGACCAGCAATCGCATCGAGGGTTTCAACCTCGTGACTCGAGGTGAGCACGTGGCGTTCATCAGCGACCTGCTCAACAAACTCAAAGTCGCGCATTACATTTACCAGCCGGAGCGCCAACTCGGCACGCTGATGACCATATTTCGCCTGCAGCCGGAACTGATTAATGAGAATATGGGACACATCTTTGACGTGATACGCGGCTGGGGACTGGATAACCTCAAGACCGAGCCTTTCCGCAAGGCATTCATCGACCAGCTGGAAATTTACATCAATGAGAACAGCAGACACATTGACCTGCTGACGGCCATCGAAAGCCCATCCGAAGGCAACAGCGTGTCACAGATGGTGAGCGCGTTGGCCATTCAAATGCTCATTGTTGACCCTGCCCGCGACAACATCGCTCTTGACATTAACCGTGCGCGCCTCTACCGCTATCTGACGCTGCAGGGCCCGTATGGAAAGGAGAAACTGCTGACAAAGAGCCGGCAGGTGCTTGCCACCGGAGCCTATGGCTGGCGCACGGAATGGGAGTGGAACGACACCCGCCAGGCGGTGACGTTGCTCACCAAGTGCATCAACCATCCGGCGGCGCCCTCGATCGAAACGACTCCGCGCGTGTTTACCGGCCGCCGGATGCGAGTGATTGTTGATAGCCACACGGTGAAGGTGATGCCTCTTGTGTCTTCAACCGGCTGCCGTGACATTTTCACCGAAGGCACTCTGCCCGTTGAATGGTTGCAGGTGATGCTGCCTGAGACCTTGCAAACGTCGGCCCTGCGCAGCCGCGGCATGAAAACCCGAGTGGAGTGTTGGAAAAACATTGAGAGACATCTCACGACAGAGCGTGCGGTGACTGCGGTCAGCAGCGAGGCCGCCGCGCCTCGTGGCAAATGGCCGTTCAAGGGTCAGATGGTGCACATCACCGTCGATAGTATTGATGACCGTAACCAGCGCTTAGGTTGCACTGTGGTTGATGAAGGCCTCGTGGGTGACGGGTGGCTCAACTACAAGGACATCGTGCCTTACAACATCTCGCCGAGCGATGAGAACTTCCTCTTCCGCCAGGGTCAACAGAGCGAGCAACTGGTGTTCAATGCTTGCGTGATGGGGCGGGACGCGGATGGCAAACTCCTGTTTGAGATGATGGACAGCGTCATCAAACCATACTTTGAGGAGACCGCTCAACCCGGCCAGGCCTATATCGCCGCGATCACGCACAAGAACCGTCGCAACGGCCTTTTCTCATGCATCACTCGACAGGGTTTCACGATGTGGCTGCCCATCACGCCTGAGTTCGAGGAAATGAGCATCGGCACATATGTGGAAGTTGCCGTTGACAAGGTGCATGAGGGTTTCAATATCATCGGGCATATCAACCGCACGGCCGGAGTGAGCGAGGTGTTTGACACCAGTGTGCCATTCCATGTGTTGATGCACAGCATCTATGACGGCACTATCGAGGCCGAGGATGAGGTGGAGACGGCCGAGGACGACGTGCGCACGGCCGATGATGTGATTGATGCCGCGGCGGTGCGCGAACTCGCGTTGGTGCTGCTGCGGCTTGCCGAGGGCGAGGCCGACTACCAGCGTTGCTATGACTTGGTGTCAATGGCGCGACTGCTGGCAATGGCCATTGATGATGAGGTGATTGAGAGCGGTTGCGACAACCATCAGCACCTGATTGTCGCTCTTCATGATTACGCGACCAACAAACGGCTTGACAGCGAGCGGCTGGAGGCGCTGCGCCCGGGGCCGGACGGGAGCCAGGCGGCGCGCCGCCTGTTCAATATGCTCTATGCCGCCGACAGCATCGGCAAACCGGAGCGTTTGGAGTGGCTCATGGAGGTGGCGCGCGACCGGACGGCCGGTACGGTTCAAGGCGCCATCAGGCAGATAGCCCAATTGGCGATATCGTCAACGATGCTCGCCGCAAACGGCATCACCGATGCCGACGAGCATATCGACAAGCAGGTGAGAGAGTTGCTCAACGTGGGCGCCGGCGACCGCCCCGTGGGCCGTTACTATGGCATCGAGGACTTGTTCACCGAGTTCAAGGCAAGCATCATCTACCCCGCCGTCAAGGCCGGCAGCCACATCAAGCCGAACCAGCGTCAACAACTCCATCACATTATGGAGCGTGTAGCCGGCATGCTCAACGCCATGGGCGGCAAGTTGTATCTTGGAGTGAACGACATGGGATATGCCAACGGCCTCCATGACGACTTCAACTACATCACCTCTCATGATAGCGGTGAGCCCCGGGACAAGTTCGCGCTGGCGGTGCGCAATGCCATTCATGACCTGTTGGGCGTGGAGGCCGGACGCTATGTGCATTGCCGCTGGGATGAGCAGAGCGCCGACAGGCCGGTGTATGTGCTTGACATCGAGCCCTCGCCGGCGGTGGTCACCGTTGACGGCGTGGCATGGGAACGCCAGGACAGCCGCACGATAGCCTTGACCGCGGCCCAGCTTGAGCGCTTCCGCCAAGAGCGCAAGCGTCAGTATGACAAAATCATGCGGGACTTGGATGAGCCCCACACCGAGGCTCCGTCAGTCCAGACGGAAGATGAGACAGTCGAGACGGCGGCCGTCATCGGCACACCCGCGCCGGACGACGAGGCGGCGCGCGCCCAGTCGACACCCCGCACCGGGAGTGACACCATCGGGCCCGAGAGCCGCGTGCTCACGGCACTCAGCCGCCCCAACGTGTTGCACAACTATGAGGACGGATATGTGGACGATGTGATCGGCTACATCTATTTCATGCCGGGCGCCAAATACCAGATCGCCAAGCAAGACCGCTATCTTGATGACCGCAGCGAGTTGGCGCTCGCTATCCACGAGGACGAGGAGAACGGCTTCCTGGTGATGGTGTACGAGAATACATCGGTGGTCAAAGTGCCCATTCGCGACATCCTTGACAAGAATGAGGACATGGCCTACAACTACTGCACCGACCAGCGGTTGGTATATGCCATCCCGATGAGGCCGGGTGACGCGCTGTTGCAAGTTGTGCGTGATGTGAAGCAGAAAAACTATTACCGCGTTGACGAGATGGAACGCATCGCCGACGGCAACATCAACAGCGACGGCGAGCGCATGTGTGACACGTCAACGCTGACGGTGCTGCGCTGCGAGCGTGTGCCGGAGCGGCTGCTTGACACCTACAGCGACGGCCGCAACAAGACCCACCGGCAAGCCGGATATGATGTGCGGCCTGGCACGGTGGGAGTCGAGCAATCGATTAATGACCTGTTGGCGCCGCTGCTCAGCGGCGGCGAATGACGCGCGCCTCACAGCACGCGCAGCAGGGTGCCGCCGCCGGGCGAGGTGTACCACAGATATGCCTTCACGCAGCGTGGCGACAGGGCTTCTTTTAACAGTCTGGCGTACTCCGCCACTTGGGTGGCATGAGCCTTGCGCACCTCGCCGGTCTTGAAGTCTATCACAATCATCGTGCCGTCAGGACGCATCACGATTCGGTCGGGACGTTTAATCATCACCTCATTGCCGCGCTTGGCAATGGGCCGCTCGTTGAACACCACATTATCCTCGGCCCACCATGTTGAGGCTTCTGAGGGCTCGATCATGCGGCGGTCGTGGTACCATGCGGCCGTGGCCGGTGGCGAGCACACCATGTCGGTGATGATTGTATGCAGCCCGGCCAAAGTCAACCCGGCATCAGCCCCCAGTGAGTCAATCTCGGCCGCCGCGGCACCCACGGCACGGTCAATGTCGGCGCGGTAATTCACCCGTCCCAACGCGCGATGGACAATCAGACCGATATTGCGGCGATTGTCACCCGTGTCGCCCTTGGGCAGCAGCACTCTCACCTCCACCGGACGGCATCGCAAGTCATTCACGCCGAGTTCACGCCGGTTGTCGGCTTCAGTGTTTACCGCGGTGACAATGGCCGCCTCACCCAGCGTCCACCACAACTGCGGCTGTTCGGGCTTGCCCTCGACTGGCGGCGGACACGACAGCAATTGTCTCAACTTGTCATAAATGTCGCGGACCGGGGCAATGTCATCGTCATCCATTTGTCGCAACTTGAGGCCGCGGTCCCGCAAATCGGTGGTGACAACTGGTAAACTGGCATTGATAAGTGTAGACACCTTGACCTCCTTTGAGAAGTTTATCTCGTCAATACAACCGGGATACTCGCCGTTGAACGTGAACAGGTGCAACTCCTCGCGCGGACGGGTGAGAGCGACGTAGGTCTTGTTCATCAAGTCAATGAGCGTGTCGTCGCGCGCCTGCGCGAGAATGTCCGGCAAGAAGTTTCCGCCGCTCGCGTCATTGAGCGACTCGGCATCGGAACGCCGCACCGGTATCAGCGGCGGCACACATTCCACATCGTCGCCCACAGGCACAAGTCGCTCGCCGCCGTTGTTGAGCCACTGTCGCTTGTCCACCCACAGCGTCTCGCGATGCTGACTGCCCTTCCCGTTGATTCTCCAGTCGGCAAACGGAATAACAACGCAGTCAAACTCCAACCCTTTGCTCTTGTGGATAGTCATCACCTGCACAGCGTCGGCGCCGGCTCCGCTACCAACACTCAATTTATTGCTGCGGGCGTCCCAATAGCGCAGGAATTCGCGGATTGTGCTGCCTGTCTGAGACTCAATAAACTGAGATACAACGTCCTCAAGTGCAAGCAAGAATGTGGTCTCATCGCTGTCGTTGTGACCACGCAGCACAAAACTGTCAATCAAGTGTTCAACAATGTTGTCAAGCGTCTGTGGCTCATTCGCTCCATTTGGAAGCAATGAAAGCATCTGCCGCTCAAACTCGTCGGCGCTCAAGCCGCGCATCATGTTAACGCAGCGGGAGAGAATATCGCCGTTTGCCCCGCCGTTGGCGGCAGGCGTATGAGCCTCTTCAACAGTATTGATAAAGTTGTGGAGCAAGGTATATAGGCTTTGCTCGCGACGTTGGGCTTTAATGCGGTTGGCTATGTTTGCATCATGAGCCTGCTCGTCCTCCTCGCTCTCATCGTCTCTATGATAGATTGTTAAGTCGATGAAACGCAGCAAGCTGATGACCATCATCACGCTCGGGCTATTGCGCAGCAGCATTGACTCATCGCTCGCCACATTTATTATATAAGGAGCGGCGTCATCACCCAGGGCGCGTCTCACCTTATCATTATGCTTGATGATTGCCTCGACAATAGTGTTGCCGTCCGTGTTGGTGTCTACGAGGATGCCGATGCTGCTCCACCGTCCTCGTCGACGATGTATCTCAAGCAGATAGGCCGGCAGCATATCGAGGGCGGCATCGGTCGCTGTTACAGTGGATTTCTCAACTGCGAGAAATGGAGTCGACACCACACGCACGAGGCCACACCCGCGTTCGTCCTTTTTCGCGTCAACCAGTTGAATAAATTCCGGATTGGATACGTCCTGGCCGATATAAGTCGCGGATAGCGACTCTTTGAATGGAGAAATCAACCGGCCGACAAGAGCGTTGTTAAATTCCACGACACACCGCAGGCTGCGGTAGTTCGTGTCCAATGATGACACGTCGCACCGGCCGGACATCTCGTCCTGCAGTTCACTTTGGAATAGTTTTGGCTCGGCATTGCGGAAGCGGTAGATCGCCTGTTTGCTATCACCGATAATCAAATCGACAGGGCCGGACGCCTGAGATATGCTATCGTCAAGCAATGGCCGGAAGTTGGAATACTGCTTGCGGCTCGTGTCTTGAAACTCGTCAATCATGTAGTGGTCAATCGTTGTGCCAATGTGCTCATACATGAATTCAATGCCACTCTCAAGCACCTTGCCGATAAGTTCATTGGTGTCGGCGATCATGATGGAATTGGTCTCGTGCCTGAAACGCTCCAACTCACGGTCAAGCACGCCAATGAGTCCCAACGAGCCCAAATCGTCGCTCAGTGATGACAACACCTTTTGCCGCGCGATCATCTCAAGGACCTCCATGCGCAAACCGCTCAAGCGCGCCACAAGGTCATCGAGATTATTCACCACCGTGCCCTTTTTCAATGCCGCGGTGACGTTGTCGGCCGTCACGTCCTCCTCCAGGAATTTGCCGGCTTTTTTCCCGCGGGTCACATAGGCCATGACACCGGCGGGGTCAAGCATTGACGTGAGGCGTTGCTTCGCTGTGCCCTCGGCCACACCGGCGGAGGCCAGCGCGGCGGCGAACCGCGTGACAAACCCATCGGCCCACTCGGCGATTCTCTCTTCTTTAATCTGTTTGTTGACGGCTGCCTTGAAACGGCTGATGCGCTTGAAGTCCGGCGCGCCCTCTTTGTCGGGCATAAAGTATTGACGCAGTTCTCCGATGCTCTGCAGGAATGTCTCGTTGCCAAGTTGATGGCACAACTCACGCAAACTCTTGCCTCCATACACGTCGCGCCAACCCTTGCCTTGGCTCATATTGTGCGCTATCATCTCGCGCACCCACCTGTCAACCTCGGTCATCGTTGTTCCCACCCGTTGGCGAGTCGTGCCCAATGACAGCAGGAAGTTGTTGACGGTTACCGAGATGGCATATTCGCTGTCAATCTGTAACTCGTAGTCGTAACTGCGATTTAACTCGCGGGCAAAGGTGCGCAGAATGGTTTGGAAAAAAGCGTCGATTGTGCTCACGTTGAACAGGCTGTAGTTCATCAGCACGTCACTCAACGCCGTCGCCGCCCGCTGTCGGATGGCTTGCTCCTTGTCGCCGTTGTGCTCCAGATGCCCGGCAAAGTCGGCATAGTAATTGCTCGCGGTCGTATCGGTCGCAAGCAGATACAACTCGTTGACTATGCGACGCTTCATCTCATCGGTGGCCTTGTTCGTGAAGGTAATGGCAAGCATATGTCGATGGTAGTTGCGCTCGCCACGCAGTGTCAGCCTTCCAGCGGCATCCTTGCTGAACAGCAGTTGTTCGATAAACAGTTTTGCCAGAGTATATGTCTTGCCGGAGCCGGCGCTGGCCTTGATGATTGATAAAGGTCTATTTGCCATATAAAGAGCAGGGGAGTGAAAAGTGATATGCGCTACAAACTACTTGACGTTGAACCCCATTCGCTGCAGTTCCTTGCGCACTCTGTCGCGCACATCTCCTTGCAGCAGAATTTCGCCGCCGCGCGCGCTGCCGCCGGTGGCGCATGATTTCTTGAGCGTGGCGGCGAGGTCAAATAGGGCATCGTCGCCGGCCACAAGGTCGGTGATAATTGTGGCCTGCTTTCCACCGCGGCCCTTACGCTCAAATGCTATGTGCACAGGCCTGCGTCCTTGCTGCGATAACGCGTCGGCAGGCGCCTCGGGCGAGTGTCGCGTTTCGGAAGCCTCGCCGGAGGCTTCAATGCCGAAAGCCGCTCCAAGCATATCTTGCCAATCGTCCATTTTTCTTGTGTAATAAAAGATGATGTGATGGTTAAACCTTTTGTTATTTATCAAATCAATCACAAAAATACAAAAAAGTGAGCAAACAATTGTCGAAATCCGAAAAAAACGACTAATTTTGCAAAATCTTTACTACTTGTTTATTTACTAATTCACTAAATCATTCTGTTTTACAATGGCTTACGTTATCAGTGACAGTTGCGTGGCTTGCGGAACTTGCGAGCCCGAGTGCCCGGTGGGCGCCATCAGTGCAGGCGACATCTATGTGATTGACCCCGACACTTGCATTAGTTGCGGCACCTGCGCTTCCGTTTGCCCCAACGAGGCAATCAGCGAGGAGTGACAAGGTGAGAGGTTGAGGGTCTCCCTCAGCCTCTCAACCTTTCTTAATTCGAATTACTATGTTGATAACCAAGTCCCTCGACAGTTTTGGACGTTACTGCCGCTTCCTGTGGCAGTGTGCCGCTGTGCCGGAAAAATGGCGCGAGTTTTTCAAGCGCTATACAGACGAGATTTACAAACTGGGCATTGATTCCATCCCCTTGATTCTGATTGTGTCGCTGTTTATCGGCTCGTTGTGCACAATCTTGATCAAACTCAATATAAACAACCCATTGCTGCCGCGATATGCCGTGGGTCTCTCTACACGTGAGATTATCCTTCTGGAATTCTCATCATCAATTTTGTGCCTGATTCTCTCGGGCAAAATCGGTAGCAATATCGCCAGCGAGATAGGCACAATGCGTGTCACCGAGCAGATTGACGCGCTCGATATTATGGGCATCAACAGCGCCAGTTTCCTCGCGTTGCCCAAAATATTGGGGCTGATCACTATCATGCCGTTCATTGTCATCATCTGTATGGCGACCAGCCTCTTTGGCGGATACTTGATTTGCGTCCTCACGGGCATTGTCACGGTCGACACATATATCTACGGCATCCAGACGGCGTTCATCGAGTGGTACGTCTGGTTCGCCCTCATCAAGTCGCTTGTGTTCGCCTTCCTCATCGCCAGCATCGCCAGTTACTACGGCTACACCGTGCAGGGTGGCTCGGTGGAAGTGGGCAAGGCCAGCACCGATTCGGTTGTCATGAGTAATATCATGATTCTCGTCTGGGATGTTATCCTCACCAAGTTACTGCTCATGTAATCTATACCCTTTACTATCTTCCCATCAATGATTGAAGTCCAGAACATAAAAAAGTCGTTTGAGGAAGACGGGCACCGCCGCGAGGTGCTACACGGCATCTCGGCCACTTTCTACGACGGCAAGACCAACTTGATTATCGGGCAGAGCGGCAGCGGCAAGACGGTGCTCGTCAAGAACATCGTCGGCTTGTTCAAACCCGACGAGGGACATGTGCTCTATGACGGGCGAGACATCACCGTTATGGACACTCGCCAACTCAAGGAGTTGCGCAAGGAGATTGGTATGCTATTTCAGGGTTCGGCCCTCTTTGACAGTGAGACGGTGCTTGGCAACGTGATGTTCCCCTTAATGATGTTTAGCGGCATGAGCGATGAGGAGCAGCGCGAGCGCGCCCAATTCTGCATTGACAGGGTCAACCTCACCGGCTCTGAGGCGAAATACCCCAGTGAGCTGTCCGGTGGTATGCAGAAGCGAGCCGCCATTGCGAGAGCCATCGCCCTTAACCCTAAATACCTCTTTTGCGACGAGCCTAACAGCGGTCTTGACCCCAAGACATCAATCGTCATTGACGAACTGTTGAGCGATATTACCCACGAGTATGGCATCACAACCATCATCAACACCCATGACATGAATTCCGTTATGGGTATCGGTGAGAACATTGTTTTCGTCAATAAAGGACACTTGGGTTGGGTGGGCACCAAAGACGAGATATATGATGTCGACAACGATGACCTGAACAATTTTGTCTACGCCACCGACCTCTTCCGCGACGTGCGCAAGTATCGCCTTGTCCACGGCTACAACCCCGGCAAGTAATGACGCAAGATTTGTGCACTGAAATTGTGTGTTGATTATGGACTGGCAAATAATATCGACAATCGTAATTGTAATCGCCGCGGCCGCCATCGCAGCCGTGAAAGTACGGCGCGCTATCCATGGCAAAAGTGACTGCGGTTGCGGTTGCGGCGCCAACTGCCCTCATCGGGTGAACTGCCACAATCAACAGCCAACACCAAACTGCTAATAAACTTCCGTGCGTGGCCGCCTCGCGGCTGCCTTCTAACGAATAATTCCTCCCACCTTGACAAAATTTCCTTTTGACAAAACGAGTAAGATGAGCGACCTGCTCATCGACTTCCCGCAACTCACCTATCTGCTGCCGCGTTTCGGCCTGTCCTTGGGTTTCGGCGATTGTTCGGTGGACGAAGTCTGCCGCCGTCACAATGTGCCGTCCGGCTTTTTCCTGCTCATCTGCGCCATCCATGCAACGGGCGAATTGCCGCGCGATATCGCCGTTGATAGCGTGTCGCCAGAGTGTCTCGTGCCATTTCTCCGCGGCAGCCACCGTTACTATGTCGCCAAGCGGCTGCCTCACATTGAGGAGCACATCCACCATATTGCTGAGCAGTTGCCGGAACGAATTCGTGAAGCGTTCAACGCTTTCTTCGAAGACTACAAGCACGACGTTGATGCGCATTTTGAGCATGAGGAGCGGCAAGTATTCCCTCACATCATCGCTCTGGAACGCGGTGAGCGGTCCGATGATTACTCTATTGACCTCTTTACTCAAAACCATGGTAATCTTGAGGACAAACTCAATGACTTGATGCTTATTATATTTAAGTATCTACCTGAAGATATACCTGCTGATGGCGATAGCGTGGATGTGGTGGAGGATATTCTACAACTCACAGGCGATCTGCACTGTCATTCCATCGTCGAGGAACGTGTTATGGTGCCATACGTCAAACGCCTTGAGGCAAGCGCCCACAAACCATGAGCAGTGACAGCATCCGTTATCGCGTGGTAAATGCGGTTGCCAGCGAGTTGCTCAGTGCCGGTCTTGCCGATGTCATCGCTGATAGCGCCCACTTCAAACTCGTGGCATCGCTTGGCAGTGTGGACGATGCGCTCGCTCGTCTCGCGCTTGACCGGCCGGATTTGTTCATCGTCGATGCCGCCACGGTGCATGACATCAGCGCATTGCGTGCCGCATTGGGCGGCGACATCATTCTCGTGGCACTCGTGCGCAGTTATGTGCCGCAGGCCGTGCTGCAACGTTACGATGTAGTGCTCGATGTGGCACAGAGCCGCGGTGAGATAATCCGCACTCTTATCGATGCCGCTCATGCCGCTAATGACGATGATGCTCCCGGCGGTAACTCCGAAAATAGTTATGAACTCTCAAAGCGTGAGACTGATGTACTCGTGCTTGTCGCCAAAGGTCATACAAACAAAGAAATTGCCGACGAACTAAACATCTCGGTTCACACTGTTATATCTCACCGCAAAAACATCATGCACAGGACCGGTATCAAGAGCGTCGCCGGCCTCACTATGTACGCTATGCTCAACAAACTTCTCTAACCCTTTATTAAGGGCAAGGACATTATTAGAGGATAATGTCGATAACTCCTTCTGCGGACATTCACATGACCCCGCAAGCCTCAAAATGTTGCTGTTTCCGACATCGGCTATTTTTTTTGACGTTTTTCCTTAACTTGTTGTCGCTATTAGAGTTGTGTCGTTTGGTTGGAAATGACTGAAATTTTTTTTGAAAAAAGTTGCGAAAAAAATGCGGAAAAATTTTGCCATGTCAAATATTCGCCGTACCTTTGCACTCGCAAAACG
>CAMHQD010000042.1 GCA_946187345.1 uncultured Porphyromonadaceae bacterium | reverse complement strand
AGCATCGACTTGCAGATGTGGATGCCACGGTCGTTGACGATGTTGGTCTTCACCACACGGTTACCGCAGGCCTCAAGGATGAGCGACAAACTATAACCCAACAGGTTGTTGCGGATATGACCGAGGTGCAGCGGTTTATTGGTGTTAGGGGAAGAGTATTCGACCATCACCGTGGGACTGGAAGCGTCAACGGGGGTGATGCCATAGTCGCGACCGGCGGCATTGATGTCGGCGAGAACGCCAGCCCAGAATGTCGGACTGACCACAATGTTCAGAAAGCCTTTCACCACGTTGTATCGCTCCACGGCATCGCAGTGTGATGCCAAGTAGTCACCCAACTCGGCGGCGGTAGCCTCCGGAGCCTTGCGCGACGCTTTGAGCAACGGGAACACAACAATCGTCAAATTTCCCTCGAACTCACGGCGCGTGGCCGCGAGTTGTATTTGGTCGGGCGAGACATCCGAACCCCACAACTCCCGCACAGCCTGTGCGGCAGCTGTCGCTATGATATTGTTAATAGTCATTTGCTTTCAATATCTTATCAATGAAACAAAATAGACTGCAAAATTAATCATTTTTCCCTGAAAAACATCTCTAAAACACACGAAAATCCCGGAAAACATATCACGCTAAATCCGTAAGGTTTATCGCAAAATGACATAAATCGTTATTTTACGCATTATTACGAAAAAAATTACGAATCTTACGTGAGATGGTTTCCGGAGACTCTCGAGATGTTTTACTATCCTACGGCTAAAAGATTATATTTGCAACTCGCGGTGGCGAGTCAGCAGCAAAGTGAGTGTGACGGCAAGCACTGCGACATATTGCAGCAGGTCGCCCACGGTGATCACACGCGCGACGCTGATGTCGCCGGCCATCCATAGCCACATGCCGGCGAGGATGACGATGGCCACGACGTACATCGCGTGACCGACCCACCCGGCGGCGCGGCGCGCCGGCAAGCGGTGCAGCACGCGGTGGGTGAACCACGGGTTTGGCTTGACGTCGGGAGCCTGCTCATGCAGCAACTGACGCAGTTGCTCGTCAATGGGGTCGATATTATTTGAGTCCATAGTTCCTTAAAATAATTATTAACCACTAATTACTAACTCAGCAGTTTTGACATTTTCTGCTTGGCGCGGTGCAGGTGGCTCTTGACCGTGCCCTCGGGCATACCGGTGATTGACGCCACCTTGGCAAGCGGCAGGTCTTGGATGTAGAAGAGCGAGACCACGGCGCGCTCGTTGTCACTCAATGCGGTCATTGCCTGCTCGACGCTCAGGCGCGCCTCGGTGGGCTGCTCCACGATGCCCAAGGCACCATCGGGCGCATCGTCGTCGAGCGAATCCTCGCGCTGGCGGCGAGTGTGGCTGTAGAACTCGTTGTAGGCGATGCGGAAAAGCCACGTCTTGAAGCCCGCGAGCGCCTTGAAGCCACGCACGGCCAGATAGGCTTTGACAAAGGTTTCTTGCGCCAAGTCGTCTGTCAGGTCGTTGTCGCCCAGGGTCAAATGCAGCAGGAAGCGGCGCAGCGGCTGCTGATAGGCTTCCACCAGCCGCCCGAAGGCCTCGCGGTCATCGGCGATTACACACCGCGCCACCAACTGCAGTTCTTCAATCCGCGTCATCACCGGTCAGTTGCTATTCGGGGCACAAAGCGGCGAGGCCGCATTGCACACAACTCCACAGATGGATTAATTGTTACCGCCTCGGGTGAGGTCCTGGCGGGCTTGCCACGTGAGGAAGGCCTTGCCGATGCCCAGAAAGAGAGGAATTGTGCTCATGGCGACCATCGGCGTGACATCGAGCACCCAGAAGAAGAGCATTACCGCGGCGCCGATGGCGATGAGTTTCACCGCGCCATCGTAGGACGGCAAGGCGTTAGGCACGGGCGGCATACCGGCGGCCGGGTTGCCGGCGGTAAACGGCGGCGGCGTCACAGCGGCCGGTTGCTGAACTTGCGGCGGCAACTGGCCGAGCAACTCGGGAGGCAACTGGTAGTTGTTGTCGATGGCCTTCTCAATCATGCGATACTTGTTGCGGCGATTCTTGTAGTAAACCACCGCAATAATCAGGACGAGCAGCACGAGTCCAATCCACATGACTGCCAGGCGCGCCACATTCGCCACGCGGCTCACGATAAGGTAATCTTTGTCATAGGAGTCATCGTGCCCGCGGTTGATAACGGTGTCGTTGAGCAGGCCTTTGACAAGTGCGACCCAGTCGGCGCCTACGACGCGCACGGTGTCGGTGCCATCGGTGGCAAGCAAGGTGTCGCCCACCATTGTCACGTGGTTGCTGCCGTCGGAAACGTTGAGGGTGGTGTCGGCGCTCTGCTGCGCTCTGGCCGTGAGGAGCGTCAACGCCATGATAACCAGGAAGAAAAGTTTCTTTGCCATAATATCGGTTGTTTAATTTTTATCGGATGAGATTTTGCTTTTTGTGTATTAGACGCATTGAAACCACCCGCAGGTTGCAGTCCACTCCATTTTTTTCAAAAAAAATAATTATCGCGGCGACAAAACCATGCTATACTCTGCGGTAAGTGTCAAAAAAAGCACTTACCGCAGAGTATAGCCACGTTTTGGGGCACCAAAAAAAAGTGCCGCGCATCACTGCGAGGCACCCCTTAGGAAAAATAGTATGAATAAAAATGAGGTTTCTTTTTTGAGAGCGACTCCGCGGGCGGAGTGGTGCTCTATGTTCCCCTTGAGCCTCAATGACGAGGTGCCGGGAAAGTTGTTAGACAATGTTGCTTCTCTCTCAATGAGTGGGCTGTGCGATATAGCCCGTGCGGCGTGTTGTTCCCATCGGGTGATAGGCATGCCGCGGCAGAACGTACAGTCGCTTGTCTGTGCTGATTTTTGCTTGACTTGCCATAATAGTAAATCATTAAGTTAATAAATAATGTAGACGGCCCTGGGTCGGGCTCTCCACGTTAGTTACACTCCGGAGTGCAAAAATCATTCCTTGTCAAAGTTCTCGTGCCAAAATGTCAGCCCGTGGTTTTCTCCCCTCCCGTGCTTTCGTTTTGACGCTGCAAAGGTAAGCCAAAAACTTGAAATGGCAAAAAAAATGGCAAAAAAAATGCAATTTAGTAACAAAAACTGCTAATATCCGAGAAATTATTCCGAAATTTGTACTCTCAATGCAGTATCTTATAGATAAAGAGTGGAGTGCGAAACGGTCATGCCGTTTTGCCCCCCCCGTGAATATCAATAAACAACAATATATAATGAACATCTACAAGACAATGATGATGGCTACAGCGATAGCCCTGGGCGCCGCGGCAACCGGCTGCGACGACAACAACGCCGACGCTCCAATCATCGGCAAGCCCGATGTGAAAGTGGAGAACGGCCGGTTTACCCCTGAGTTGCTTAACGCGCTGGGACGCGTGGGCGGAGTGCAACTCTCGCCCGACGGCACAAAGGTGCTCTACGGCGTGACCTATTACAGCGTGGAGCAGAACAAAGGCAACTGTGAGTTGCACGTGATGAACGCCGATGGCAGCAACGACATCGCCATTACCAACACTCCATCCAGCGAGGGTTGCGCGACGTGGATTGACGGCGGCAAGCGCATCGCGTTCACCTACAATCAAGGCGAGCGCACTCAACTCTGGGTGATGGATGCCGACGGCAGCGGCCGCAAGTGCGTCACCGAACTCGACGGCGGCGTGGACGGCTTTGTTTTCTCACCGGACGAGAAGCACGTGGCGCTCATCAGCCAAGTGAAATACGGCAAGACGGCCCAAGACCACCATCCCGACCTCGACAAGGCCAACGCGCGCATCATCGACGACCTGATGTACAAGCATTGGGACGAGTGGGTGAGCGAAGTGCCTCACCCCTTTGTCGCCGACTGGGACGGCAACGCGGTGAGTAACGTGAAGGACGTGCTCGAGGGCGAGCCGTTTGAGAGCCCGATGAAGCCGTGGGGCGGCGTGGAGTCGCTGGCGTGGAGTGCCGACGGCAAGTCGCTCATCTACGTGTGCCGCAAGAAGACCGGCATGGAATATGCCGTGTCAACCAATAGTGACCTCTACCGCTACTCGCTCGAGGACGGCAAGACCGACAACCTCACCGAGGGCATGATGGGCTATGACACCTATCCCATCGTGAACAAGCAGGGCCAGGTGGCGTGGCTCTCGATGGAGCACGACGGCTATGAGGCCGACAAGAACCGCATCATGCTCATGGATGCCGATGGCGGCAACAAGCGCGACCTGACCAAAGACTGGGACTACAGCGTGGACGAGATCGCGTGGGCACCCGACGGCAAGCACATCTTCTTTATCGCGCCCCACCAGGGCACGATGCCTATCTTCCGCATCGACACCGAGACGCTGGCAATCGACACCATCGCCGCCGGCGTGTGGGACCACGCCTCGCTGGCCGTGGTGGCCGACGACGCGGTGCTGACGTTGCGCCACAACTTTGCCGTGCCCAACGAGGTGACACTCGCCAAGGCCGGTCAGGAGGCCAAAGCGCTCACCCACGTCAACGACGAGTTATTAAACCAGTTGGCCGAAATCACCATCACCAAAGAGATGGTGCCCACCACCGACGGCAAGCAGATGACCACATGGGTGGTGCTGCCGCCGGGCTTCGACCCGTCGAAGAAGTATCCGGCAATCCTCTTCTGCGAGGGCGGTCCGCAATCGCCGGTGAGCCAGTTCTGGAGTTACCGCTGGAACTTCCGTCTGATGGCCGCCAACGGCTATGTAGTGATCGCGCCCAACCGCCGCGGTCTGCCGGGCTTCGGAACAGAGTGGAACGCGCAGATTTCGGGTGACTACGGCGGCCAGAACATGAAGGACTACCTGAGCGCTGTGGACTATATGAAACAGAAGCCGTGGATCGACGGCGATCACATCGGCGCCACCGGAGCCAGTTACGGCGGCTACTCGGTCTATTGGCTGGCCGGCAACCACAACAAGCGGTTTGCCTGCCTGCTGGCCCACGCCGGCATCTTCAACCTCGAGGCTCAGTACCTCGAGACGGAGGAGATGTGGTTCGTCAACTGGGACCTCGGCGGCCCGTTCTGGGAGAAGGACAACGCCGTGGCTCAAAAGAGTTACACCCAGGCCAACCCCAAGAATTATGTGCAGAACTGGGACACGCCCATCATGATCACGGCCGGCGAACTCGACTACCGCATCGTGTTCACGCAAGCCACCCAAGCCTTCAACGCGGCCAAACTGCGTGGTTTGGACGCCCGCATGGTGCTCTTCCCCGATGAGAACCACTGGATCCTCAAGCCGCAGAATTCAATCCTGTGGCAGCGCGAGTTCTTCAAGTGGATGGACAAGTACCTGAAAGAACAATGACGACTTGATTATGAAACGGATATTTCTCACCTTCGTGGCCATTGCCGCAACTATTGCGGCAATGGCCGCCGGACGAGACACCTACACGATTATTGTCTCGCTCGACGGGCTGCGCTGGGACTACCCCGAGGCCTTCGACGCCCCGTTCTTTGACCGTATGGCCCGCGATGGCGTCAAGGCAGTCATGAGCCCGTCGTTCCCCAGCAAAACGTTCCCCAACCACTACACTCTCGCCACCGGCCTCAGACCTGACCACCACGGCATTATCGCCAACAAGTTCATGGTGCGCGACAACGGCAAGGTATTCTCGCTCTCCAACCGCGAGATGCGCACCGACGGGCGATACTTCGGCGGCGAACCGGTGTGGATCACGGCACAACGGCAAGGCGTCACCTGCGCCACAGTCTATTGGGTTGGCAGCGACGTGGCGATACAAGGCCAGCACCCCACCTACTGGCAGGACTACCTGGGCGAGAAACTCACTCACGCCCAGCGCGTCGACGAGGTGCTGCGACTGCTCCAACTGCCCGAAGCCGAGCGGCCTCACCTGGTGATGTGCTACTTCGAGGAACCGGATGCCAGCGGCCACGCCTGCGGCCCCATCGTCAAACAGACACGGCAAGCCTTTGAACGCATGGACTCGCTGCTGGCCGGCATGTGGCAACGCATCCAGGCCCTTGACATCGCGCCGCGCGTCAACCTCATCGTCACCGGCGACCACGGCATGGCGTGGGTGGACAACGTGCGCGTCATCCGTCCCTCACAGGTTCTCAAGCCCGAGTGGACCACGCTCATCGCCGGCGACCTGCCCACCAACATCTATGTCAAGAGCCCTGAGTGTGTCGACAGCGTGATGAACGCCCTGTCGCGCGTGGACCACATCCGCGCGTGGCGCAAGGCCGACATTCCCGCCTATCTGGGCTACGGCAGCAACCCCAACGTGGGCGACGTGTTTGTCATGCCCGACGTGGGGTGGCTCGTGACCGACGGCGAGGTTGAGGACAACGGCAGCCATGGCTTTGACCACACGGCCAGCGATATGCAAGTCGCCTTCCGTGCCGTCGGCCCGGACTTCAAGCGCGGCTACTTCAAGCCCGACCGCTTCCCCAACGTCGACATCTACCCGCTGCTGTGCTACCTGCTCGGCGTCAAGCCCGCCCCAAACGACGGCTACCTCACCGACCTCCACGACATCCTCGCCTACTGACCGACAACTCTATTTTTAACACGAATTTCCATGATATTCCATAAATTATTCATAAATTATTTATTAATTAGAATAAATATTCATGGATAATTCGTGTTAAATTATTCAGTGGCCTTTATTGGAGCGGACTCAAAATAATTATTCGTCCTTCGGTTATGAAACGTTTTGTATTCGCCATAATCGGTCTCATCGTGGTGCTTGCCGCAGGTGCCGGCGACACCTACACGGTCATCGTCTCGCTCGACGGCCTGCGCTGGGACTATCCGGAGGCTTTCAACACGCCGTTTCTCGACAGTATGGCCCGCGATGGCGTCAAGGCCGTCATGAGCCCGTCGTTCCCCAGCAGCACCTTTCCTAACCATTACACACTCGCCACCGGCCTCACGCCTGACCATCACGGCATTATCGCCAATAGTTTCAAGGTGCGTGCCGAGGGTAAGATTTATTCAATGGGCGACCGCAAGACGAGCCGCAACGCCAAATACTACGGCGGCGAACCGATATGGCTGACCGCACAGCGGCAAGGCGTCAAGACAGGCACAATCTTTTGGGTGGGCAGCGACGTGGCCATCCGCGGCCAGCATCCCACCTACTGGAAGGACTACAGCAAGCACCGCCTCACCTATGTGCAACGCGTCGACGAGGTGCTGCGCCTTCTCTCGCTGCCCGAGGTCAACAGGCCGCGCCTGGTGATGTGCTACTTCGAGCAGCCAGACGGCAGCGGCCATCACAACGGCCCCATCAGCCGCACCACCCGCCGCACGGTGGAGGACCTCGACACATTGCTCGCCTCGATGTGGCAACGCATCCGGAGGCTCGACATTGCACCACGCGTCAACCTCATCGTCACCGGTGACCACGGCATGACCTGGACCGAGAATTGCCGCGCCGTGCGCCCTTCCAAAGTTCTCCCCAACACCAAGTGGATTGATTGCATCGTGGGCAACGTGCCGGCCAATATCTACGTGAAGTCCTCCCCCCGGCCGAACGCCCAGGCCAAGGCCGGGCACTACAAGGAGGGAGAGTATGTTGATAGCGTGATGGAGGCGCTCGCCCACGTTGACCACATCCGCGCGTGGCGCAAGGCCGACATTCCGGCCTACCTGGGCTACGGCAGCAACCCCAACGTGGGCGACGTGCTCGTGCTGCCCGACGTGGGCTGGTCGTTCACCGACCACGTTTACACTCACGCCGGAGGCAACCACGGCTACGACCACACGGCCAGCGATATGCAAGTCGCCTTCCGTGCTGTCGGCCCGGACTTCAAGCGCGGCTACGCCAAAACCGACCGCTTTCCCAACGTCGACATCTACCCGCTGTTGTGCTACCTGCTCGGCATCAAGCCCGCCCCCAACGACGGCCACCTCACCGACCTACACGACATCCTCGCCCACTGACTGGAGATTGTCAGACAAAGTGTTACTTCGGGAGGGCGAACAGGAAGCGGCGGAAGGCGGTGTAGCCCGACGGCAATGACGTGACACGCCGCCGGCCCTCGAGAAAGCGCGCCAACTGCCGCGGCAGCGGCAACTCGATGCCGAGCACTTGCTCCACGGTGTGCTTGAGTTTGCTCGCATGGGCGGTGGCGAGAACCACCGTGGGCTCGTCGGCGCTCGCCAGTGAGTCGGCGGCATGATAGGCGACGGCCGTGTTGGGGTCAATCAGGTATTTGTCGCGTGTCCATGCCGTGCGCATCGCGTTGACGATATCATCGTCGTTGCAGCAATGCGCCTCGATGATGCCTCGCGCGGCCTGCAGGCTGCCGGTGAGCGCCGCCACACGCGCGAAGTTGCCGGGCTTGCCGGCGTCAAGGGCAGGGGCAATGCTTGACAATGACGGCCGTGGCTCAAAGTTGCCTGTCGTCATGTAGCGGTAAAAGATATTGTTCTCGTTCTCGACGGCAAGGAAGCGTTTCACCGGCAGTCCCATGCGCCATGCCAGCAGGCCGGAGGCCAGATTGCCCAAATTGGCGCACGGCACGGCTAACGTCACGCCCCGGCCGGTGTCCACCCCGGCGCGTTGCAGTTGGCCCACGGCGTGGAAGTAGTAGATGGCCTGTGGCAGCAGGCGCGCGATGTTGACGCTTGTCGCGCTCGTCAACGGCACCTCACGCCGCAACCGCTCGTCGGCAAACGCCTCTTCCACAAGCCGCTTGCAGTCGTCAAAGGTGCCGTTGACCTCCACGGCCACCACGTTGTCGCCCAGCGTGGCGAACTGTGACTCCTGGATGTAGTTGACAACGCCGGTGGGGTAGAGTACAATCACGCGCACTCCCTTGACGTCGCGGAACCCGTTGGCGACCGCGCTGCCCGTGTCTCCACTGCTGGCCACAAGCACGTTGAGCGTGCCGGATGACGACATGCCGCGGCGCAGGTAACTCACCAGGCGCGCCATGAAGCGCGCTCCCACATCCTTGAAACACATCGTCGGGCCGTGGAATAACTCCATCACGTGCAGCCCGGCTCGCGTTGTGATTGGCACAACCGGCATCTCGAAGTTGAGCGTGTCGTCAACTATGGCCTTGACCACGCTCAGCGGCATAGCGTCGCCTAATAGCGAACTCATCACCAGGTAGCCCACTTGGTGGAGGTCAAGCGTTGACAGATTGGCGAAAAGGGCCGCCGGCAGCCGGGGTATCTTCACCGGCAGATACAGTCCGCCATCGGCGGCGCTGCCGTTGAACACCGCCTCGCGTAGCGACACCCGCAGCGACAGGTCGTTGGTGCTGGTGAATGTCATATCAATTCATAATTCATAATGCATTAGTAATTACTAATCACTAATTACTTGGCTGTCTGATGGAATTGGGCCGATGCAGGTGCCGGGCGCGCCGGGGTTGAACGTGTTTTTGACCCACACGGGGATGCCGCGCTGCGCCACCGGAGCGATTGTGGGCGGATAGATCACCTTGGCGCCGGCGTCGCAGAGCGCTTGAGCCTGCTCGTAGGTCATCTGTGGCAAAAGTTTCGCGTCGGGGTTGGCGCGCGGGTCTTTGTCGTAGAAGCCGTCCACATCAGTCCAGATTTCCAGCGCCTCGGCCTCGAGGATGGCGGCGAGGATGGCTGCCGTGTAGTCGCTGCCGCCGCGGCCGAGCGTGGTTTTCACGCCGCTGCGGCTGTCGGCCGCGATAAAGCCTTGAGTGACGTGGACGCGCGTCAGGTCACCCTTGAATTCCTTTAGCACCAGCCGCTCTGTGTCGGCCCAGTCAACGATGCGTCCCTCGGCGTCATCGGTTGTGTGGATAAATGCCGGCGCGAAGTGTGGCTTGCAGCGAGGCAGCATACACGCCACGATGGCACTCGACAGCACTTCGCCGTGGCTGACGATGGCGTCGGCGGCGGCCTCGGCCATTTCCGGGGCGAGCGTGTCGTTGGCGGCCAGCAATCCCAAAGACGACGAGAGGCTCTCGTTGATAAAGGTGTTGACCACCCTCATGCAGGAACCCTGCGACTCGCGCGGCACGACAGCCTCGATAATCGCACGGTGACGCTCCACGAGTTCGGGCAGCATGGCCTCGTAGGAGGTGTCGTGCGCCGTCGCCAGCCGCGTCATCTCCACCAGACGGTTAGTCACTCCGCTCAAGGCGCTCACCACAACAATCACCTGTGTGGTGGTCGCCTCCACAATCTGCTTGACACTCCGCAGGGCCTCAACCGACCCCACCGATGTGCCGCCAAATTTCATTACTCTCATTATATTAGTCGTTAGTCGATAGTCGTTAGAGGTTTAGAGGTTGAGGGGTTGAGGGGTTGAGGGGTTGAGCCTCGCGCAATCGCGCTCGGGGATAATAGATTTTACTTCGAGGCGGCCAGGCCAAGGCGAGGCCCTACATTTATTACCATTTGCGATAGCAAATGGCTCAACCTCTCAACGCTCAACATCTCAACCCTTTACCCCTTTTATGGGCGGCAGGTATTGCCACAGTTCGGCATCGCGGTAGCCGCGGCCGCGTCTCACCCACTGCCGCAACACGCCGCCGGGCTCAAAGCCGCATGCCGCCAGCATGGCGCTGCTCGCCGCGTTGTCGGCCGGCACGATGGCGTAAACCTGATGCAGCCCCAGATGGTTGACGGCATAGTCAAGCGTGAGGCGCAGTGCCCGCTCGCTCAGTCCCTTGCCGCGATGGGCGGCGGCTATGGTCAGCCCCAGTTCGGCGCGGTTATTCAGCGCCGAGTAGTCGCGCAGGTCCACCATCCCCACGGCCTCACCGGTATCAACAAGTTCGGCCACCAGCCGGAGTTCGCCTTGCCGGTAGAAGTCGCCCACGTCGTCCTGCAGGTATCGCCACAGCGCGGCGCGCGATAGCGGCGACACCGTGTCGGTGGCCGACCACAGCGACGTGTCGTTCTCCCACTCGGTCAGCAAGTCCAAGTCAGTCGGCTCAAGCGCCCGCAGGCGCAGCACACCGTCATTGAGCATAGTTAGTCGTCAGTTGTTAGAAGGTTGAGGGGTTGAGTGTTGAGGGGTTGAGACATTTGCAATCGCAAATGGTAAGAATTGTAGGGCCTCGCCTTTGTGTGGCCGTTTCGTAGTCACATCCATTATTACCGAGCGCGATAGCGCGAGGCTCAACCTCTCAACGCTCAACGTCTAAACGTAAATGTCACACTGCAAATTTACCCATTTTTGCTGAAAAATCCCGCAATTTGCCGCAAAAAATTGCTACTGTCATAAAAAAATACTAATTTTGCACCGCTTTTCAGCCGCGGGGTGTAGCGCAGTCCGGTTAGCGCGCCTGCTTTGGGAGCAGGAGGTCCCTGGTTCGAATCCAGGTACCCCGACGTAATAACTTGCAATCGCGGGTTATTGATGATGGAATGTCATCAATAACCCGCGATTTTTAATGTTCATTGCGTTATGCCCGCTTGTTGCGTCGTTTCGCTTTTATCTCATAGATGACGCTAATAATGGAAACAAGCACTCCCGATGCATCTACAAACAGGCATATAAAATCAAAATTCTATTTTGCCCAAGACATTATCGCTTCCATAATTCGGCGATTTAGTTATCGTAAAATTATGGAGTATTATCTGTGTCTTAAACGACAAGATTATAAGGAAAGTTCAATAAGAGTTTCGGGTGAATAGACCTTAAAACTCATTTTAACAACTTTCCCATTTTGAGTAAACATACTCATACATAATGGTTCTTTGTCAGCGAAATTCTTGAATGATCGAGTATGTTTTATTGCCCATGAAAAAGTCTGGAACATAATGTCGTTTATGTTTGAACGTTGTGGAAGTATAAGTGCTATAAATCTATCATGCAGTGTTGTCACTATATCATAGGAGGAGTTTGAGTTCAAGATATGAGATAGATTATTATCGATGATGCTAACAACGATGTTGTCGTTTGCGACCACAGTCTTATCTTTAGCACGGACATGTATACTCATAGAAGTAAATCCACTGTCTATAAGTTTCCCTCCTTGATAAACCTCGTATCTACTTGGTGAGAAATCAAGGCGTTCAAGCATAAACACCTGGAAAGGTGTAAGTTGATCCATAAATTTATTTGTAGTATTCGATATAGATGTTTCTATCGAACATATCCAACCTAACCTTAACGATTTCGTCATTTTCGACAAAAATAGTTATTCCGTAGTCAGACATGTCAAAACTTTGAAAACCAAATGGTGTTTGAGCTAGCACTTCATATCCTCTTAGAGAAATATGAGAAGAACTTTGTTCTACAACTCTCATCGGTTTAGGGCTCATCTGATAATTGCCTCCCCAAAGAGGATGAATGCCATCCGTATTGAGAATAGATACGATAAAACCATCTCCCGGGGTTAGTTGATAACCACTGCAACCAGTTGTGTTTTTATCTATCTTTACTGTACGATTGCAAGTCTGTAGTCCTTGTTTAGGGACTCCGCCTTCAAATCTTTGATGTGAATGAGATTCAAACAACATGGTTAGGCCATTTTATCTTTAAGGTCGTCAATGATATCACTAACTATAGCGTCAATAACTTCATGTCGGAAACCAAGGGCTTCGGCAGTCAACTTGCAGACAACAACTTCGTTCTTATCAATATTGCCATCAATCATCATGAGAGTGCACATGTCTTTAAGGTACTTAACTTTTGTCTGGTGGTCGGTTGGCGGCACGAAATCAACAGAATTTGGATTGTCAAGCAGGTTCTTAATTTCGCTCTCCGAAATGCCTTCACGAGAACAAACTGCAGCGATGGCTGCAAGTTCAGCTTTTTCCACCTTGCCATCAGCCATAGCGAGTGCTATAAGTGACTTGATATGGCTAAGTTTTTGTTTATCAGACTTAGAACTGAAAAAATCAAATATACCCATATTTTATAAATTAGATATTTAGGAAAATCGGGCACAAATATATATATAACATATATATCCAAATTTTTAGCATGGATTAACATTGTTAAAATGAAAATTTAACAATTGGAGGACTTTTCCAAGCTGTTAATATCGAAAATGCGGCAAATCGCCGGTGCGTAGTATGAAGCTTAAAATCGTAATGCGAATTGTAATCCTTTTTTCTACTAGTTAATGTTTTTGAGTTTTACCGGACAGCAGTAAATTGCCACCGTCATAAGACTAAGTGCCTCATCGGGTGGCCGCCCCACGAGTTGTCGTTCACATAACGGAAGCCGACGGATGCGTAAAGTCTCTCACCGGCGGTGTTCCCCTTGTCCACGAGCACCCCTACGCATGGCAGCCCCATCATGTCGGCCTTCTCCTTGGTGGCTTTCAGAAGTAGCCGGGCAATGCCTTGGCGGCGGTAGTGTGGCTCTATGGCCAGTGAGTCGAGATATAGTTCACCAGCCTGCGTCTCATCATCCATTTCAGAAAGGTCCTTGCCGATACGCTCCTTTGCAGCTTGCACGAAAGCCTGCCGCAGTGCGTGTAAACGGCCGCCGTCATAACTGACGGCAACTCCCACCAGCCGGTCTCTGTCAATGGCTGCCAGCGTATTGAGATAACTGTATTGTGAGTCTTCACGCTCCACAAGTATTGTCATCATCCCATGAAAGTCCTCCAGGCCATAGCCTGTCTCACAAAAATACAGGCAGCAATCGTCTGTCATCGCCGTCATGATTAGCCGAGCAATATCGGCTGCTTGTTCCCTCCGGGCGTTTTTTATCTTAATCATCATTTTCAATCAACGGTGGCAAGTCAAGAGATGCTTTTGCCCAACTCGTAGGCCTGCCGGAGTTTGGGATTGCCCTCAATCTCACGGGCGTTATTCACGCCGCCGCAGAAAAGCGTTCCCGCCAGCCGGCTCTTGGGATAGCAGTCAATCCAACCCGTCAGCCCCGCCTCTGCGCGTTTGGGTGTCTGCTCTTCCTCCTCTGCCGCCGTTGTCAGCAGATAGACATCACGGAACAGGTAGTCCAGTTCGTACATCGCGTTCATGCGGTCAATGAGCGTCTTCATCTGGCCACTCATCTCATAATAGTAGATTGGCGTTGCCCAGCAGATGACATCAGCCTTGAGCACCTTGTCCATGATGCCGTTCACGTCGTCATTAATGACGCAACGCCCAATTTTCTGGCAGCCCAGACATCCCTTGCAGAACTGAATGTTCTTGTCCGCAAGTGAAATCTTCTCAACCTCGTTTCCGGCGGCTTTGGCGCCTTCTATAAACTTGTCAGCAAGCATATCGCTGTTTGAGCCGGGTCGCAGGCTCGTGGAAATGACAATTACTTTTTTCATCTTTGTTTTGTTTATTGTTCGCGCTAAATTGGAAGTTACTCGTCTGCCTTCTTACGTTTAACCAAACTTATTACTCTCTCCCAAGAGTTCCAACCATTGTCATCGAGATAAGCAGCGAGCCCGAGAACCATTATGATAATAATAGCCTTAATCGCATAATCCGCCAAAGTATGATTTCTGTCTATCAGGAAGACAATAACGGTCAATGTGATTGCCGGTAGAATAGCCTTAAGAAAATATTTTTTCATAACAAAAAGGATTCAATGTTTATCACTTGAAATTATCGAAGTGCCGGAGAGCCCAACCTATCAGTTCTCCCAAAATGGGCATTAGACTTTTTCCGAGGTCAGTCAGGGAATACTCCACGCGTGGCGGAATCTCGGCATATAGGATGCGCTCGACAAGTCCATCGGCCTCGAGACTCTTGAGTGTGTTGCTCAATACTTTAGACGAGATGTCGGGGATCGCTTTGCTGATAGCGTTGAAGCGTGTGGTCTCATTCTCCGCTAATATACACAGAATCAAGATGGGCCATTTGCCCGAAATGTGCGAAATCACGTTGCGGACGGGGCAATGGTCGATGTCGGAATATTTTTCTAAATTTTCTTTTAGCGGTAACGCGTTCATTCTCAATATTACTAACTTAAATGTAATTGCCTCTCTTTTAGGTAACTTCTTGTAGGTGTCGCAAAAATGACCTACCTTTGCGGTGTTAAAAGGAAAGCGGATTTCCGCTGCAAAGTTAGTATAAAATTTAAAATACAGCAAATTATGAGCGAATTAAAAGTTTTGAACAGCGGCGACAAGTTCGCCCACACCTCGGTTGGTAAGATCATCGGCTTTGAGGGCAAGCAGTTTGTTAAAGACGTGGTGGGAGCCACGTCGTGTGAGATTTCGTTCGGCACGTTGCCCACGGGTGTTGCCGTGCCGTTCTACCACAGCCACAAGGAGAATGAGGAGAACTACATCATTCTCTCGGGCGCCGGCCGCTTCCAAGTGGGCGACGAGGCGTTTGACATCGCCGAGGGCTCGGTGGTGCGCGTGGCCACCAACTGCGACCGTAACATCAAGTGCACTTCGCCCGAGCCGATGACCTACATCTGCATCCAGGCCAAAGAAGGCTCGCTGGGCAACTACACCCAGAGCGACGCCGAGATTACCGACCACGAGAACAAAATGTAAACCGCCACTTTATACTTAAGTGTTTGGCCGACAACAGCCCCTCCTTTGAACTGCACCCCAAAAGTTAGACACAAAACTTTTGGGGTGCAGTTCACTGAAGGAGGGGGCTTATTTTGAAAGATTTCCGCACGCAACGCGTGCGCCAATTATGATACAGTTTCTTTTGCTTGGCATTTCGGTTTTTTGTTGTAACTTTGCGTCTAAATTAGAATCCTACAACACATTATCAGTTCAGACATGGAAGCAATTATCGTAGACCCTCGCAAAACCAGTCCCGAGGAGATGCAGCGCGGAATGCGCGATGTGAAACTGGTGTTCAACATCAACCACACGATGCCTTACACCGACGAGTACAATAATCTCGTAAAGGAACTTTTTGCCGGCAAGATCGGCGACGGAAGCATGGTGATGCCTCCACTGAAAGGGGTGTGCTTTGACCGTGTGGTGATTGGCGACAACGTGATGATTATGCCCGACTGCCTGATGATGTCGCGAGGCGGCATCACGATTGAGGACAATGCCATGATAGCCGCCAATGTGCAACTCATCAGCAACAATCACGACCTGCATGACCGCCAACTGCTGATTTGCAAACCCGTGCGCGTTTGCCGCAACGCGTGGATTGGCGCCGGAGCGACCATTCTTCCAGGTGTGACCGTGGGCGAGAATGCCGTTGTCGCCGCCGGCGCTGTTGTGACAAAAGATGTCGCCCCCAACACTATCGTGGGAGGCAATCCCGCCAAGTTCATCAAGAATGTGGAATAATCACCATGCCTCTATAATCTTGGGTCACACCGCTGACGTTTGGGGGCGATTGTAGGGCCTGGCCGCTTGTGGCGACGACGGGAACCACAAACCATAAGCACACACAAACATCATCTATACCTCTTTTTCGCGACAGCCTCCTGTTCTCTTGTCTAAAATTAATGCGAGAGTGTCCCGTCACATTATAGCGGCGGGACACTCTTGTTTTCGGTCAACGGTCAACCTTTCGGTATCGTCAGTCGTCGATGTCGATGACGTTGAAGGTGGGGCCGTACTCAATATCGAGGCCGTTGTTCAACTTCACCTCCCAACCACGACGCGCGCGCTCGATGGCGATAATCTGTGTGCCGGGGAACGTACCCTTGACGTGCTGCTTAATCTGGGCGGGAACAAGGGCACTCGGCACGGCCGACACACGGCAGTCCACCTCTTTCCACTCTCCTTGCTTGTCAAACTCGACCTTCTCGCCACTCTCATAAATGACGGTGTAGTCGTCCCAGTCGACAGTCACCACTAGAGGCACCTTGTCGGCAAAGTGCTGCTTGTGCAGAGCCTGTGCCGCGGCGGGCAGTTGCTTGAAGGTAATCACTTGGTCATGGTCGGCGCGGGCGACAAAGACAATCGCGACGAGCGCCACCATCATCAATAAATACTTTTTCATCTCAGTCTTATAAATTATTATATATTAAACGTTTTTCCGAATAATCGGGCAGTCGAACAATTATGAATTATGAATTATGAATTATGAATTGAATAAGGCTTTTGTTCAGGCGCTCGATGGCCGTGGGAGCCTTACGCCCGTTGAGGTAGGCCAGCATCTGCCGCAGTTCATCCTGACCGAACACCACGAGCATGCCCCGCGTAATCGGGCGCATCGACAGCACCGCCCAACGGTTGCTCAATCCCTTGTAAGGGCTGCGCACCCACTTGAGAGCGAACTGCGGCTCGCGGAAGTTGGAGTAGAACGCGTCGAGCGTCTCCTCAAACGGCTCATACAGTTCCACAGCAAGATCTGTGCCATCGGGCACGACCCACCACAGCAGCGGCCCGTGCAACGAGGCGTGGCCGCCATAGCCCGGCGAATTGTATTGCTCAAACTCGCCTTGCGAAATCTCCTGTCCGTTGGCATAAAAATGGCGGACACCGTTCGGATCAACCGAGGTGGTCGTGCGTGGAATCGGCACGCGCTTCATGCGCTCCGGGAAATAGGCCACCAGGTAACGGTCAAAGAATGAGTAGTTCTCGAGATCCTTATACCTCAACTCATATCCCGGCCCGGGCAGAAAGCCGCTGTCGGCACCGTAGACCGCGCCGAAGCACACGGTGTCGGTGGCGTTGGCCTGTGCCGCGCCCACGTACAGTCCGTTAATCATGTCGCGCAAGTCGTCTTCGCCTTGACTGTCAACGTTCTCGCTGCGCAGGGCAACGTCGATGACGGCACGCTTGGCGTTGCGGAACACGAGCATATCCCACCGGCCGATGATCACGTGCTCCACAGTGACACCCTTGCGGTTGGTCACGCGCGGCACGCCACGCGACATCTTCACCTCGTAGTAGCGCCGGCTCTGCTCCCAGTCATCGGTCTGCTCGAGCAGAAATCCCAAGTGGGAGACCTCGTCACGCTCGTTCATGCACCTCACCACATAGCAGTCCGTCAAGCCGTCGCGCCACTTGACATCGGCACCGGCGGGCTTGAACACGTCATTACTGCCTTTCTCTTGCGGCAACTTGGCGTCGGACATCATCGCCTCGATGGCCGCGTCGCGCTCGGCCGAGTTGGCGCGGCTGTCAGGAATGCGTGCATCGGCAGCCGCGACACTACAAAGAGCCATCATATAAACCAAAATTTTTTTCATCTCGTTGTTCGTTTTTCGTTGTTCGTTCTTCGTCGTTCGGTCAACGGTCAACCCTCAACGGTCAACCTTCAATCCTACCGCAAAGATAATACATTTCGAGTAATAAAATTTACAATTTCACTATATTTTTTGGGCAAATAATATTTTTTTATTATTTTTGTGCTTTCAAGCCTCTCCCGCCCCTCCCGAAAGAGGGGGAAGTAAAGGAGACGCATTTTTAACACCAAAAGACAACGTATTATGGCACAACGACAACTTAGCATCCGCCAGGAAGCCGCGCGCTGCCTGCTTTGCAACAACGCTCCCTGCGGCCAGGCTGCCTCGCGCATGCTGCGCGCCGTCCGCTTCGACAACAGCGACATCGCCGCGCGATGGCTCGTGGGTCTGAGCAACGACGACCTGCTCGCCGCCGAACAGGCTTGCATCCACCCGGACCACCCAATCCGCATCAGCGAGGTTGCCGAGCAATTGCCGCGCGCCGAGGCTCCCGCCACTCCCCTGCCGAGCCTCGAGATTGACTTCTGCGGCATTCACTGCGAGAACCCGTTCTTCCTCGCCTCGTCGGCCGTATGCACCAACTATGAGATGGTGGCCCGCGCTTTTGACGCCGGCTGGGGCGGCGTGTTCTACAAGACAATCTGCCTCGAGGAAATCCGCGAGGTGTCGCCACGCTTCGACGTCATGCACCGCGTGGGAGCCAGAGGCGACTTCTCCGCCTTCCGCAACATGGAGCAACTCAGCGAGAACCCGCCGGAGGTCGACTTCGACATCCTCAGCCGCCTCAAACGCGACTACCCCAACAAAATAGTCATCGCCTCCATCATGGGCAACACCGAGGAGCAATGGATAGAACTCGCCTGCAAGGCCGAACAGGCCGGCGTGGACGCCATCGAACTGAACTTCTCCTGCCCGCAGATGAGGCTCGCCGGCATGGGCAGCGACGTGGGACAAAATCCCGAACTCGTGCTCTTCTACACCTCGTTTGTCAAGCGCACCGTCTCCATTCCCGTCATTCCCAAGATGACACCCAACATCACCCACATGAGTCAGCCGGCCATGTCGGCCCTCTACGGCGGTGCCGACGCCATCAGCGCCATCAACACCATCAAGAGCGTCACCATGGACGACCGCCTCTCGGACGTGAACGGTTTCAAGACCGTCAGCGGTCTGTCGGGCCGCGCCGTCAAGCCCATCGCGCTGCGCTTCATCCTCGAGTTGAGCCAGAACAAGATGCTCAAGGGCATCCCACTGAGCGGCATCGGCGGCATCGAGACGTGGGTGGACGCGCTCGACTTCATCAAACTCGGCTGCAGCAACGTCCAGGTGTGCACCGCCGTGATGCAGTACGGCTACCGCATCATAGACGACCTCGTTGACGGCATGAGGCATTACATGGCGCAGCGGGGCATCACCCGTCTGGCCGACCTCGTGGGCGAGGAACTGCCGCGCTTTGTCAGCCCGACAAACCTCGACCGCGACACCATCGTCTATCCCGTCTTTGACCGCGAGAAGTGCATCGGCTGCGGACGCTGCGCCATCTCGTGCGCCGACGGCGGCCACCAGGCAATCACCTTTGGCGACGACCGTGTGCCAAAGGTCAACGGAGCAAAGTGCGTCGGCTGCCACTTGTGCCGCCTGGTGTGCCCGGCTGAAGCCATCGGCCTGTCGAAGCGCATCAAGAAAGCCCGCGGCTAAATGTTAGATTATTCAAACACGAGTTTCCACAAATTATCCATAAATTATTGTTTTCTCCCGTGAATTTTCGTGAATTCCCGTGAATATTTTATTTCACAAAAAAGGTTGTATATTGCAAGACGAAGTCTTGTACTCATCATCATCAAAATTTATTCACGAATATTCACGCTAATTCACGGGAGACTTAAATTAATGGATAATTAATGGAAAATCGTGTTTATATTAATTGTCAGTTACGAAAATTTGCAGGTGTGGCGGAAAAGCGATAAATTTGCAGAAATTTTCCGGACAATGAAAAGAATATTGATTATAATGCTCGCCACTGTGGCCATCGCCGCCACGGCTGTAGCCCAGACCACCACACGCTGGGGTGTCACCGCCGGCGTTAACTACAACCAAATTCACTTCAAGCAGAGCGACATCGTCGATGTCAAGCGCGGCTTCGGCCCCGTGGTGGGCCTCAACGGCGAGATGAACATCGGCGGCATCGGCTTTGCCGTGGACGCCTCGCTGCTCTACAGCATGTACTCCAGCAAGATCAACTTCGGTGAGTGGAAAGTGTGGTCCAGCCAAGGGCTTGGCAACGAGACGGTGCGTTTCCACTCAATCGATGTGCCGTTGAACCTCAAGTTCAAGTACAACCGCCTTAACGGCTTTGAGAGCACTCTCAAGCCGATGGTCTACTTCGGCCCCACCTTCTGCTTCCGCGCCGGTGGCAGCCACAAAGAGCACATCAAATACAACTCACTGCACGTGATGCTGCGAGCCGGCATCGGAGTCGAACTCTTCAACCGCCTGCAGATTTCCGCCACCTACTCGTTCAGCGTGGGCGAGACGCTGCACACCAACCTGCTCGACCAGAACGCCGCCAAGAACCGCTGCTGGTCGCTCATCGCCACCTACTACTTCAAGGACTGACCTTGAGCCCCGTCAGGGGCGACAGCCCATAGGCGGGGGCGACAGCCCCCGCGTCGCACGGGGACGGTTTTTCTGTTTCACAACAGAAGAACCGTCCCCACGTTTCACCAATGTAGGGCCTGGCCTTGGCCTGGCCGCGCGTCGACAACGGGAACCCGCGAAGCGGGTGACAGCTCATAGGCGGCGACAACGCAAACCCGCGGAGCGGGTGCCAAGCCCATAGGCGGGGGCGACAGCCCCCGCGTCGCACTTCCCCATCCTATTAGCCCCGTAGGGGCGACAGAAACATGCAAAGACTGCCGCCCCTACGGGGCTAAAAATAGAATGGTTACAATCACACACGGGGGTTCCGCTGCGCTCCACCCCCGCCTATGTGCTGTCGCCCCCTATCGGGGGCTCTTGGGCCATATAGTAAGTCCAAACAATGTCAAAGGTGCCTAAATTGCTATAATACAGACGTTATCTGAACGCAATTTAATTTACCGGACAGCAATAGTTGTGCATTGCGAGACAAAGTCTCACGCTACGGGCACGTCGTCAGCGGGTTGTCGCAGAGGTTCCAGATCTCAATCCAGCCGGTGGTGCGCAGGTCATCGGTCTTGACCTTGACCCAGTCGCCGTCCCGGCTGATGTCCATCGGCTTGAACTGACGTTCCTGGTCAAACCAGTACACCGCCCTGGAGTTACTGCTCGGCGACTTGCGCAGGCACCATCGCTGGTGGCCGTAGTTGCGCGTGTTGAGACCCAACACCGAGTAGTGAATCCAATACTTGCCAGTCGGCGAGCCTTTCAGTTCGATGGGCTCGTCCTCAAAGCAATCAACCACCCAACTGATTTGCCACCAGCCGTTCTTGGCCCCTTCCAGGTTGACGATGTAGCAACTCGTGGTGGGAAGCGTCATCACAATCGGGCCGTTGGGCTTGCTGCGGATGTTAGTCACGGGGCCATCTGTGTCGGCCACAAAAGCCTGCAGCGGGCTCATCGCCATGGCGGCAACAGCCGCCACCAATGCGATAGCCAAAGAAAAAAATCGAGTTTTCATGTCGTTAAGGAATTAAATTTGAAAGTTATCGCCAAAAATCTAAGAATTCTCAGATTTCTAAGACTTCTAAGATTTCTTAGAATTCTTAGAATTCTCAAAACCGTTCTACACCAGCAGCATCGCTTCGGCAACCTGCTCGCTGGCGCTGTGGCCGAGGGTCTGCTCCACAATGGCCAACGCGAATGACGCCGCCGCTGCCGGACCGTTGCCGGTCACCACGTTGTCGCACACCGCCACCGGTCGCGCGCCCCAGTGCACGCCGCTCACACCGCGCTCCATGCCGGGATAGCACACCGCGTCACGGCCGCTGAGGATGCCCAGCGGACCGAGCACCACAGCCGGTGAGGCACAGATGGCGGCCACCTTCTCGCCACGGCGGTTGTTGTCAATCAGGGCGGCACGCAACCCGCTATGCGCCGCAAGGTTCGTCGCCCCGGGCATACCGCCGGGCAGAATCAACCACTCGGCATCGTGAGCCGCCGCCTCGTCAAACAGCGAGTCGGCTACAACCGTCACGCCATGAGCGCCGGTCACCTCACGAGTGGACGAAATCGACATAGTGACCACCTCCATTCCGGCGCGGCGCAGCACGTCAACCG
>CAMHQD010000041.1 GCA_946187345.1 uncultured Porphyromonadaceae bacterium | reverse complement strand
CGACTAACAACTAACGACTACCGACAAATGACATCTTATCAACCCAAAGAATACAAGAGCGACCAGACCGTCAGGTGGTGCCCCGGCTGCGGTGACCACGCCGTGCTCACAGTGCTTCACAAGGCCATGGCGCAGATTGGCGTGCCTCCCGAGCAGATTGCCGTCATCAGCGGCATCGGCTGCAGTTCACGCCTGCCTTACTATATGAACACCTACGGTTTCCACACCATCCACGGGCGCGGCGGAGCCGTGGCGACCGGCGTGAAGACCGCCCGGCCCGACCTCACCGTGTGGCAGGTGGCCGGCGACGGCGACTGTCTGGCCATCGGCGGCAACCACTTTATCCATGAGGTGCGCCGCAATGTGGACGTGAACCTGCTGCTGCTCAACAACAAGATCTACGGCCTGACCAAGGGGCAGTACTCCCCCACCAGCGCGCGCGGCTTCGTGTCGAAGTCGTCGCCCTACGGCACGACCGAAGACCCGTTTGTGCCGGCCGAACTCACCTTTGGCGCCCGCGGCACATTCTTCGCCCGCTCTATCGACGTCGTGCTGGACGTGAGCCAGGAGGTAATGATTGCCGCCTATAACCACAAGGGGTGCAGCGTGGTGGAGATCTTGCAGAACTGCATGATTTTCAACAACGGCATCCACAACCGTGTGAGCGACCGCGCCACCCGCGCCGAGCGCACCATCCACCTCGTGCACGGCCAGAAGATGCTCTTCGGCAAGGATAACGAGTTGGGTCTGGTGCAGGACGGCTTCGGGCTGAAGGCCGTCACCATCGGCGAGGACGGCTACACAATCGACGACGTACTCGTGCACGACGCCCACTGCCAGAGCAACTTCCTCCACCAGCAGTTGGCCATGATGGACGGCAACGAGTTGCCGCTGGCCATCGGCGTTATCCGCGACGTTGAGGCGCTCACCTATGAGGCCGAGGTGGCCGCCCAGGTCGAGGACGTCAAGCAGAAACACGGCTTCCACAACCTGCGCGAGATGATTCTCGCCGGCGACACCTGGCAGGTGAAGTGAACCGTTGAGAGGTTGAGAAGTTGAGGGGTTGAGCCATTTGCTGTCGCAAATGGGAAGAAATGTAGGGCCTCGCCTTGGCGTGGCCGCCCCGGACCAAATCCATTCTGCCCCTACATGTCTAACAACTATCAATTTATCAAACATAGAGACTTAAATTCTTTTATTAATCATTATAACTGAAATTCCCCTGCGGTAACAGCAAGCCCCCTCCTTCAGGAGGGGGTTGGGGGAGGACGACATCAATGAAACAGACTTGCCTGCACGACCGCCACGTGGCACTCGGGGCGCTGATGAGCCCCTTTGGCGGATTTGATATGCCCATCCAGTATGCGGACATCATCACCGAGCACAACGCGGTTCGCAACCACGTTGGCGTGTTTGACGTCAGCCATATGGGCGAGGTGCGCGTCACCGGCCCCGGGGCCGACGCTTTTGTGGACTACATCTTCACCGGCAACGCCACCGCCCTCGAGCCGGGCAAGGTGGCCTACGGCATGATGCTCTATGAGGACGGTGGCACCGTCGACGATTTGCTCGTCTACAAGATGGGCACCAACGACCTGCTGCTGGTTATCAACGCGGCCAACATCGACAAGGACGTGGAATGGATTAACAGCCACGCGGCCGGCCGCGATGTCACCGTCGACCACCAGAGCGACTACTACGGCCAACTCGCGGTGCAAGGCCCCGACAGCGAGGCCACCCTGCGGGACGTGCTGCGCCTCGAGTGCTCCGACCTGACGTTCTACACCTTTAAGGAAGTGGAGCGCGACGGCGAGACGATAATCGTGAGCCGGACCGGTTACACGGGCGAGGACGGCTTTGAAATTTATGCCTCACATGGTGTCATCGTCGCCATGTGGGACGCGCTGATGTCCGCCGGCGTGCAGCCTTGCGGCCTGGGCTGCCGCGACACGCTGCGCTTCGAGGTGGGCCTGCCGCTGTACGGCGACGAACTCACGGCGGAGATTTCGCCGATTGCCGCCACGTTAGGCATGTTTGTCAAACTCGACAAGCCTTGTGACTTCATCGGCAAGGAGGCGTGCGCGCGCCAGAAGGCCGAGGGCAGCAAGATGAAGTTGGTGGGTCTCGAGATTCACGACCGCGCCATCGCGCGTCATGGCGCCGAGGTGCTCGACGGCGAGCGCGTCGTTGGGCACGTCACCACCGGCTACCGCGGCATCAGCGTCGACAAGAGCATCGCCGTGGCACTGGTGGAACGTCCGGTTGGCGACCTCGGCAACGAGTTGAGCGTGCGCGTGCGCCGCAAGGTGTACCCCTGCACTGTCGTCACCAAGAAGTTCTACAAGAAGAGTTACAAAAAGTGACCGCCTCGGCGACAAGGCGCCTTATTTGAACAAATTTCAGACAGGAGGGCGTTATTTTCCTTTAGAAGTTTGAGCGCTTTATCTAATTCCGCCTAAGGAGTTGTTGCTCCGGGTGGGTGACGGTTCCTCTGTTTCACAACTTGCCGCTGAAACAGAGGAACCGTCACCTTGTTCCATTCTGTGTTAAAATTTGCATAAATATTGAGAAAAGTTACATATTATTAGGTTTTAGTAGGAAAAATATTACAGTTTGTTAGATTTTCAAGGAAATTTGCTTGCCATTTCGGAAAATAGTATTACTTTTGCCGTCGGTTTTCGTCAATATCAACGCGACTGCCGACTATCGACTATTATAGGTTTACACTACATAATCAAAAGGATTTTTAAGGATGAAAAGATTGTTAACATTAATGGTTGCCACCATTATTGTTGTCGCTACAGCATTGGCCGATATGCCCGAGAAGATGTCGGCCGGCACACAGATTCTTCTGAGCCAGCGCGGCGAGAATGGCGGCAAGACAAAGGTGAGGCAGAAACTCACCTACGCCCAGGCCACCGACGCCTTGCCCTTTGTTGACGAGCAGGTCGTCAAGAAGGCCATTGACAAGGTGATGATTGCCGATGTCGAGCAGGTTAACGGCGTCGAGATGATCTCGGCCTTTGTGCGCGTGAGCAACGGGGCCTTCGGGCCCATCGAGGCCTTGGGCGGCGTGATGCAGTCCAACTTCGGCAACGGACTGGCGGCGATGCTGCTGCCGGTGGACAAGATTGGCGAGATTTCGGACCTCTACAATGTGACCTACATTGAGGTGGCCGAGGTGCTCGAGACGGTCAACGACCGCCAGCGCAGTGTCACACAGGCCATCGACGCGATGACCAACAGCGATGCCGCCAAGGCCTTGGGCCTCAGTTCAAAGTACACCGGCAAGGGCGTTATCCTGGGCATTGTCGACACCGGTATCGACTTCCAGCACATCGCCTTCAAGGACGCGAGCGGCAACTCGCGCATCGTGCGGGCCTACACCCTGAGCGGCAGCAGCAGCACGTCGCTGACGACCTACTCGACCGCCAGCGCCATCAGCGACTTGACCTATGACACCAACGCCGAGGACCACGGCACCCACACCAGTTCGACCGCCGGCGGCTCGAGCGTCATCGTCAACGGCAGCACCGTCACGGTGACCGACGACCACGAGAACGCCACCTATGGCGGTATGGCCCCCGAGGCCGACCTCGTCATCGCAGGATTGAGTTCGCTCTACACCACCTCGATCGGTACGGCCATACAGAACATCTGCAACTATGCCGACCAGGTGGGCAAGCCGTGTGTAATCAGTTTGAGCCTTGGCTCGCAGGTGGGTCCCCACGACGGCACCGGCACCATTGCAAGCATCGTCGACCAGTATGCCGGCGACAACCACATCATCGTCTACGCCGCCAGCAACGACGGCATGCGCGCCCAGTCGTTTGTTGATGCCGGAATGTCCAGCGGCGGCGGTATGTACGCCAGCGGCACCTCCACCTCGAGCAAGCCGATGCTGGTGAACGTGCAGCGCTGCTTCAGCGATGCAGACGGCAACGTGGAGATGCTCTATCCCACCATCACGGCCTATGCCCGCACGGCCAACGTCCCGACCTCGTTGAAGTTCCATGTGGTGAACGTGAGCACCGGCGCGGTGGTCTACTCCTCGAGCGCCTACACCAACAGCACAACCATCTCGGTGACCGGCACCACGAACTTGGCCGCTTACTTCAGGTCAAGCATCAGTTATTCCAACCTGTATGGCGACGCGGGCAAGATCCGCATCACGCGCACCCAGGACACCAACGGCAAGTATTATTGGCAGGTGTATTGCCCGATTATGATTTCGACCAGTTATAGCGACAGCAACAGCGACGGCGTGTATGAGGGCGCTTACGCCTTCTGCGTGTCGGTCTATCCCACAAGCACGACGGCCAGCACGACTATAGACATGTGGGAGAACTCCTATTGCTGGTTCGGCAACGACCTGAACCTGAACAGCACCTATTCGGGCAGTTACAACTATTGCGCCGGCAATGACGAGTGCTCGGTGAGCGACAACGCGTGCTACAGCAAGGTCATCTCGGTGGGTGCCTACGTGACCCGCAACTCGGTGACCAACTACGCCGGCACGGTGACCGATGCCAGCGGCGAGTATCCCAACATCGGCGACCACGCCTCTTTCTCGAGTTGGCAGACGGCCGGTTACGGCCCGCTGGGAACGGCTCTGCCCCACATCAACGCTCCCGGAGCGCGCATCATCGCGGCCGTGAACCACTATCATACCTCGAGCGTGGACGACTACAGTTACTACGGCGACGACTATAGCGGCGACCTCATCGTCAACAGTTCGACCTATCCCTATGCGGCGATGGAGGGAACGTCGATGGCGACACCCTGCGTGAGCGGTATCATCGCGCAGTGGCTCCAGGCGTGTGTCGAGAAGAATATCACTCCCTCGCCCGACTATATCAAGGAGGTCATGGAGAACACGTGGGACACCGACCAGTGGACCAACGGCGCCGGACACGGCGCCAAGACGTTCGGCACCCATGGCAAAATCAACGCCATCAAGGGCATCCAGTATATCCTGGGTGTGACCGGCGGCCCGATACTCACGGCGTCGGAAACCGACCGCGTGTTCAGCGACACGTTTGTGGGTGAGACATCAACCAAGTATCTCACTGTGACCGGCTCCAACCTTGAGGCCGGCGTGACGCTCACGCTCAACGACCCGGCGGGCGTGTTCGGCCTGAGTGCCGCCACAATCAGCATGGACGACGCCGAGGCCGGCGAGGAGGTCGCCATCACCTTCACGCCGCTCGCCGCCACCGCCTATAGCGGCACGCTCACCATCAGCAGCGCCGGCGCCGACGACGTTGTCGTCACCCTGAGCGGCAATGGCAAGGAGTTGGTTCCCACCATTGAGGCCAACAAGGTGTTCATGCACTTCACCCGCATCGTGGCCGGCACCGTCGACCACAAGCGCTTCGCCGTCAGCGGCCACTACCTCACCGGCGACGTGACGCTCACCACAAGCGGCGCGAACTTCAGCGTGGAGCCCACCACCATCAGCGCCGCCGATGCCATGGCAGGCGACGTGGAGATCCTCGTGACCTATTATCCCGCGGCAACCGGCAGCCACAACGACAACATCGTCATCAGCAGCCCGGGCGCCGAGAGCCTCACCATCCCCCTGAGCGGCCAGGCGAGTTACTACCCGCCCACGATGCAGCCCGTTGACGAGTACAGCATCAACAACACCCACTTCACGGCCGTGTGGACCGACCCCACGCCGCGCGACGACGTGGCCAGTTACACCCTCTATGTGGCCACCCACGAGGACAAGCCCCGCACGGGTCTGCTCTATAGCGGCAACTACAGCAACTACAGCGCCGTCAGCACGAGCAGTTGGTTTAACATTAGCACCACCTATACGGACATCGCCTCGTCGCTGGGCGACTACACCGACATGAGCGGCTGGACCGGTACGAGTTACCTGTGCAGTTACAGCGGTTACCTGCAGTTGGGTTATTACACAAGTGGATTGTTTAGTTCCAACCGTTACACCGGCGCCATCACCAGCCCGAGTTACGACCTGAGCGGCTACAACAACGACGGCAAGATCACCGTCGTGGTGACAACGCGCGTCTCGCCCAGCCGCAACACCGGCAGCACCACGCTGCGCATCACCACCACCGCCGCAAGCGGCAGTTCGCAGAACACCGACTTGTCGATTACCAACAGCAAGACGACCTATACCCAGGTGATCAGCGGCCTGGGCGACGCCACCACGGTGAAGTTCGCCTCGACCGACACGAGTTACCCGATTGCTCTGTACGATATTAACATCTATGCCGGCGAGACCGACGCCAACGGCAACGCCACCGGCACCTCGAGCGCCGCGCCGCGCCGACGTGTGATCGCCGAGAGCGGCGACGCCACCGCGCGCACCATCACCGGCATCCCCGGCACGCAGCGCGAGTACACCGTCGAGGGTCTCACCGAGAACGGCACGTTTGACTATTGGGTAACCGCAAACTATGTTGACGGCTCGACGGCACGCACCTCCAACGTGGAGGTCGTCACCCTCGCCGACCCCATCACAAGCAACCCCACGCCGGTGATGCTGGCCGCCGCCGACGAGTTCATCGACGAGACCTCGTTCCGCGCCGAGTGGACCGACAACACCGCCTCCTCCCTCGTGAAGAGTTACACCCTGTGGGTGAACAAGAAACTCGAGAAACTCGCCGCCAGCCTGCTCGAGGCTGTCGACATGAGCGAGTGGGAGCCCGTTGTGGACGAGGATAACTATATCACCTCAATCGATGTGCCCACCTACTTTGGCGAGGGATGGACCGGCAGCGGCGTGTTTGCCTACTACGGCAGTTCGCTCGTCAACGGCAACATCAAGACGCCCACCTATACCGGCCTGAGCGCCTACGGCAACAAGATCACGCTGCACGCCCGCGCCGCCAGTTACTACCCCAGCAACTACGGCCAGGCAAAGTTCACGCTCACCACGAGCGCCGGCAGCAAGACCATCACGCTGAGCACCGACACCTACGACAACGCCGACGACTATCCCGAGTATGCCTGGGTGCTTGACTGTGCCGACGAGGACTACGTCAACATCACCGTCAACACCAACATTGCCGAGTTTGTCGAGTTCCAGGTGTATGCCGGCGACCTCACGGCCAACGGCCTGCGCGCCCCGCGCCGCCGCGCCGCCGCCGAGGAGGGCGACGCCACCACGCGCACCATCACCGGCATCGAAGGCAAGAACTTTGACCTCACCGAGTTGGAGAGTTGCAGCACGTTTGACTACAAGGTGCGCGCCGTCTATACCGACGGCACCCTCTCGGCGTGGAGCAACACCCGGACTGTCACCCTGCTCGAGCCCGCCAAGACGCTGGCCGAGATCGTGGAGGAGGACAACATCGAGCACAAGTACCGCGTCACCTCCGACGACCTCACGGCTGTCTTCCTGAGCGATGACGGACGCACGCTCTACTGCAAGGACGACAACGGCTATGCCGTGACGCAACTGCGCGGCGCCGGCGACGATGTCGACTACGTGCTCGAGAAGACCGACCTGATGGACGACAAGGGTGCCTACGACGAGAGCAACTGGGTCGCCATCACCATCGCCAACGGCGTCGAGGGCGAGTTCCCCGTCTCACTGCTCAACCACAAGATTAGCGGCGTGCGAGGTGTGGTGACCGACCTGACCAACCCCACCATCGTGCTCGACGAGGGTGTGATGCCCACGGCCGACGACGGCGACATCTACCTGATGAACACGTTCATCATCCCGTCGTTTGGCGACCGCGAGCAGACCAGTGCCTCCGGCGTCACCTACTCGTTTGTCAACCCCAAGCCGATGGAGGTCGCCACGGTGACCTGGGCGCTGTGGGACGCCACCGCCAACTGCTTCGTCACGCCGCCCAGCGTGGGCTCGGTCAACCAGGCCGGTCTCACGGGCGAGATTGCGGTGGACTTCAGCGAGTACATCGGCCCGGTGCCGACCCTTGAGGACGGCAGCATCTACAGTTTCACCGCCGTCACCAAGTATAACGCCGGCAACAGCCAGGGCTCACGGCGCCGCGTGGCCGGCAGCGGTGTGACCGTGTTCCCGATTGACGGACTGACCGAGATTGGCAGCATCGACGGCAACGTGGTCACCGATGTGCGCGACATCAACGTGGACGGCGATGTGAAGAGTGTGCTCTACAGCAATCCGGCCGGACAAGTGTCCAACAAGCCGTTTGAGGGCGTGAATATCGTGATCATAACCAAAAAAGACGGTACTCGTCAAATCCTGAAACGGCTCTTCTAAACCTCTCCCCTTGATACAAAGGGGCCTGCTTCATTGGGACGGTTCTTGTGTTTCGGCAAGTGAAACACAAGAACCGTCCCCGCGTTTCGGCTACACCGTCACCACCCCGCGATTTGCGGGGAGGTGACGGGTTGCCGTTGCCGTAAGGCGACGCCGGCGCTATCTTTGCCGACGTGATTATAGGATCCAAAGAGCCCCCGACAGGGGGCGACAGCTCATAGGCGGGGGTGGAGCGAAGCGGAACCCCCGTGACAGATGCACATTCCCCATTATTAGCCCCGTAGGGGCGACAGTCTCCGCACGTTTCTGTCGCCCTTACAGGGCTTTGATTGAGAAAAAAACCACGACATTGTCACGGGGGCTGGCGCCCCCGCCTAGGAACTGTCGCCCCTAACGGGGCTTCCACTAAACTAACAACAACGCTATGAAAAAGATGACGATCAAGCCGCGCGCGGTGGCGCCGGCGACTTGGGGTGAGGCGATGCCGGCGGGCACCGCCTCACGTGTGTTGAACCTGCGCGAGAGTGCCGACGGGTTGTCGCTCGAGGTGATGGGTCTGCCGGCCGAATTAGGCACGGTGCCCGCGGCCTCGCGCCTGCTGCACGTGCTGCCCTCCGGCGCAATGCTCACCGCTTACGGCCGCCAATTACTGCTCGACGGCCGCCTGGTGCACACCTTCGCCGCCGGCGTGGCGGCGCTGCGCGCCTTTGCCGTGGGCGACCTCGTGGCCGTGGCCACCACCGGCGGCACACTGCTGCTGGCCGCCGACGGCGAGGGCGGCCTCGCCGTCCTCAACCCGGCCGACGCCGTGCCGTCGCTCACGATTGTGGAGCGCGCCGTCACCGGCACGACCGCGCCATTAGATGGCTACACGTTCGCCGAGCCGTACAGCCGCTGGCAGACGGTGGACACCGCCGACGCTGTCGCCATCGCCGCGGCAACTCGCAAGGCGTGGCACGCCGCCACGGCCGCCGTCACGGCCGTCGGCCACCGACACGGCGCGGTGGCCGCCCGCGTGGCCCTCCGGCTGCAAGACGACAGTTACCTGTGGGTGAGCCGACCGGTGACGCTCAGCGACACGGCGGCCGCCAACGCCGCCCGGGAGACGGTGCGCGCCGTGACCCGCGACGAGAACGCGTTCACCGGCGTGGAGGGCACCGCGCTCGCGATGGACGCCTATGTGCCCGCGGTGACCGCCGCCGGCGGTGTGGCTCCGCGTTGGCGACCGTTGGTCAAGGCGGTGGACCTGCTCGTGAGCCTCGATGAGGTGGACCTCGCCGACGTGGACGGCGACGTGGCGCTGCGCTGCGTGACCTCCACCTCGAGCGGCACCCGCACCTATAGCCTCGTGACATCGCTCGCGCCACGGCCCGCCGAGGCGGTGGCGGCGCGCCTCGCCGTGAGCGCGATGCGCGTGGTGGCCACGTGTGCCGACCTCGATAGCCTTGCCGAGTGGACGCCGGTGATTGCCGGCGACGTGCACACCGTGGCGGCGCTCGACGCAGTGTCGCTCGACCACCTGTCGCGGCCGCTGGTCGACGCGATGTGCCATAACGGCTGCTACTGCGCGTTGGGCACCAACGGCACGCTGACGCTCTCGCCGCCGGCCAACGCGCCGGTGGCCGCCGCCACGCGCCGTGTGACGGGCGTCGAACCGCTCGCGCTGCTGCCTGTCACGAGGCCTCTCTTCTGGGGTGGCGCAGGCCGGTATTTTGCTTTTGTGTTCACGCGCGACGGCATCTACGCCGTGTCGCAAAGCGCCGCCGGCATCCTGGGCGAGCCGCGCCTGGTGAGCCGCACGGTGATCGACGGCACGGTGCATCCGGTGGAGGGCGAGCGGGGCGTCTACTTCGTCACCGCCGGCGGCGAACTGCGTCTGCTGGCGGGGCAGACGATGCTCACCCTGCTGCGCGGCGTGTCGAGCGGATCGAGCCTCGCGCCGGTGGACGCCACCGGCGAATTGTGGGTTGCCGCCGACGACGGCGCCGTGACTGTGGTGATGCCGAGCGGACGCGCCGCCGAGCGCGACATGAGCGTCCGCCACTTCCTGTGCCGGGCCGGACGAGCCATAGCGGTGACCACCGACGACAAAGTGCTCGACACGGCCGACGAGCGCCCTGCCGATGACGTGCCGGTGGAGTGGACGAGCCATCCCGTCGCGTTCGGCGACGAGATGACCATCACGCGCGTGGCGAGTGTGCAGTGGAGCGTCAACAGCCGCGGACGCGCGGCGGCGTTGCGCCTGTCGCTTGAGGCGCGGCGCGCGCTGGCCGGCGACTGGACCGAGGTGGCCGCCGTGGGCGTCACCGGCGCCATCGACGAGAGTGTGGTGGCGCCGGTGATGATGGTGCCCGCTCGTGTGGTGCGCCTGCGCGTCACCGGCACCGCCCCCTCCTCCACCCTGCTCCACCCTTCCCAATTCACAATTCATAATTCATAATGCATAATGCATAATTGAAGGATTTTGAAAGATTTCCCACGCGACAGCGTGGCCTAAATAATAAATCCAATGGAAAAGATTGATATAAAAGAGATTGTGGCCGAGAACGCGCGGCGGCGCGCGGCACTTGAGGCCTCGGAGGGCGGCTACGACCCGCTGAGGGGCATCGGCGCGTGGGGCGACCGTGTGGACGCCGGCGGCTGCCGCGTGCCCCGCGCCACGGTGGCGCGGATGGGCGTGGACGGCTATATGGCGATGGACAAGACGGCGCGCGAGCGGCTGCGGGTGCGCGAGGACTTCGAGTTCTGGTGCGCGCGCTGCGTGACCATCAAGCACAAACTGGGCGGCGCCGGTCCTTTCGTGCCCAACCGGCCGCAGCGTCGCCTGATAGCGGCCATGGAGCGGCAGCGTGCGGCGGGCCTGCCCATCCGCATTATCCTGCTCAAGGCGCGACAGTGGGGCGGCACGACGCTCGTGCTGGTGTATATGGCGTGGATGCAACTCGTGCGCCATGTGATGTTCAACGGCTTGCTGCTGGGCCACCAGCGCATGAACAGCCACAACATCAAGCGGATGCTCGAACTGCTTGTTGAGCGCTATCCTCGCGAGATGGTCGAGCCCGGCGATGAGGTGCCGCGTCTGAGCGGCGCCGGCGCGCCGGGTGTCTACCGCCTCACTCCGTCGGGCGGCATAGTGGTGCTCGGTTCGGCCCTCAGCGAGGACGCCGCGCGCGGCTACGACCTGTCGATGGCCCACCTGAGCGAGGTGGCCTTCTGGAAAGACAGCGACCTGCACTCGCCCGAGGACGTGGTGAGAACCGTCAGCGGCACCGTGCCCATGGCGGCCGACACCGTCGTGGTGATGGAGAGCACCGCCAACGGCACCGGCAACCTGTTTCACACCGAGTGGGAGCGCGCCGCGAGGGGCGAGAGCGACAAGACGCCGGTGTTTGTGCCGTGGTACGAGATCGCGCTCTACCGCGACAACGCGGTGGACGACGCTGCGGCGCTGTGGGCGGCGATGGACGACTATGAGCGCGACCTGTGGCACAGCGGCCTGACGCTCGAGATGATCGCGTGGTATCACCGCAAGCGGCGCGAGTACACGGCCCACTCGCTGATGATGGCCGAGTATCCCACCACGGCGGTGGAGGCGTTCACCAGCACCGACCGCTGCGCGTTCTCGATGGAGGACCTGGAGCGGCTGCGCGAGGGCTGCCGCGCGCCGCGGGCCGTGGGCGAGGTGGTGCCGGCTGCGGGGCGTGACGGCTGGAAGCGGCCGCGATGGGTCACCGGCGACAAGGGGCTGACGCAATTATGGCAACAGCCCGAGCGCGGACATTCCTATGTGGTGGCGGTGGACATAGGCGGACTGGGCGGCGACAGCGACTGGAGCGTGATTGTGGTGATGGACAGCGACCGCCCGTGCGGCGCGCGGCCTGAAGTGGTGGCGCAATGGCGCGGCCATGTGCCTCACGACGTGCTGGCATGGAAAGCGGTCGCGATGGCACAATTCTACAACCAAGGGCTGCTTGTGATTGAGAGTAACACGCTCGACACGAGCGGCACAGAGGGCGCTGACGGCGCGCTGCTGCTTAACGCCATCGGCCGCAGTTATAAGAACCTCTACCGTCGCGATGGCGGCGGCATCGGCTTCCACACCAACATCAGGAGCAAATCGCGCGTCATCTATATGCTCAAGGAGCGCGTCCATCTGGGCACCTACGTCGAGCGCGACGCGGCGGCTGTTGACGAGATGTCGGCCTATCAAGAGATGGAGGCCGGCACGCGGTGGGAGGCCGCCAAGGGCCGGCACGACGACATGGTGATGACGCGTGCCATCGCGCTGTACGCCATCGGCGAGATTAAAAGCGCCCGCGCGGCGGACAACGACATTGATGTGTTGAAGGATTAGCGGAGCATATCTGCCGCACGCTCGGTTGCCGCGACAAGCGCGTCGACGTCCTCAATGGTGTTGTAAGGGGCGAAAGATGCCCTCACGCAGCCGCTGATGCCGAGGCGCGCCATGAGAGGCTCGGCGCAATGGTGTCCGGTGCGCACGGCCACGCCCTGCCTGTCGAGCAGCACGCCGATGTCGTAACTGCTGGTGCCGTCGATGACAAACGAGAGGACGGCGTCCTTGCCGGGAGCGGTGCCGAGCACGCGCAGTCCGGGCACTCGCTCCAGCCCGGCGGTGGCCCTGGCGAGCAGTGCCTGCTCGGTGAGATGGATATTCTCCCAGCCCACGCTCTCGAGCCAGTCGATGGCCGCCGGCAGCGCGACGATATCGGCGATATTGGGTGTGCCGGCCTCGAAGCGCAGCGGCGCCGCCTGGAAGGTGGTGCGCTCCATGGTGACGTTGCCGACCATCTCGCCGCCGCCTTGATAGGGCGGCAATTTGTCGAGCAGGTGCCGCTTGGCATAGAGGACTCCCACTCCGGTGGGCCCGTACATCTTGTGGGCCGAGAAGGCGTAGAAGTCGCATCCGATTGCGGTGACATCGACGGGCCGATGAGCCACGGCCTGGGCGCCGTCCACAAGCACGGGCACACCGTGGCTGTGGGCAACCTCGACGATGCGCTCCACGGGGTTGACTGTTCCCAAAACGTTGCTAACATGGGTGACGGCGACAAGGCGCGTGCTCTCGTTGAAGAGGTCGTCGAGAGCATCGATGTCGAGCGAGCCGTCGGGCAAGAGCGGCACGACGCGCAGGCGCACGCGGCAGCGGCTGTTGATGAGTTGCCAGGGCACGATGTTGCTGTGGTGCTCCATGGCGGTGACGATGATCTCGTCGCCATTCACAAAACTCTGTCCGAGCGACGAGGCGACGAGGTTAATCGCCTCGGTTGTGCCGCGTGTGAAGACAACGCTCTCCGGAGCCGGAGCGTTGATGAAAGCGGCGACACGACTACGGGCGGCCTCGAGCAGCCCTGTGGCTTCCTGCGAGAGGGTGTGGACGCCGCGGTGCACGTTGGCGTTGTGACTGCGGTAAAAGTCGGCGATCGCGTTGACGACAGTCTCCGGAGTGAGTGCTGTGGCGGCGTTGTCGAGGTAGACGAGGCGGTTGCCGTTCACTTGCCGCCGCAATATCGGGAATTGCTCAATCATCTTTTTCGTTGCTTGACGGGGGAGCAGCCACGAGGTGGCCGCACACCGAACATAAGATAGTCGTTAGTCACGCGGGTGGGAGGACTTGACGGGACAGTTGGCGCACGAGGCGAGTTGCCCTGTGAAACGCTTGTCGACGAGGTGGCGCAGGCGGTCGCGCAGCACGTCGAGGCGCACGGCGTCGATGACGTCGGCCATGAAGGCCTGCATGAGAATGGTGCGGGCGGTGTCGCGCGGTATGCCCCGCGACCGCATATAGAATAGGGCGTCGTCATCGAGTTGGCCGATGGTGGTGCCGTGGCTGCAACGGACATCGTCGGTGTAGATTTCGAGTTGCGGCTTGGTGTGCATCCTCGCGGTCTTGGCGGCGAGCAGGTTGCGGTTGCCCTGATAGGCCTCGACTCGCGGGCAGTCCTCGTCGACGCGTATGCGTCCCTCAAAGCCGCCGATGGCGTTGTCGTCGAGGACGTACTTGTACATCTCGTTGCTGTCGCAACGCGGGGCGTGGTGGCGGATGAGGGTGCGGTTGTCGACGGTCTGCGTGCCGCCGGCGATTGCCATGCCCAAGAGGTGTGTCTCGGCGCCGGCACCGTTGACGTCAACCGTGAGTTCATTGCGGGTGGTGCCGCCACTGAGGGTGATTGTGTCGACGAGCACGTTGCTGTCGGCCTGCTGGCTGACGAAGGTGGCGTTGACGCGTCGTGTGGCCGGAGTCGCCTCCTCGAGGTCGTAAATATCGACACGCGCGCCTTGCCGTGCAAACACCTCGGTGACCTGCAGCGAGAGCAGCGGCACGCCGTCGCGCTGGGTGTGGTCGCAGAGGAGGAGTTTGACGGCGGCGCGGCTGTCGGCGATAACGAGCAGACGGCGAACGGCCATCATGGGTGCCGTGGCGTTGAGGATGTTGACGATTTGTATCGGTTTGGCGCAGTCGACGCCCTCGTGGACGTGGATGAGGAGGCCGTCCTGGGCGAGCAGGGTGTTGAGCGCGACGACGGGTTGCCCGATGTCGGCGGCTCGGCCGAGGTATTTCTCGAGCAATTCGGGACATCTCGCGGCGGCCTGCCGCAGTGTCATCACGTCAACGCCCGGCAACGGTCGCAGCGCGGTACCCGTGGGCATGGGCACGTCGCCGGCGACACACCACAGCGCGGTGCTCAGGTTGGGCACGTCGCAGTGGAAACTCTCGGCAAGGCGCGGGTCGATGTTGAGGCGGTTGACGTTGATGCCATAGTCGGTGGCGAAGACTTCCGCCAGGTCAATGGCCTCATGATCCTCACTGCCTCGCGGGGGCAACGGCGTGGAGGCGACCACCTCGAGCGCGCGGCCGCGCAAGGCGTTCAGCGCCGCCGGAGCGCCGCTGTGGAATCGCTCACGATGCTCGTTATACAGGTCGATATATTGTTGCATTGTTGTTGAAAGGTTGAGGGTTGAGGATTGAGCGGTTGAGCCTCGCGTTATCGCGCTCGGGGATTATGGATTTTGACTTCAACCTCTCAACCACTAAACCCCTAAACGTTGTTGTCGTCTTTGATCCAGTCATAGCCTCGCCGCTCAAGTTCGAGGGCGAGTTCGGGCCCGGCGGTCTTGATGATGCGTCCTTTATAAAGGATGTGAACCACATCGGGCTTGATGTAGTCGAGCAGGCGCTGGTAATGGGTGATGACAATGATGGCATTGTCGGCGCGGCGCAGACGGTTGACGCCCTGGGCGACTATCCTCAACGCGTCGATGTCAAGCCCGCTGTCGGTCTCGTCAAGGATGCTCAGCCGCGGCTCGAGCATCGCCATCTGGAAAATCTCGTTGCGCTTCTTCTCGCCACCGCTGAAACCCTCGTTGACGCTGCGGTTGGTGAGTTTGGCGTCAAGATCGACGACCTCGCGTTTGGCACGCATGAGTTTCAGGAAATCGGCGGCGCTGACGGGCTCAAGCCCTTGATAAGCGCGCTTGGCGTTGATGGCGGCGCGCATGAAGTTGACCATCGACACGCCGGGTATCTCCACCGGATACTGGAAACTGAGGAAAAGGCCCTCGCGGGCGCGGTCCTCGGGCGGAAGGGCGAGCAGGTCCTTGCCGTTAAAGGTGACGGAGCCGGCGGTGACAGTGTAGGCCGGGTTGCCGGTGAGAACGGCGCTCAGGGTGCTCTTGCCGCTGCCGTTGGGGCCCATGATGGCGTGCACCTCGCCGGCGTTGACGTCAAGACTGACGCCACGCAGGATTTCCTTGCCGTCGATGGCGGCGTGAAGGTCGCGTATCTGTAACATAAATTTAATATCTTTTCAAATCAAGAGTGCAAAGTTACAAAAAATATCGGGGCCACGCGTCCGTTATATAAGAAAAAAGTTAAACATTAACGAACAGGACAATGAAATCACTACTCTTGACCCTGACCGCCGGCGCCGCCATAGCGCTGACGGCTTGCACCGGCTCGGAGCAACTCACCGACGAGCAGAAGGCCATCAACGAGGCCGCGGAAGCCGTGGCCGGCGCCACCGTTGAGCGCGCCAAACTTGACGTGCCCGTCACCATGACGGCAAACTGGGACACAGACATCGCGCGCGCCGAACTTGACAAACTCGTGCCGGCTGACGCAGGCAGCCCGCTACTGGCAGCCGACAGCCTGTGCGGGAACGCGCCGGTGATTGTCGGCGTCATCGAGAAGGTCGCCGATGGCCTGGGCGACGTGCCGCACATCACCCACTACAAGCAACGCGTGGGCACGATGCCGGTGGTGGTGAACGGCGACAGCGTGAGCGCCGAGATGCTTGTCGATATCGACTGGCCCGACACCACCATCGACCCCGAGCGCCATATCCGCCACCTGCTGAACGACCTTGTGTTTGAGGCGCTCAACAGCCAGTTCCCGCAGCCCAAGGACAAAGAGGCCAAGACACCCATCAAGCCGTTTTATCAGGCACTTGACGAGCCCGCGACGATGATGCAACACTTCGCCGGACAGTATAGCCGCGCCTACAAGTCGCTGCTTGAGGCCGGCGACAGCGTCACCGCGAACTTCGCCGCGCGTGTCAAGCATCTGGCCCGCCCCAACCTGGTGGCCCGCCTGAGGGCGATAAACGGCGACTGGGTGACCTATTACGTCGCGACGGTTGACCAGAACGCTGCCCCGCGCTACCGTTTCGTGACGCTGAACGTCAAGACCGGTGCGCAGCCGCAGGCGACAGACCTGGTGGCCAAGGAGAACGTGGCCGCGCTCGACAGCGCGGCGGCGGCCGCGCTGAACGCCGCCGCCTCACGCCTGGGCCTGAAGCCGGCCGGCGACAAGGCGCCATATACGATCGCGTTGACGCCCGAGGGGCCTGTGGTCTCGCGCGGCGACGGCGTTGTGGTGTTCTTCTGATCTCCAACCTCAAGAGAGAGAAAAGGCAAATAGAGAAGCCGGCAAACGCGTTTCAGCAGTTTTCAACATCGAAAGTTGCTGAAACGCGGTTTTTTGGGCATTTCAGCAGTTTTCAACTCGTCAGGCGGCCTCAAACGCGCCGTGAGAGATGTGCGGGTTTGTATGTTAATCTTTACTAAACTTTGTTATTTATTGCTAATTTTGTTAGTATCACATTAATAAAAGCAGTAATTTTGCGGTGCATTCGTGAGAGGGGGCAGTCGCTTCCTCGTTTTTATTATAGCATATCAATCAGACAATGGCGAACACTCTTGACAGAGAGACATTGGAGCGTGCGGCACGCGAGGCCGCAGATGCGCGCGAGTTGTTTGTGGTGTCGGTGAACTACCTGCCCGAGGATGTGGTGGAGGTGCTCATCGACGGCATGGACGGCGTGACGATAGAGGACTGCGTGGCGGTGAACGACGCTGTGCTGGCCGCGGTGGACCGCGATGAGCACGACTTTGAGTTGACAGTTGCCGGCTACGGTATCAGCGAGCCGTTTGTCTTGCCGCTGCACTACGAGAAGAACCTCGGCGGCGAGGTGGAGACCGTGACCGCCGACGGCCGCAAGTTGCGGGGCGTGCTGGCGGACGCCGATGATAGCGGCTTCACCATCGAGGTGCCCACCAAGGTCAAGCGCGAGGGGATGAAACGCCCTGTGACCGAGCCGTTGCCAACGAGGCTCGAATATAGCGCGGTAAAATACACTAAGAATATAATAAACTTTTGATATACAGCTATTACAATGGCAAAGAAGAGAGAAGAGGCCGTCAACATGACCGCCAATTTCAAGGAGTTCAAGGACCTGAAGAATATCGACAAGACGACGCTCATCAGCGTGCTTGAGGAGTCGTTTCGCAGCGTGCTGGCCAAGATGTTCGGCAGCGACGACAATTTCGATGTGATTGTGAACCCCGACAAGGGCGACTGCGAGATTTACCAGAACCTTGAGGTGGTGGCCGATGGGGCGGTGACAAATCCGAGCAAGGAGATCGCGCTGAGCGAGGCGCGCGCCGACAACGACCCCGACTGTGAGGAAGGAGAGGAGCACACCCGCCGCATCGACTTCGCGAAGTTCGGCCGCCGCGCTATCCTGAACCTGCGCCAGACGCTCGCCAGCAAAATCCTCGACTTGCAGAAGGACGCGATCTACACCAAGTTCAAGAGCATCGAGGGCGAGTTGGTCATCGGCGAGGTGTACCAGGTGTGGAAACGCGAGGTGCTGCTGCTCGACAGCGAGGGCAACGAGTTGTTGCTTCCCAAGGACCAGCAGATACCCACGGACATCTACCGCAAGGGCGACATGGTGCGCGCCGTGGTGCACACTGTCGACAACAAGAACAATAATCCCAAGATTATCGTGTCCCGCACGAGCGAGGCGTTCCTTCGCCGCCTCTTTGAGGCCGAGGTGCCCGAGATTCACGACGGTCTGATTGAGATAAAGGCCATCGCCCGCGTGCCGGGCGAGCGTGCCAAGATCGCCGTGGAGAGTTACGACGACCGTATCGACCCGGTGGGCGCTTGCGTGGGCGTGAAAGGTGGCCGCATCCACGGTATCGTGCGCGAGTTGCGCAACGAGAACATCGATGTGATCAACTACACCGACAACCCGCAACTGATGATACAGCGCGCGCTCAGTCCGGCCCGCATCTCATCAATCCGCATCGGCGATGACCCGGAGGATCCCAAGGCAGAGGTGTTCCTCAAGCCCGATCAGGTGTCGCTTGCCATCGGCAAGGCCGGCCTGAACATCAAGTTGGCATCAATGCTGACCGGCTTCCACATCGACGTGTATCGCGACAACGACGCGGTGGAGATTGATGACATCTACCTGGACGAGTTCCGCGACGAGATTGACGAGTGGGTCATCGACGCGCTCAAGGGTCTGGGCTGCAACACCGCCCGCGATGTGCTCCGCCTCGACAAGGCCGACATCGTGGAGCGCGCCGACCTCGAGGAGACGACGGTCGACTATGTGTTCGACGTGCTCAACGCCGAGTTTGAGGACGACGACGAGCAGCAGGAGCAGGGCGAGCAGCAGCCCGAGTAGTGTCTTGACAGACCCAGAGACATTTTATCACGAATATAAACAACCGGTAACGACAAAACAAACAACGATATATGCCAATAAAACTCAGCAAAGCGATCAAGGAATTGAACGTGGGCGCGATGACAATCCAAGACTTCTTGCGCAACAAGGGCATCGAGATCGATGTGACCAACATCAACGCAAGGATTGCCGACGACGTCTACGAACTGCTCCTGCGCGAATACAAGCAGGACAGTGCCCAGAAGCGGAAGTCGAAGACGTTGACCGAAGACCGTCAGCGCCCCAAGCGTGGTGACGATCGTGGCCACGAGATTGAGACCGTCGTACCGGGTCAGAAGCCCAAGATTTTGGGTAAGATAGACTTGAGCCACCCCGGCACGTTTGTGACCGAGGAGATTCAGCCCGCCTCCCAACCCGTGGAGGCTGAAAAGCCCGTGGAGGCTGAGAAGCCTGTGCAGGCGCCACAACCCGCCGAGGCTCCGAAAGCCGTTGAGCCGGAGAAACCCGCCGAACCTGCCAAGCCGGCCGAGCCTGTAAAGCCCGTGGAGCCGGAGAAACCGGCCGAGCCCGTCAAGCCGGAGAAGCCCGTGGAGCCGGAGAAACCGGCCGGGCCCGCCAAGCCGAAGAAACCCGTGGAGCCGGAGAAGCCGGCCGAGCCCGCCAAACCCGTCGAGACGGCGAAACCCGCGACGACGCCGGCCCCCGAAGTCAAGGCCGACACCACGTCGCAGCCCGCCCCGACCGAGCCCGCCGAGGACGAAGTGTTCCGCTTGCCGACACAGCCCGCCGGCCCGAAGTTTAACATCGTGGGCAAGATTGACCTGAACGCCATCAACCCCACCACGCGCCCCAAGCCCAAGAGCAAGGAGGAGCGCCGCCGCGAGCGCGCCGGCAAGGCCGCCGGCGAGGCCGGCAGCCGCCGCAAGCGCCAACGCATCGGCAAGGAGAAGGTCAACATCGAGCAGGCCGCGGCCGAGGTCAAGCGCGACAAACCGCGTGGCGGCGGTGGCGGCAATGGCGGCGGCAAATCGCAAGACCAGGCATCGCGCGCGGCCAGCAGCCAGAGCAAACGCAAGGAGAAGAAAAGCAAGCGTCCGTTGAAACCCGAGGTGAGCGACGAGGACGTGCAACGCCAGGTGAAAGAGACACTGGCCCGCCTGACCAGCCGCACAACCAAGAAAGGTGTGAAATACCGCAAGGAGAAGCGTGAGGCCGTCCGCGAGGCAGCCCACGAGGAGGCGATGCAGGCGATTGCCGAGAGCAAGGTGTTGAAACTCACCGAGTTCGTCACCGCCAACGACCTTGCCGCCATGATGGACGTGCCCGTCAACAAGATCATCGCCACATGCCTCTCGCTGGGAATGATGGTGAGCATCAACCAGCGTCTGGACGCCGACACAATCAATATTCTGGCCGAGGAGTTCGGCTTCAAGACCGAGTATCAGAGCGCCGACGTGCACGAGGCCATCAGCGACGAGGAGGACGACCCCGAGGACCTGGTGGAGCGTCCGCCGGTGGTGACCGTGATGGGTCACGTGGATCACGGCAAGACATCGCTATTGGACTATATCCGCAAGAGCAACGTCATCGCGGGCGAGGCCGGCGGCATCACGCAGCACATCGGTGCCTACAACGTGAAACTGCCCAACGGCCGCCGCATCACCTTCCTCGACACGCCGGGTCACGAGGCGTTCACCGCCATGCGCGCCCGCGGAGCCAAGGTGACCGATATCGTCATCGTGATTGTGGCCGCCGACGACAGCGTCATGCCGCAGACCATCGAGGCCCTGAACCACGCCTCTGCGGCCGGAGTGCCCATCGTGTTTGCCATCAACAAAATCGACAAGCCGGGCGCCAACCCCGACAAGATCAAGGAGGAGTTGTCGGCTCTCAACTACCTCGTTGAGGAGTGGGGCGGCAAGTACCAGAGCCAGGACATCAGCGCCAAGAAGGGCATCGGTGTCCAGGAACTGATGGAGAAGGTGCTGTTGGAGGCCGACCTGCTGGAACTGAAGGCCAACCCCAACCGCAAGGCCGTGGGCTCGGTGATCGAGTCGTCGCTCGACCGCGGCCGCGGCTATGTGGCCACGGTGCTCATCGAGAACGGCACGCTGCACGTGGGCGACATCGTGCTCGCCGGAATGTACTACGGCAAGGTGAAGGCGATGTTCAACGAGCGCAACCAGCGCATCAAGGAGGCCGGCCCGGCCACGCCGGTGCTGATCCTCGGTCTGAACGGCGCTCCCACAGCCGGCGACAAGATCAACGTGCTCGACACCGACCAGGAGGCCCGCCAGATCGCCAACCGCCGCGAGCAGTTGATGCGCGAGCAGGCCGGCCGCACCCAGAAGCGTCCGGGCCTCGAGGACATCGCTCGCCTGCGCGCTTTGGGCGAGTTCCACGAACTCAACCTGATTGTCAAGGGCGATGTGGACGGCTCAATCGAGGCGTTGAGCGACTCGCTGATCAAACTGTCGACACCCGAGGTGCAGGTCAACGTCATCCACAAGGCCGTGGGCGCAATCACCGAGAGCGATGTCACGCTGGCCGCCGCGAGCAACGCGTCGATTATCGGCTTCCAGGTGCGTCCGTCGGGCGCCGCCAAGCGTCTGGCCGAGCAGGAGGGCGTTGATATCCGCATCTACAGTATCATCTACGACGCTATCGAGGAGATTAAGAGCGCTATGGAGGGCATGCTCTCGCCGGAAATCAAGGAGGAGGTGAGCGGCACGGCCGAGGTCAAGGAAGTGTTCCACATCAGCAAGGTGGGCACAATCGCGGGCGCCATAGTGCGCGAGGGCAAGATCAAGCGCACCAACAAGGTGCGCGTCATCCGCGACGGCATCGTGATTTACAGCGGCAACCTCGCCTCGCTCAAGCGCTTCAAGGACGACGCCAAGGAGGTGGCGACCGGCTTTGAGTGCGGCCTGAGCATCCAGAGTTACAATGACCTCCAGGTCGGCGACCTCATCGAGGGCTTTGAGGAAATCGAGGTGCAGAAGACGCTTTGACAATGTCAAGATAAAGGAAGAACAATCAAGATAGAAGACAAGACTCTTTTATTAGAAGACAATCAAATACAATCACAAGTTTCTAAAGTAAAAATTTATTGATATCAGATTTTAACTATCACAACCCGCTTCAGCGGGTTGCACAAACCTCGTCAGAGGTTTTACAAAAACCCCAGGTTGGAGCCGCAGGCGACTACCTGGGGCATGAAGCGGGATAATAGATGGCGCTACCTCGAAGAGGTTGCACCATCACACGCTAGAGAGTGCAACCTCTTCGAGGTAGCATACAAATATTCAGCCCGTCACCGCCAGGTAGCCACCTGGCGGTGTCAACCTGGGGT
>CAMHQD010000040.1 GCA_946187345.1 uncultured Porphyromonadaceae bacterium | reverse complement strand
CTCAAACACCAGTGGGGCAACCCGTGCCGGTTCGACCCCGGCTCTGGGTACAAAGCAAGGTGCCAATCATTTGTTTTTCAAATGGTTGGCTTTTCTTTTATTCAAAATTTGACGCATTTTTTGGGCGAGATAGTGAGCTATAACTCGATTTTTTGGGGACTTATAGCACTATATCTACAACTTTTTCATTCACGCTGACGCTGTTCCTCTTTCATTTGAGACACTTTGTTGTCAAGCCTGGTTTGCACATCATTCATCCATTTGAGGAAGCGCTCACTCGCCTCTTCATATTTGATGATGAACGGTTCGGGAGGGACACTCTTGCCTCGCAATCTATAGAAACAATAGCGTGACCAGTAATATATGGCATAGAGGAGCCCGAGTGCGATGACGACACATGCAAGGCCGGCGACAATATAGAAGGCTATCACCAGCAGGGCAAGGAAGAAAACGATGATGCCCCCGAGGATTGTTCCGCAGGCGGCGAAGATGTCACTGAATATGCCAAAGAAGTAAATCATAGCTGTTGTATCTTTACATTTTAGACTGCAAAAACTGTGCCAGGGTTTAATATAAGGGCAGGGGACCGTCGCGGCTGCCTGCCCGTGTACAATGTCTATATGAAATACCTTAATCTCAAAAAAAGCCTTGGCTGCTTGGTAGGCGGGGCAGCCGATAGGCGGAGTAGGCAGAAAAATTTGGCGCTACGTGGGGTTTTACTTATATTTGCAACGAATATCATCACACGTTAATGTTGACTCCGAATGTAAGAACATACGCCAGTCGAGAAAATCACGTATTGATTTGTTGCTAAACCGTTTACATATCAACTATGGCGAGCGCTACGGCAGATTGCTGCGGCGGGCGCGGATATGGGCCATAATAGCTCTGTGCGCGGCAGCTTGCAGTTGCAGCGATGAGCCTGTAACGCCGCCGGTGGAGCCGGTGGGGCACGCCACACTGATTTATATGCCGTGGTCGGCAAGCGAATCGTCATCGACAGGATCGCTCTACGAGTCGTTCCTGCGCAACATCGCCGACATCGAGACCGCTATCGTGGCCGAAGGCGGGCTGCACGGCACGCGCCTGCTGGTGTCAATCTCGAAGAGCTACAACAATATGTCGCTCCTGGAGATCACCTTCGACGGTACACGATGCCGCCGCGACACCCTCAAGCGCTACGCCAATCCGCAATATAGTGATGCCTCATGGCTCACATCGCTGTTCAGCGACATGGCCGCAGCGGCACCCGCCGAGTCCTACTCGATGATAATAGGGGCGCATGGCTCAGGCTGGCTTCCTGTGGGAGCACGCCCCGAGCGGTCACGCGCTTTCGGCGGCCGCACCGCATCAGCTCAGGCATCGGTAGAGACCCTGGCACGCGCCATCACAGAATCGGCACTGCGCCACACCGACTTCGTTTGCTTCGACGACTGCTACATGAGCAACGTGGAGACGGCCTACGCCCTGCGCCACGCTACACACTACCTGATAGCCTCCACAAGCGAGGTAATGGATCCGGGTCTGCCCTATGCCTCGGCGTGGAAACACCTCTACAGCGAGCCCGACTTCGAGGCCGTTTGCCGCGTATTCAACGAGTATTACCGGCAGTTCTGGTTGCCATACGGAACGCTGACCACCGTGGATTGCACTCGCATTGAGGCCTTGGCCACACTGATGCGCGACGTGAACGACGAGATTGAAGTCGGCGACGAGCGCCTTTCCCAAGTGCAGAAGCTCGACGGATTCGCAAAAACTGTCTTCTACGACATGGCTCACTACGTGGAAAGCGTGTGCGACAACGAGGCTAAAGTCAGCGCCTTGCGCAGTGCCATCGCTAACGCCGTGGTGGCCACTTCCTGCACCCCGCGCCTCTACTCGGTGTATCTCACAAGCCTCGACCACACCTATCCTGTGACCACCTCCTGCGGACTCACAATCAGCGACCCCACAGGCAACTCAGCCGCCTTCGAGGCAAAATACGGCACTGAGTGGTGGGTAGCAACCCATCGCTAATTATTTCAACCCCCTTGAGAAGCCTCCTTAGCGCTTACCCACCGCTAAAAAACACACAAATCTGTCGGGATATTTTGTGCAAAATTTGTTAAATACACTAATTATCTGTTAATATTTATTAAAATTGGGGGGGGGGGGGGGGGGGTAGGTTTTAGTTAAAGTGTGTAATTTTGTAGCCAATTAGGGAATAAAAAAACAACCAACTTAAGTTGATTGGATAGGAAGAGAGGTTTATTGTTTGTTTTATGTTATTGAGACTCAGGACAAACCATGGATTAGAACGCACAATCGCAATTCTGGCAAGAGTTGCGACGGCAATTATCGTTTATCTACTCGCAAATAGCCCAATGATGGCATCGCCCACTCCAATCCAAGCCGAAGCCACAAGCAACAACCACACTTCACACGACACCCTCCACCCGTATATCGTGCTGGTTGACAGCGCCTACATCCCCACCCTCAGCAACGAGGAGTTCCAGTCGGTGGCCGCCACGGTGGTGTTCCCGGTGAACCGCACCGAATTGCCGGCCGGCAGTCCACTGCTGGTGGAACTCAACGACGAAGTTCTGCCACTGCTAAATAGCGGCGAACTGGAAGCGCTGCATCTGGACCTGCGCGGAGCGGCATCACCCGAGGGCAACCTGAAGCACAACGCATACCTGGGCGAGCATCGCATGCGCTCACTTCTGAACTTTATCCAGCAACGCCTGGACGTGCCCATCGCCGCAAGCGCCATGCGCATGCTCAGCGAGGCCGAGGACTACCTGACGCTGGCCCTGCTGATGCAACGAGCCGGCGACAGCGACTACAATAAAGTTAAAACGCTGTGCGACACATACTTACCCACAAACCGATATGCCGAGATGAAGAGCGAGTTGCGCACAATCGACGGCGGCCGACTGTGGAAACGGCTATTAGACACCTACTACCCGCAACTGCGCACCGCCCAAATGGTTATCTTCTGCAAACGCAAGTCACCGGACACGGTTAGGCGCTTCGTCACACCACTCAACGTTTCCAACAAGATAGTGTGGGACGAACCCGCAGCCACGCCCGAGCCGCTTAATCTTCGCCACCGGCTGGCACGCCGCGAAGTGCTATCGGTGAAGACCAATATGCTGTTCTACGGCGTGTATATGCCCGGCGGATACAACCGCTGGTGCCCCATCCCAAACATCACGGTAGAATACTATCCGCTACACGGCCACTTCACCTACGCGGCCACATTCGACTGCCCCTGGTGGCAAGACTACTGGGCGCACAAGTACTTCCAGATTCGCAACTATCAACTCGAGGCGCGCTACTACCTGCGCTCGGGCGACATCAAGCATAACCCACCGGGCGAGGGACCGGCGTTCCGCGGATTCTACGTTCAAGGCTACGCGCATGTGGCACTGTTCGGGCTATGCTTCGACGCCGACCGCGGTTGGGTGGGCGAAGGTCTGGGTGCCGGAGTAGGAGCCGGGTACGTGCTTCCGCTGGGCAAGAAAGGGCGCTGGAAACTGGAATTCTCGCTGCAAGCCGGTTTCTACTCGTGCAAGTACGACCCGTACCAGTTCGAAAATCTGGTCAACCCCAACTATCGCGACCACTTGTACTACTACCGCTGGGCCCAGTCGCCCGAACTGTTCAAGAAACGTCAGTACCGCCACACGTGGGTAGGCCCCACTCGAGTGGGCATCACCATCAGCTACGACCTGCTGTTCCGCAAAATCAAGAAGAAAGGAGTGAGCACACGCCGCTGGGAGTGGTATTGACGAACGCGTGACGAGATATTAGAGATTAGTGAATTATGGCAAAAGAGATAAGACATATCACAGCCAAGTTGCTCCACGGGCGCGCCCTGCAGGTGGCCATGCTGGTCATGGCCATGCTGGTGGCATCGTGCGTGCGCCAGCCCGAGCTTCATCTCTACGCCATGCAGGACATAGAGCTGGAATTTGTGGCCACCGACCTTAATCTGGAGGTGATGTGGAACTACGAGGACGGCTACAACTTCCACACCGAGTGGTTCTACGGCTGGGACGACGAAGACCGCCGCATATTCGGCGAGATGGGCTACGTGGATCCGTCAGAGTTCCAGCTACGCCGCTACTACACCGGCGAGAAGCCCTACACGCCGCACGAGAACGTGTATAAGCACCACTTGGAGGGCACTCACTTCATAGCCCAGTATATCTGGGGATTCTGGGACCTGCTCGTGTGGAACGACATTCACACCATCGACGGCGTGCAGAGCCTTGTTTTCGACGAGACCACATCGCTCGACTACGTGACCGCATACACCAACCCCACCATCTACCCGTCGCGCTACAACGCGCCCAAGTTTGTGCGCTCGTTCTGGGAGCCGGAGCCACTCTACGCCGCCTACGAGCAGGCAATCGACATCAATCCGTCGCTCGACGGTTTCACTTACGACGAGGAGCGCAAGGTGTATGTGAAGCAAATCGACATGACGTTATATCCCATCACCTACGTGTATCTGACTCAGGTGATTATACATAACAACAACGGGCGCGTGGCATCGATCGACGGAACGGGCAATTTCTCGGGCATGGCACGCACCACCAACGTCAACACAGGCATAGCCGGCGAAGACGCGATTACAATTCACTACAACACCCGACTGAAGAAAGACTGCGACATGAAGGGCGAAAAAGTGGATATCGCCGGCGGACGACTGATGACATTCGGACTGTGCCAGAACAACTGCGGCCGGCTGATGCGTATGAGTCAAGTAAAAGACCCCAACAGGCACTTTCTGGACGTGACAATGCAGTTCAACAACGGAATGGACTCCACACTCGTGTTCGACATCACGCCACAGGTGCGCAAGCGCTTCAAGGGCGGTGTAATCACCGTGGAGCTGGACATGGACACCGTGCCGATACCCACCCGCAGCGGCGGGTCGGGCTTCGACGCCTTCATTAAGGACCCCGAAGACGGCGGCACATGGGAGATAGACATTTAACGAGATGATATAACCTAATTATTAACTTTTAAAAAATGCAACAAAAAACAATTAATAATTTTATTAACCAATTAATTTTTAGAGAGATGAAAAAGATTCAATTTGCATTCGTCATCTTAGCAGGTATCGCTCTGGCATCCTGCAGCCACGACCTTGGCTATGACGAGCCGACCAACGCCCTCAGTGGCGAGGCCATCGACTTCAGCTCGGGCTTCCGCGCAGTGACCCGCGCATCTTATGGTGCCGACGCTGCCGAACTGCTCGGCAATCAGTTCATTGTGTATGGTGCTAAGGGCGCTGCCGACGGCAGCGGCATGAGCACCGTGTTCGACAACTACCGCGTGCAGTGGGCTCTGAACACTGCCGGAACCACCGCCAGCAACACCCACGACTGGGAGTATGTAGGCATTCCGTTTGCGGCTCCCGCCACACTCACCGGCAACCAGACCATCAAGTACTGGGACTACAGCACCGGCATGTATCGCTTCGCAGCCTACTCAGTGGGCAAGGCCACTCTCACCACCGGCACACCGGCCGCAGGCGAGGTTAAAGTTACCGCCATCGACGGCAACAACCTCACCACGCTGGCTTACGCGCTCGAAGGACTTGAGGGAGACCTGGCAAAGTGCTACATCAGCGACATGACTCCGGTTAAGAAAGAGCACTATCAAGAGGTGGTTCAACTCCAGTTCCGCTCAATGGCTGCCAAGGTGCGCATGGCTATGTATGAGACAGTTCCCGGATACGCGGTGAAAGACGTGAAGTTCTATAGCGACAACACCACTTCCATCGCCACCGGCGCTTCCTCGAACAGCGCTATCCTCTTCAGCTCCGATGCGTTCTACACAGGCGGTAAATACACAGTTTATTTCCCCGACCTGGCTTCGAGCGACGCTTCGATTGCCAACTTGGCACACGTGTCGATGGACGTTACCGGCGCCAGTAAGGCCAACACCCGCACATTCGGCGAGCTGCCCAGCGGATACCTGGGCACGACGCTCAACACCGCCAGCTACGCAGGCTCCGACTACACCGTGGTGCTGCCCAACGAGGAAGGAACCAACCTGCAACTGCGTGTTGACTACACTCTGGAGTCGATCGACGGCTCCGGCGAGACAATCAAGGTTCACGGCGCTCGCGCTTACGTTCCTATGATTTACACTCAGTGGATGCCTAACTACGCTTACACTTACGTGTTCAAAATCTCGGACAACAGCAACGGCCGCACCAGCACCGACACCAGCGACCCCGAGGGCTTGTTCCCCATCACATTCGACGCTGTGGTTGAAAGCTCTGTAGAGAACACTCAATCCACTATCACCACTGTGGCAACTCCGTCGATTACCAGCTACCAGATGGGACACGATCCTAAGAACGACGACGAGTACAAGGCCGGTAAAGACATCTTTATCCGCCTGATTAACGACGGCACCCTGATTAACGACCTCAACACCGCCGGCAAGAGCAAACTCTATGAGCTGGGCAGCGATGGAACAGAGGTTGACGTGATGGCAGCCCTGAACATCGGCACCGTGAGCGGCACCACAACCACAGGCCGCAACGGACTGGTGCTCAATGAGGCTACTATCAACAACTCTATCACAGCCATTCCGCGCGCCGACGGTAACGACATCACCGTTGATGCAGGAACAGCCGCATCGTTCTCACCCGTTTCGGGCAAGACCTACGCGTACGTGTATCTTGTGAGCACAGGCACACCCACCGACCACTGGACTGCCGTTAAGTTCGCCACGGAACCGAGCGACTGGAGCACAGCTGGCCTCTACGCGCTGAATCCCGACGGAACCGGAAATCCGGGCGCATTCGACGCTACTAAGGTGTACTACAACAAATACACTAACCTGAACAACGTTTACGCTGTGAAGGTAATCAAGATTGAGTAATACCCAATCACGCACCGCTCTGAGCAAGACGGTGCTAACCCAAAAATCTGATGGGGTTCGACTCCCCATCAGATTACTAAAAATCAAACACACATGAGACAGCCGGCAAGGGAAAAGCCGAAAGTCTCGCCAAGCGAAACAGCTGAAAAATAGACATTTTACTCGTGAGAAAAATAACGACCGACATAAGAACACTGATGAGCATAGCGCAGGCGTTGATACTGGCCATAATGATGGCAGCCTGTGGTGGAGTGGATGAGCCGGTGGGGCCCGAGCCGGAACCCGGTCCCGAACCCGAGCCAACCGACACAAAAGCGCCCATCGTGTTTAGTGGAAAAACAGCTGAGACGCAAGCAGTTACCCGCGCAGCGCTCAACGACGGCGACGGACCCACGTCGTTCCGAGTCTGGGCCTACAAGAACGACGGCTACGATGCCGCCACCGAGGCTTACACAAGCTATCAGACGGTTATCGACGGATATAATGTGGTGTTTGAGAACGGCCGTGGCACTACCGGCTGGGAATACACGGGCCACGGCACGGCAGGCCGCGAGCAGACAGTGAAATACTGGGACTACAGTGCTCGGGCCTATCGCTACCTCGCATACGCGCCGGCCGACGCGGCAGGCGCATCGGTGACAGTGAGCGGAACGCCGGCCACAGCCCGAATGACGGTGAACGTGGATGCCAACAATGCTGACGCGGTGCCCTATGTGTCGGAACTATGGTTCAGCACAGGCAACGCGGCGCTATACCCCGACCGACAGTTCGGGCGCACGGTGCAACTGCGGTTCGTGAAGCCGTTGGCTCGCGTCAGGTTCATGTTCACCTTTGCCGCCAGCGTCACCCACTATGGGCGCGAGGCGCTAACCGATATCACGTTTGCCCCGCTCGACGGCTCACAGATAGCCTTCAAGGGAACGGTGAATATGCGCTATCCCATCAACGGCACACAGACCACAGCCGACTTCAGCAGCAACGTGGCCGGCGGAGCAACGTATCCCGACGTGGCGCCGGCTCTGACTGTGGACTACACCGACTCCACGCCACAGTGGTACACCGTGTTGCCCATGGCCGGGCAAGGCGTGTATCGGCTCACGGTGAGCGTGCTGGGCGAGGTGCGCACGGCCGACGTGCCGGCAGCGATGATGCAGTGGAAGCCAGGATATGAATATACCTACGTGTTCAAGGTGACCGAAAACGGCGGCATCATTCTGGACCTGCTGCAAATGGCGATACATGACTGGAGCGAAGGCACACCGCGCAACCTCAATTTCTATAATTGGTAAATCAAGACTAAGAGATGACAATAACTCAGCGACATATAATTATCCGACCGATAGTGGCGACACTAATTGCCGTGGCAATGCTTCTGTGCTCGTGCAACGAAAAAGAAGACTTGCGTTCAAGCACATCATCGCCCCTATATATAATGCCGCTGACAGGGTCGTACACCGACAATTTCCTGGGCGATACGCGCGCGTTGCCGGTAGGCTTCTCGATTTACGACCCACAAGAAGTGACCAACATCGACATATTCCTCACTTCACCCAACGAAGACGGTGAGCGCGGCACGTTTACCAACGAAACCGGCGCATGGCGTTCCGACCTGGAGATGGCCAACGGCCAAATGTATTTTGTGTATGGTTTCTTACCCAAGGAAGCAGCCACCGCCGCCGGCGTAACTCCTCTTGAAGGTTCGGCCGCCAACGGTGTCGTGATGACCATCACCGGTTTGAGTCCGCTATCGGTTACCGATGTGTGTGTGGTGGTGGGAGTGAAGCAGGGCGACCGTCAGCGCCTCGACATCTCCGAGGTGGACGACCTGCGCATGGGACGCTTCAATTTCACCGGTCGCAGCGCGCAACAAGGCAATTTCATCTACCTGCTGCTGCAGCACATCTACGCCTCGCTTGGCTTCCAGTTCCGCATCGACCCCACCTACAACGAGTCGCGCACCATAGTGCTGAAGAAGATGTGGCTCAGCACCACATCGGCATCTTCGACAACGGCCACCATAACGCTGCGCGCCAACTCGAGCGGCGAAGACCCGATAGAGTCGGTGAGTTGGGCACGCGTGCCCGGCGAGCGCGACGTCACTCTATTCGACAACACCGAGGGGCAAGCCCTCACCACCACATACACCGACCTGCAGAACTGTGTCTTTGCCAACCTCATCAACGGCGACGTGACGATGCACTGCCTCTACGACGTGTATGACAAGGCAGGTAATCTGACGCGCGCCAACTGCGTGACAGAGAACAAATTGCCGGTGATGACCATATCGGGCCACGGTGAGCGTACCGTGCTGCGCATCACGGTGAACCCCACATACTTATACGTACTGTCGGACGCCGACCTTGACAATCCATCGTTAACTATTGAATAAACACCGCCCACGCTCCGACAGAATAAAAACTGACAACGAAATGACATACTTGAGACACCCACATATAACCAAAACCGCAAAGCGCCTCTACAGGGTGCTACTGATAAGCATATTCATGGCCGTGTGGCCGGCACTAATGGCTCAAACGCCACAGCCGGTGATTCGCATTGGCGGGAACGTGTACGGCGGCGGAAATAAGGGTGACCTTGAGTTTGAGACCAACGTGACCGTGAAAAGCGGCGAAATAGCGGGGGCCGTGTATGGCGGTGCCCGCATGGCCGACGTTCTCTCCACTAACGTGGTGATAGAGGGCGGAATAGTGAACTATGTGTATGGCGGCAACGACATCACGGGGCACGTGCGCCAAGAGACCAATGTGGATATCCGCAGCAGCGTGGTTCACGACGTGTATGGCGGAGGTAACGGCTCTTATGTCTATACCGATGTGGCCGCTAATAAAGACCTGCCCGAGTGGGCCGATTTCTATTACGAGCCGGGAGCCAACTCGGTGGCTGCGCTTAACGATTTCCGTCCCAATGTACCAAAGGCAACCATTCACCTGCAAGGCGCAAGCGCCGACACTCTCACCTACATAGGCGGAGCGGTGTATTGCGGCGGAAACAGCGCCACGCTGAAGTCGCCCACCGGCGCAGTGGGCACCACCACCGAAGCCACGCTGAAGATAGGCTCGCACGTTGTGGCCAACAAGGTGTTCATGGGCAGTAACGGAGAAAACATGATAACCGCCGAGACGCTCAGCCGCTATGCCGATGGGAGCGTGAGTTCACTTGACCTGACCGATGCCGGCACATTCGACTCATATATGCAGGGGGTGGACGTGACGATACGCCCATCGCTGAAGTTCGATACCGACGACACTGAAACCCCTGAAAACGAAGAATATCAGCCCTACTCCACACGTATCGGGTCGTTCTACGGCGGTGGCAATGTGGGAAGCATGTCGGCACCGGGCACATTCGTATTCAGTTTCAGTAAGGACCTTGTGATATTCGACAAACTGGTGGGCGGCTGCAACAACGCCAACATAGCAGCCGGAGCCCATAACGCGGCGCATCGCGGAGGTCTGACAGGCAGTCTGCCGGCAGGAGCCACCAACAAGGTGCAGCTCAATATCGCCAACGTGAAACTGGAGCCGCGCGTACTGACCTACAATAGCGGCACCGACACCTACTCCTACAACTGGAACCTCGACGCTAATGGTCTGCTGCAGGGAGCCAACATCTACGGCGGCTGCTACGAAAGCGGCTACATTAACGGTGGCGTGGATATACAAATCACCGAGAACGCCATATCTGACAGCGTGTTTGTGGCCGGAGGCGCGGGAGTGACTATGGAGTCGCTTCGCGACGACCCGCTGGTGAGCACTATGAGTGTGTATGGTGGCGGCTACGGCGAAAACTCCGAGGTGTGGGGCGACGTGAAGCTCACTCTCAGTGGCAACGCGCGCATTCTCAAGGCCTATGGCGGTGGTGAGATGGGCGTAGTGGGCAAGCGAGCCTTCGGTAGCGACCCTGCCGTGGATTACAACACCACAGTGACGATGAACGCCAACATCATTCCCGGCCACTACACCACCACATGCATCTATGGTGGCGGCTTCAAGGGGCTGGTAACCGGCAACACCACATTGAACCTAAATAGCGGCACTGTTCACTGGGCATTCGGCGGCGCGTGCAATGCCGACATCAATGGCTCCACCGAAGTGTTTGTGGGCCTCACATCGCGCCCGATAGTGAAGGTGGGCGTGTATGGCGGCAACGACTTCGGCGGACAGATTTACGGAACAAAAGAACACTCGGTGGGCGGTCGCATCAACGCCAGCATCCCCACCTCCGTGAGCACAATACCCCAGACGGTGCGCTCCAACACCTACGTGGAATACTACGCAGGCTCTATTCATGGCAGCATCTATGGCGGAGCCTACGGAGCCTACGACTACACATCGGCCCAATATTATGCCGATGCCGAGAAGACTCAGCCACTGTTTGAGAGCAAGCCCACTCTGCTGAGCCAGATTGACCGCGGCACGAGCGACGCGGCAGCCAACTCGTTTGTGAACGTGCTGTCGCCCTCAACCCAGGCGGCCGACTCGGTGAGCAATATCTTTGGCGGCGGCCAAGGACGCGCCGGCGATGTGGGCAACGTGGACATGTATAACACCTACGTGCTGCTGCACTCGGCCGGAGTGAGCACCCGTCCGCAGGTGCTGGCCAAGCGTGCGTTCGGGGCGGGCGACTGCTCGGTTACCACACATTCGCTTATCGACGTCTATACCGGCAATGTGGCCGAGGTGTTCGGTGCCAGCAAGGGCGCGTCCACAATCTATCTGTATCCGTCCGAGACCTCGCGTGTGAACCTCTACCCCACTGCCGACAAAGAGGCCATGGACATCTATGGAGCCGGAGCCTATTCTGGTAGCCGTGAAGCCACAGTGAATCTCTACGGAGGCAAGGCCCACAACGTGTATGGCGCATCTCTGAACGAGGGCCGCACAGCGTCGGCCACAATCAATGTGCCGGTGGATGCCGTGGTGTCGGTGAACTCGCTGTTTGGCGGCGGCAAGGGCGAGAGCGCGGCAAATCCGTGCGACGTGAAGTTGGCCACGGTGAATTATCTGAGCAAAAACGCCACCGTGAACGACGGAATCTACGGCGGTAACCACGATTACCGCCTCACGATAGAGAGCCAAGTAAACATTCCCGTGGCTGTGCGCAACCGCGAGGGCGAACTCATGGACGTGTATGGAGCCGGTTACGGAACCAACACTTATGCCCAGAACACCCACGTGAACCTTACCGACAGCGCTCTGGTTCGCAACGTGTTCGGTGGCGGCCGCGACGGCAAGGTGGTGAACCTGGCCAGTATAAACGCCTTGATACCCAACCCCTACGAACCGCTTGACGAGAGTACATTCGCCGCACGCGAGCATAACACCAATGTGCTGATTAATCGTGGCGCCACGGTGGCGCGCAACGCCTATGCCGGCGGCGAGGGAAATGAAGCCACGGTGAGCGGAGCCACCGGCCTTATCCTAAATGGCGGCAAGGTGACCGGTGACCTCTACGGAGGCGGGAATGGAGGCCACGTGCGCAGTGCCAACGGCATGACCCCCACCATAGTGGCCTCGACCAACGTGTATGCGCTGGGAGGCACTATGCGCAACGCCTATGGCGGTGGCCTTAACGGCAACGTGGGCACCACCGAGATAGACGCTGAGACCCACATAACAGTGGGCGAGCGCGACGTGGCGAGCGACTACTACAGCACCGACCCCACAGTGGAGCGCAGCCTCTACGGCGGTGGCGAGAAGGGTGCGGTGTATGGCACGGCCCACTTGACCATCAACAACGCCCACGTGGGCTACAAATATGACGCGACAACAGACGAGTATGTGGAGAACGTGGACTTGCGCGAAGCAGACGATAAGTTGCTGGCTGAGAATGGCAACGTTTTCGGTGCCGGATACGGCCAGGGAGCCACAGTAGATAACACTGTGGTGAACGTGTATGGAGGTCTGATACGCAACAGCCTGTATGGCGGCGGTGAGATAGCCGCAGTGGGCCGAGGCAGGATGGTGGAGAGCGGCCATGCCAATTCCACACGTGTCCTGGGCGGCATTGACAAGGCCGGAAGCACATTCATTGAGATGTTCTCGGGCCAAGTGCAGAACGACGTGTTCGGCGGCGGTCGCGGCTATAGTTACGACCTGAACGGAAACGAGCTGATAGACCAGCAATTCTACACCAGCGGCTACGTGTTCGGCAAGACCGACGTTCGCATCCACGGAGGAGTGATAGGCACGCCCGAGAGTCTGGAGAACGGCTACGGCAACGTGTTTGGCGGCGGCAACATCGGTTACGTTTATAGCGCGGGCGAGGCCGACACGAGCACCGACACCGGCTCGCCCAACCACTACTACTATTACAAAGACGGGCACTTGACCGAGGACTGCCGTGTGGTGATATCGCCGTATGCCAAGGTGCTGTCGCCCGTGACAATCAACGGCAAGAATTACTCGGTGAACGAGTACGTACCCATCGATGACCTGAACACACTTCGCAACAAATATAGCGACTCGCGCTGGAGCAGTCTGAGCGACGCCGGTGTGATAGTGCGTAATGCCGTGTTTGCCGGCGGCAACGTGGCAATAGGTAGCGACAAGGTGTATGCCAACGCCACCACGGTATTCGGCAACGTGACTGCCACGTTGCGCGACGTGTATCACCGCGACCTGATAACGATAGGGACCGAGCACGTGGGCGGCCTCTACGGTGGTGGCAACCTTGCGATTGTGAACGGCTACCGCGAGCTTCACATTGAGAATTACGGCACCGACTATTACGGACTGGAGCAAGAAGTGACCTTGGACCAGTACTCGCACATGTCGGACCGCGAGCGCGCCTACTTTGAGTTGAAATACGAGTGCGTTCCCACCGGTGGTGTGACCATAGCCGGTGAGCACTACGACCAAGGCCAGACCATTAGCGAGGAAGACTACACATCGCTGCCGAGCGAGTTCCAGAGCGAGAGTTACTGGAAGAAAGCCGGATTCTGCTCGATTTACGCCGGCCGCCTGCTGAACACGCTTCAGCGCGCCGACTTTGCGGGCATATTCGGTAGCCGCATGGTGCTACAGGGAGCTCGCGACCGTGTGAGCGACGTGGTGGATTACACCGAATACACGATTAACCGCGTGGGCGAGTTGTCGCTCAACGCCCAGCGCTCCACAGCCGGTGACACCGACGAGAAAGACGCTGTGCACGGCAACTACTTCGGCATCTATAACGTGGTGAACTACCTGGGCAACCTGTCGAGCGACGTGAAGTTTGAGCACGTTCGCCAATCTGACTCGAACGATGTGGACGGCACCACATCTTACTTGGACTGGAAACGCGCCAACGCCCGCAACCGCAAGCGTAACACAGCCACTTGCCACAACAAGGTGGCACTGGCCTCGGGAGTGTTCTTGGAGTTGACCACCGAACGGAGCACGGCCGACACGAAGGTGTATGGCGACATCACCGGAGTGGTGGAGCTGGATATGATTAACGTGCGCACCGATGTGGGCGGTGGCTATGTGTATGCACGCAACGAGCACGGAGTGCCCACGTTCTACCCCAACCGCGAGAACGTGACCCTATCGACATTCAACAGCACCGCCGTGACATTCAAGCGCTATGAGTACAGCGCCACAAATCTGGAATATATCCAGACGTCGGGCAACTTTATCCACGACAGTCACCGGCGCATTATCGATGACTGCTTCCCGCACAATGGAGTGTATAACGACGGGTATGTGGCGTCGCCGGCGCACTACTGGTTCGTTCGCGGTGAGGTATATATATACGACCAAGTGATATCGGCCTACACAGGCTCGGCTACAGCCTATTCCACCGAGGTGAAGATACCTCTCACAGTAGCCGCCAACTCGCACGGACGTCTGACGATGCTCAACGTTCAACCCAACTTGTACGCCTACTACAGCGACTATACGCGCACGAGCACTATAGGTGCCAACGGCGTGCTGGTGGATAACGAGTCAAAGACGTTTAAGCTCAACGACGTGATATCGTACTGGGACTACCAGTTGTTGCCGGCCAACGAGCGCGCCATGTTTGTGAGCGAGACCATGGTTAACGCGGTGGCGTGCACCATCGACGGCGTGGAATACGCCGCCGGAGAGTACGTGCTGGAGAATGAAGGCGCCCACTCGGCCTATCGCACATTCGCCGCCAGCACCCACACCATAGTGAACAACATGGGCGAGACGGTGAGTGCCGAAGATGTGTTCCACTCGTCGAACAATCTGGGTCACGACAAGGGCTATGCGCTGACACTGAGCATGGATATGCCCAAGGCGTGGGACAACTACTACTCGGTGCTAAACGGGACCAACAGCAAGATTTCGACGGCGGCCTACAACGCGCTGAGCGAAAGCGAGCAGGGCGGATACATTCAGGGGCCGACCTATCGTCCGCGCACATCGGGCGTGTATGGGCAGCGCGAATACACTCAAGGCGAGATAATTCCGCACAACGTGTGGCAGAACTACACGGCCATAGCGCCTGAGCGCCGCGCCGAGCTTCAAGACCAGGCCGAGGTGGAACGCGCTTACGTGGCCACGTCACAGGCTTCGTACAGCTACAACGGACACGACAAGACGGTGAACGTGGGTACAGCCATACCGGAGTCGGAGTATCAGTCGCTGGATGCCGCAACCCGCGGCAAGTTTGCCACAGCGCAGGTGTGTACCAGCACATTGGAGCTGAACAAGGAGAACTATCTGCTACAAGGCGACCTTGTGACGACGGCCGACGTGTCGAGGCTGGCGAGCGACTTCGGGTTAACCACAACCGAGATAAGCGAACATCTGAGCGACGCGTATATCTGCAAGACCGGCGGCAACTACGGCGGCAAGTGGTTTGAAAGCAACCAGAACTATAACGCCATTGAATCGTGGTGCTCGCTATCGGAGACAGACCGCGCCAACTTTGAGTTCAGTTATGACGCTCTGGACCTGATAATCGACGGCACATATCCAGGCACCGGCCAGACCGATGTGTATGACAATCAGAATCCGGCCGGTCCGTATCACCTCACCACGCCGGTTGACTATGAAGCCGTGTATAACGGCACCAGTGCGATGCAGTATTACGACACGAACGGCGCGTTGCAGACCGTGAGTCCGAATACGGTGTTCGACCGCGACGCGTTTGAGACCCAAATACCGAATGAGCAATACTACTACGCTCCAATCAACGTTCCGGCCATCACCGACCCTGACGGCGAGGACTACTACGTGGTGAACACGTCGTTTATGCGCGGCGACGTGCCCTACTCGGCCGGCCACGTTATACCGTACTCGACCTACGAGGCGCTGAGCTCGAGCCAAAAAGGCCATGTGACCATAATTCACTTTAATCCATCGACAACGGAGCAGACCTATTACTTCTGCCGCGAGAGTTATGTGGTGGGTGCGCATGGTGGCTACGACTCGAGTAATAACGGACAATTCAGCAATGCCGACAACTCCGAGACCTACGCGAAGGGTGACAATGTGCCACTGAGCACGCTGGTGACCAAAGCCGTGTATGAGACTTTCCCCAATTCGCAACTAAACTTTGACATCCGCGGTGTGGAACCCACCGAGACATCGACGCTCTACGTGTCGCGCGAGAGCGACATCTACGACTTGTCGAAAGAGCGGATAATCACGGTGGTGTATCAGTACAGCTACGATGAGAGCGACGATGAGGGCAGCGACATAGAACTGATTAACGAAATGCACGTGCTCAACATCCACATAGTGTTCCAGAGCGGAGTTCCCACTATAGGACAACTGATGCCGCCTGCTACGGTGCTTCCGGGAGCCACAGTGGGAATGAAGAAGCCGAACGTGACCCCCGGCGCCTATGAGATTTTGGGCGGCGGCTGGGAGATGTTCGCTGACTACGACGACGCGCTCAACAGCCGCAACGGCGAGCCATACGCCAACAATGAGACGCCGATGTACTGGTACCAGAACAACAAGTACTACGTGTCGTACTACGCGAAGACCTATCTGGGCAAGACCTACAGCAACCCCGTGCCGTTCTCCATAGCCAACTATCACGACCTGAGTGCCGTGATGGCCGACACGGCACACCACATGCACGTGGATTACGACCCGTCGCTGCTGGAGCGCAACTGCAAGATATACGTGAACGACTACAGCGAAGAAGGCAAGAACGGACTGGACCTGCTCAGCGACCTGTTTAACTTGAGCAACGGCGAGACCCTGGCCGGTCACGAGCCGATGGAGCCGAATGTACCGGGTTGTGAAAATCTGGAAATAATAATGCGCACCGATGTGAACCATAGCGAGCCGTGGACACCGATAGGCGAAGGCGGCCAGTGCTTCGGCGGCACGTTGCACGGCGACGGCTACACGGTGAGCGGCCTTGACAAATCGCTCTTCGCTAACCTGTGCGGCAACATCTATAATCTGGGCGTGACCGGAACGTTCACCACAGCCGGCCTTGTGGATAACGGAGATGGGCATGTGGAGAACTGCTGGGTGCTGAGCACGGCCACAGCCACCCCGGGTACCAAGGCAGTGTTCGGCAACCCAACGAACGGCGCCGAGCAGGTGGAAAACTGCTACTACAGCGAGGACGGTGGCTACAGCACCGACAGTTATGCCCGCGCAATGCCCGCGAAGGCATTCTACAACGGCACAGTGACGTATGACCTGAACGGGTTCTACCTGAAGGAACGCTTTGACCGGAACGTGACCGTGGGTGGCGGCAGCGCGAGCCGCGCCATAGGCGACACCTACGTGGCCAACCGCTACAGCGACGGTGACTTCATCTACGCCGAAGGCTTGATTCCGCAAGAGAACGACATACGTTACGCGACAGACATCAACAACGCAGGGACCTATACTCCGATTTGGCCCGACGACTACCTGTTCTTCGGCCAAACGCTGACCTATGGATATCGAGAATCCATTTTGCCACATAATGCGCAACCCACCCACATCACCAAGATAGCCAATGAGGGTTACCGGTTGCCACGGACCGACCGTTCGAACCGCGTGTATCGCGCTCCGGCATACTTCCGCAGCAAGGTGATGGGAGAAGCCCACTACAACCTGTGGGCCAACTTTGCCGCCCGCTCCAGCGCTGCACTGGGAAGCCGCGATGTGTATCCGGGCATGACGGCAATAGACTTCTCGGGTTACAACGACGCGTTCAACGGCAGTAGCGGTGCGCCGAAGCAGTATCAGCGCGGTCTGAACAACGGCTTATTCTACGCGCCGCTACTCGACGACGGCGGTTTGCTGGCCATCCGCAACGTGGATCTGACGCGCAACCTGCTGGTTTACACACCTGCCAGCAACGAGCCGGTGGAGAGTGCGGCCCTTACAACCCGCGAAACGATACTGAACGCCAATAGTGATCACGAGTATGCCGAGACCCACAGCACCTACCGCACAGTGGATAAACTGGTGCCCACGGTGAGCTTCCACATTGTGGAGCGCACGGATGATGAGACCCCGTCGTACTACACGCCCGACGACCATTTCCTGGTGGACAAGGAAGAGTTTAACGCACCTATCAGTTACACCTTTAACAGCAACAGCCGCATGTGGTATCAGCGCGAGCCCGAACGCTACGCCAACCTGAACAGCGGATGGGAAGGCATCAGCCTGCCGTTTACGGTGGAACTGGTGACTACGCAAACCAAGGGCGAGCTGACACACTTCTATCAGGAGAGCACCATAGGCCATGAGTACTGGTTGCGCGACTATCGCGACATAAGCGGAATCAGTAGCGAGCCCGACAAGCTCAAGGCCATCTTCCGCTACCCCGACAAGCAGGCCGGTAACAGCAAGAACTACACCAACACCTTCTTATGGGATACCTACTACAGCTACGACGGCGGCGACCTGCGCAAGGACGACAACGAGGACCTGTACAAGCGTTACTACGCCAGTGCCCACACGATGAACGATTACCCGCTGCAGCAAGTCGCCACGCCTTACATTATAGGCTTCCCCGGCTCGCGCTACTACGAGTTTGACCTGAGTGGCACCTTTGAGCCGAAGAATACGCTTGAATACATAGGTCGCTTGGAGCCGCAGGTGATTACATTTGCCTCGGCCGGCGGAGCCACCATAGGCGTGAGCGACGATGAGATACAGGCCGTGAGGCACAACAACTACAGTTTCTTCCCGAACTACCTGAAGGTGGATGTTCCGGCAGGCGGCTACACGCTCAACGCAACCGGCAACGCCTACGAGCTGACCACCGCCGCGACCGAGGTGCTGCCATTCCGTCCCTACTTCATATCGGGAACGGCACCACTGCACGCGCCACGCGCCATCGAGTTCTCGGAAGAGGAGTCGGAATTGCATGGCGACCCCGAGCAAGAGAGCGTTGACGACGAGTTGAGCGGCAAAATCACCGTGAAGGTGAGCGAGCGCACAATCATTGTGACGTCGCACCTGTCGGAGGCCGCTCCGGTAGCCATCTACGGAAGCAACGGTATGGTGCTGGCCTCGTTTGATATTTCGCCCGAAGAGGATAGAGAGACATCGGTGGATGTACCCGGCATCTACATAGTGAGTGCGGCCAAGGGCAAGTTTACCACAAAATTGATAGTAAAATGATGAATCACACAAGACATAAAGGCATAATACTGGCCACGCTACTGATGGCAGTGGCATGCATATTCCCACCTGAAACGGTTGCACGCTTGCTACCCGGCGTCTATATGATTGCCAACTTCAACGGCTACAACACGTCTTCTGATTTAACAGAGAAGAAGAAAATTTACTACCTTATCCCTGCAGAGGAATGTTATTGGAACGGCAGCACAGTCAGTCCGTTCTTTGACACCGTTGACAATGGTATGCCGCACCTTACGACCTATCAGGCCTACCTCACCGAAGAGGATGTGATCAATGCGTTGTGGGATGTGCAAATCGTGGTCGATAACGGCACCACCTACTATCGCTTCTATCATGTGCTCACGGGTAAGTATCTTACCCAAAATGAAATGAAGACGATCAGCGGATATGAGGGACGTCTCTTTGTCCACCTCGAGGCAACCAACTCTCCCGGGACAAACACCCTTTTCACAATCACCGACAAATCGGGAGGCAAGTACTTCATCACGCCATACGGTATGTTGACGACCTACTCGTTGAACCCGAATGCCAGCAACAAACCCCAGAAGACTCCGACCTCCGATCGTGGCGGCATCGGCGGCACCATCGGACGTGGTAATGACAATAACTCCCAATGGTATTTCGACGTGCCTCAGGTCACCGCTCCCACGGTGGGTTTCAACATGAACTACAAGATAGTCATGGAGACGATTTTCCCGGGGGCGACAATCTACTACACCACCGACGGCTCCACGCCGACGACCTCGTCGACACAATACAACGGCCCGTTTGACCTGCCCGCCGGCGTGACAACCATTAATGCGATTGCTGTTCGCAGCGGTTACCCCGATTCGCCCGTCACCGTTTTCACCCCCATCGTTGAGTTCGGCGACAACCATCCTTACCTGATTCAGAACCAGGGCAACACCAATTTCTATCTGCTGCCTGACCAGTTGAACGCCACGCTCAACGTCACGAAGGTGACAACCAACAGTTTGCCGCGTGCGTCAATGATGTGGACCATGCACAGCGCCGGTGTCGTCAACGGACGGCAGTACTACTTCATCAAGAATCATACTACCGGCCAGTATCTGTGTTACACCAGTTACACCAATGAAAACAACAATGTGGTCAATGGTGTGTTGATGAAAGATGCCGCCGACTTTGACTCGTCAGACATCTTCCGTTTCCACATCACCGAGGCTATCGGTGGCGGATACAACATCATCCCGTTCGCGTACGGTGCCTCGGGCGGCATCTTCAAGGACTATGACAGCGCCAACTCTAGTTATCCCAACAACAGTACGTTGACTGTGGCGACGCCTACCCGTAACGTGAATGACGCCTCGGCAGGTGCACGATGGGTGTTCGTTCCGGTTTTCAACGAGAAGATGCCGGCAGTGACACCGCCCATCACGGTCTCGACTTCCGCAGCCGATGCGCACTACTACAATATCGAGAGTGGCACGGCCGGATATTTTATGACTCCGGGCGCGGAATATGTCACCACGACAACCGAACTTACCGATGAAGCCAAGTGGTTCTTCACCGTTGCCGACAGCGACGACTGGAATACCTATTACTATATCCAGGATGTCCCGACGGAATTGTACCTCGGTCTGCGCGCCGACGATGCCTCGATGAGCAATGCCGCCATCATTGGCGAATTGCCTGCTTCCGGCAGCCCGAACTTGTACCGATATCAGTTCGCCATCGCACCGTCGGCAATAGCGGGATTGTACTACCTCGTGCCGCGAGCAATCCTCTATCAGGGCAATTCAACCTACTATGCGGTGTTGGCACGTCTCGACAACACCAACCTCTATACCCGCAACAACGGACGTTCGGAACCCACGATGAAGTGGGCGTTCCATCAGGTCGTTTTCCAATGCGCCACACCCGAAATCCACTATGACGCGGCCACGGGGATGGTGACGATCACGTGCGCCACCACCGGTGCTACCATCTATTACACCACCGACGGCTCTAACCCTCTCACCTCGTCAACCCGTCTCACTTATAGCGGACCGTTTTTGCTGGAGTCGACTTACGTCAACGCCGTGGCGATGCGTAACAACGATGGTAGCGACGCTTCGGAGGTCGCCACGTTCACCATGAACCAGGTTGTTGTCTCGTCAACCGACGAGATGACCGACATGGCTGGAAACTACATCCTCGACGAAGGCTTTGTCGCCAACGGCACGGTGGGCACGCAGCAGAACCCGTTCACTGGCAGTATCGATGGCGGGTTAAACACCTTCTCCGTCTCGGCACCGCTCATCGGTTATGCCAACGGGGCTGTGATCTCCAATGTGATTATCAGCAGCGCGTCAATCAGCGGCAGCGGCAACATCGGCGCCATCTGCAACAACGCCCTGGGCGACACGCGGATTTACAACTGCGGTGTGAACGCCGGCAGCATCAGCGGCTCGGCCTACACCGGCGGACTCGTGGGACTGCTCGACGGCAATTCAAGGGTGGTGAACTGTTATAATTTCGCCACCATCACCGGCGGCACAGATGTGGGTGGCATTGTCGGACACAATGCCTACGCATCGACGGTCAATGACCTGCGCACAATGGTGATGAACTGCATGTTCTACGGCGACATCACCGGTGGCTCTTCCAAGGCCCCGATCTACAACGGCCTGTTGATCACCAATGCTGCCAATCAGAACGGCATCAACAACTACAACTACTTCCGTTATGAGGCGCCGTTCAGCAAGAACGGAGACATTGATGTCTATAACGCCGCTCTGGGTGCTGAGGAACGCTTCCTCGTGCGGTTTGAGCAATACCGCCAGATGCTCAACAGCAACCGCGGTCTTGCGGCATACTATGCCACTGGCGATGTCTCCAACATCGCATCGATGGCAAAGTGGGTCCTCGACACGAGCATCGCGCCTTATCCGATATTAAAGGAGCCGGGCACTTATCCGTCGGTCATCAACTATGATGCCTCCGCGCTCACCTCGCAAGGAACCCTCACGGTGACCATCCAGCAGGGTGCCGGGGCACCTACCACGGCCCGCATCGTGCGCTCGAGCCTAACGCTCACCATCACCGACCAAGATCCGGATAACTACAACTTCAACTACCACAAGGTGCAGTTGCCTTACTACAACGAGATTGGCAAAGGCAACTACAACGGCAACAAGGTGGTAACGGGATGGAAAATCGTCAGCATCACCGGCGGCGTCTCCAGTCCGACATCGTACAGCACGGGTACCGACGCGCCGGCATACAACTTCGCCGACCGCAAGTGCACCGACAAAGACCTCTATTCCGTCAGCGAACGTGTCTTCGCACAGGGTGCCTACTATGATGTGCCCGACAGCGTCACCGCCATCACCATCGAGCCGTATTGGGCCAAGTGCGTCTATCTGAGCGACCCCAACTGGGATGTGACCTACACCGAGAACGCCAGCGACTGGTCTCCGACAAATGTCACGAAGATGGGCACGCGTTATACCAACAACACGCAGGTGAGCATCAACGGCAGTTTGCAGCGCGTCTATACCACGATGCCCAACGCCTTGGCGGCCCTGTCGGCAAGCGCGTCGACGACGGTGT
>CAMHQD010000039.1 GCA_946187345.1 uncultured Porphyromonadaceae bacterium | reverse complement strand
GCTTGCCACAACTGGTGCTCTGGAAGATTTTATCCTGCAAAATGACCCATAGGTCACAATTTTTATTTATATAGCAGACCATCAATCAATTAGTGGGATCTCGGGGTGCTGAATTGAAATGGGGGTTCCTTGTTTAGCGACATAGAACATATAGAGAACCACAGTTTCTGTGCCATTGTTCTCGCCGTGGTGGATTGTGCCCACCATCTCGACGAGAGGCTCTCCGGCGTGAAACACCTTGACATTGCCGTGGATGTCGATAATGGTGAGTTCGCCCTGCTGAACAAACCCGAAGTTAATCACATCGTGGTGATGCCAACCCAGTTTCTTGCCCGGAGGGAATTCATATCTCATCGAAATAATCTCAGCGTTCTCATTGGGGAAAGAGGGGAGTGGCGCGCCGTCCCAACTTTGGTTGGTGCGCAAGAGTTCCGTTGTCTTTACTTCTGCCATATCGTATTAAAATTAGGTGAACTCGATGATGCAACTCACTTCGTTGCCAAGTGCCAGCACGACAATGATGCCGTTATCAATCTTGTGGATGGTGGGGCAGAGGCTGTCGTAGAGTTTGGCGGGCACGCGGTATTCCACCCGCAGGTTGCTGAAGTCAAAGCCTTCGGGCAGCAGTTCCATGGCCATGCGCACGTAGTTGGCATTGTTCAAGTGCTTGTTGTAGTCGATGTCGGCCCGGAGAACCTTGATGGGGGAGAGCCGCTCGCCATCTTCTTTAGGCACAATGATGCGGCGGTCGCCGTAGGTCATCTCCAGTTGCGGCTCAATATTCAATGAGGCGATTGTGGCTTCGTCGATGCGCTTGAGTTTGCCTGTGGACTTGTCGACAAAGGCTCCCATGCTCCACGTGCGATAACATGGCTTGCCGGAGGCATCGTAGATGAATGTATTGCGAAAACCGAACATCGGCTTACAGTCGTAAACAGACGTGGCCACCGTCAGTTCTTCTTTGAACTCCGGCACGCGCATGATTTCAACTTGACGTGAAACGAGCAACTGTGTCATCCCGTTTTCCTCAAAATAATGTTTCACAACAGGCTCCGAGTCAATCCACATCTCCGAGCAGTCCTGCAGCATCTGCAGGGCGGAGTAGAGTTTCAAATGTCCATCGCTATCACAAGCGCTTGTTGTTACCTTGTAGTTCAATTTATACATCTCGTAGTCGTTATTATTATGCAAAAGTACTAATAATAATGATAACATAGTCATCCCGTATTGTTTTTTTAACTTTTGATATGCGTTGCGGGAAGTTTCAAATTGAATAAAATGTTGAGAAACATTTTTTGAAATGTGAAAAAAATCGTACTTTTGTGCATCAAACCAAATAAGTTTTGAACTATTTTCATGTACAATCATGTACGTCGACCTGATACTCAACGATATTCTATACTTCATGTTATATTCGGCAGTGACAACCTTGGCCATCGTCGCGTGTTGCTATCTGCTGTTTGGCCGCGCTAATGTCTTTGCGCCGGATGTGACTCCCCAACCACGGTTGCGCTTCTGCACGGCAGCGTTTATTGGGTCTCTGGCATTGACCCACTTTTGGTATTTGCCGATTTTAGGTCTCTCGTCAAGTGATGGCATGAGGATGTGGTATTGCTGCGCCTCTTTTCTCGACTATATCGTGTTGGTGCCATTGGTAATCGCAATGTTGCTCTCCCTGTTGCAAGATCGTCGGCGACCGTTGTGTCCGGCCGTGGCAACGGCTGTGCCTTTTATTGCCGGACTGGTGTATTACATCATCACCCGTGATGAGACCATTATGCCTTTGTTCCATGTGTATGAGGCATCGCTTGCCATTGGCTTCACAATCTATATGGTGATTGCTGTCAAGCAATACGGGCATTGGTTGCGGGATAACTACGCCGACCTTGAACATAAGGAAATCTGGGCCAGCTTGATAGTGGCCGCCGTCATGCTGTTATTTTTCGGCATTTACAGTAACGAGGTTGAGAGCCGTGCCTTTTTCTATCTCATACAGGTGAATAGCCTGTTGTTGATTTGTTTTCTCGTGTGGCGTGTCGAGACATTGAGCGACCTCGGTGCCTCATTGCCAGTCACTAACGATGAGGCACCCGCCGAAACTGGGGTTGTAGATGATGAACATGAAGACCTAAATCTCTCGGCTCCACCTGCTATCCTCAACAATATCAGTGAGTTGTTGCAGCAGCATTGCATCGAACCTAAACTCTATTTGCAGCACGACTTGACTCTCTCGCAACTCGCCAAAGCAATCGGCACCAACCGATACTACTTGAGCCAGTATTTCTCCGGCAATGGCACTACCTATAATGCCTATATTAACGGACTGCGCATCAATCATTTTGTCGATCTGTATCGCGAGGCCGTGGCCGCGCGACGCACCTTCACCGCCCAGCAGTTGGCCAGCGAGAGCGGCTACCGCAGTTACAGCACATTTAGCCTCGCCTTCAAGCAGCGCATGGGGCAAAATGTTACATCTTGGATGCACGATTCGGCTATATGACATGCCGTCGCGGTTTTCAAAATCAGCAAAAAGGTTTCAAAATCAGCAAAACCACGATATATTATTAATTAGAATAAATGAGATTTACAAAAAAGTGACTAATTTTGTGATTTAGTTTGAAAACAAAAACTATAAAACGAATATGAAAAAGAAAAGTGCTTTGAGTTGGGCTGTGGCACTTGCGACGCTCGCAGCCGGCCTAACCTCATGTGGCAGTAATGAGGGAGAGATGGCAATCGTGCCCACCTCTTTCGAGACGATGACTGTGGCAAAGTCCGACATCGTGTTGCCCATCAAGTTCAGTGCCCGCATGAAGGGCGAGAGTGATGTGAACATCATGCCTCAGGTGAGCGGCCAGTTGCTGCGCATCGCCGTTACCGAAGGCCAGCAGGTGAGTCGTGGCCAGACGCTGTTTGTGATTGACTCGCGGACTGCCCAGAGCGAGTTGCAGTCGGCCCAAGCCAACTTGCAGGCCGCGCAGGCCAATTTGCAGGCCGCGCAGGCCCAGGCCAGCAGTGCCAAACTGGAGTTTGACAGCAACCAGAACCTGTTCGACAAGAAGATTGTGAGCAGTTACACGCTCGAGAACTCGCGCAACGCCTATCGTCAGGCCCAGGCCGCTGTGGAGCAGGCCCGCGCCGCCGTCACCCAGGCTCAAGCCGCCGTCAACAGTGCCCGCGTCAATCTGGGCTACTGCACCATCACCGCGCCGGTGGCCGGCGTGGTGGGCCAAATCAACGTGCGTGCCGGCGACCAGGTGTCGCCCATGACCCAACTGACTATCGTCAGCGGCAACCGCCGGATGGAAGCGTGGTTCTCAATCAACGAGGCCATTATCGAGGCTGCCGTCAAGGAGGGCTACTCCCAAGCCGACATCGACAAGTATCTGGCGGAATTGCCCGACGTGACGTTTGTGATGAAGAACGGAACCGAGTATGCCCACAAGGGTCGCGTGTCGAGCGTTACCGGTGTTGTTGACGCCGCCACCGGCGCACTGTCGTGCAAGGCCTCCTTCCCCAATCCCGACGGCGCCCTCTACTCCGGCATTCAAGGCACCATTGTTATCCCCTTTGCCGAGAGCGACATGATTGTGATACCTCAGCACGCCGTGGTGCGCCTGCAGGACAAGTCGCTTGTTTATAAAGTGCAGGCCGACAGCACCGCCACAGCGGTCAACGTGAAGATTGAGGACGCCGGCAACGGCAAGGACTTCATCATTGTTGGCGGCCTCAATGCCGGCGACAAGATTGTCACCGTTGGCGCCAACAACGTCATGGAAGGCCAGAAAGTGCTCTTCCCCGAGCAACCCAAGAGTAAGTGAGTAAAAACAACTAATTACCAATTACTAATTACTCTCTACTCAGCATGAAGAATAATATATTTATCAATAAATATGTGATGGCGTGTGCCATCTCCATCGTGATTGCCCTGGTGGGTTATATCTCGATGAGCACGCTGCCCATCGAGCAGTATCCCGACATCGCGCCGCCCACGGTGGCCGTGACGACCAGTTACACCGGTGCTGATGAGAACACCGTGATGAAGTCGGTTATCCAACCCCTGGAGGAGGCCATCAACGGTGTGACCGACATGACCTACATGACCTCCAAGGCGGCATCGAACGGCAACGTGACAATCAACGTCTTTTTCAAGCAAGGCGTTGACGCCGATATGGCCGCGGTGAACGTGCAGAACCGTGTCACGCGCGCCCAGGCCTTGCTGCCGGCCGAGGTGAATAAGGTGGGCGTTACCGTGCAGAAACAGCAGAGCAACATCCTGCAGATTTTTGCTGTCAAGAGTGCCGACGGCAAGTATGACGAGGACTTCGTGTCAAACTACGTCGACATCAATATCAAGCCCCGCTTGATGCGCATCACCGGCGTGGGTAATGTGCAGAGCCTCGGTAACACCTATGCCTTGCGCATCTGGTTGAAGCCGGACGTGATGGCCCAGTATAACCTCACCCCTAACGACATCTTTGCCGCAATCGGCGGACAGAGTTTCGTGGCGGCTGTGGGTTCGTTGGGCGAACAGTCGGGCAACTCTTACCAATACTCGATGCAGTACAAGGGTACGTTGAAGAGTGTCGAGGAGTTCAACGACATCGTGTTGCGCACCAGCGACAACGGCCACCTGCTCCACTTGAGTGATGTGGCCGAGGTCAAGATTGGCGCCATGAGTTATAACTTCACCTCCAACATCCAAGACCGGCCGGGCGCCCTCTTCATCGTGTTCGCCGCCCCGGGTGCCAACGCTACCCAGGTGAACGCAAGCATTAACAAGACTTTCGACGAGATTAAGTCCTCGATGCCTGCCGGACTGGAGTTTGTCACCATGCTCACCAGCGACGACTTCCTCTACGCCGCCATCCACAACGTGGTCGAGACTCTTGTGATCGCCATCATCCTGGTGGTGCTCGTGGTGTTCTTCTTCTTGCAGAACTTCAAGGCGACCATTATCCCGTCCATCTCGATTGTCGTGTCGTTGTTGGGCACGTTTGCCATCGTCAAGGTAGCCGGCTTCTCACTCAACATCTTGACGCTCTTCGCTCTCGTGCTTGCCATCGGTACTGTGGTGGACGACGCCATCGTGGTGGTTGAGGCCGTCATGGCCAAGATGGAGAACGGCATCAGTGACGCGCGCGAGGCGACGCGTCAGGCGATGAACGAGGTGTCGGTGGCTGTGGTGTCGTGTACGCTCGTGTTCATGGCTGTGTTTATTCCAGTGACGTTTATGCCCGGCACCTCCGGCACATTCTTCACACAGTTCGGTGTGACGATTGCTTCGTCGGTGGGCCTGTCGTGTGTGTCGGCGTTGACGCTCTGTCCCGCCCTGTGTGCCATCATGATGCGCGTCACCGAGGGCGAGAAGGAGGGCAAGGGCATCGCTTATTACACCAAGAAGGCCTACACCGTTAGTTACAACGCCATCTACAACAAGTATAGCGCGAGTGTCCAGAAGTTCATCAAGCGCCCCGTGTTGGCTTGGAGCCTGCTGGCAATCGCCGCTGTGCTGCTTGTGTTCTTCATGCGCAGTCTGCCGTCGGGCCTCGTGCCGCAGGAGGACCAGGGCGTGTTCCTGGCCGAGGTGCAGGCACCGGAAGGTACCACTCTGCTGCAGACGCGTGAAATCGTCAAGGAAGTCGAAGCCAAAATCAAGGAAATCCCCGAGTTGGAGAGTTTCGCGGTGTGCTGCGGCTACGGTATGGCTTCGTCGGCCGACGGTTCCAACTATGCCACGCTCATCGTGCGCTTGAAAAACTGGAATGACCGTCCCGGCATCGAGCACTACATCGAGTTGGTTTACGCCAAGTTCTACTACGCGTGCATGAACATCAAGAACGTGGTGGTGATTCCGTTCCAGATGCCGCAAATTCCCGGCTATGGCACCAACAACGGCGTGAGCCTTATTGTGGAGGATCCTACCGACGGCAATCTGTCGGAGTTTGCGATGCAAACCGATAAGTTCTTGGCCAAACTCGCCGAGCGTCCGGAGGTTGGTGCCGCCATCTCGACCTATTCCGAGCGTTATCCCAAGTATCAGGTTGATGTCGACCCCGCCCAGTGTGACCGCGCCGGTGTCTCGCCCGAGGTGGTGCTCAACACGCTCGGCTCGTTCTGCGGCGGCGCGTTTGTGGGCAACTTCAACCAGTTCGGTAAAGTCTATCGCATCATGGCGGCCGCCTCGCCGGAATATCGCCTCGACCCGTCGTCACTCAACAACATCTTTGTGCAGGTCAAGGGCGGCAAGATGTCTCCCATCTCGGAGTTTGTCACCCTCAAGGAGATTGTAGGCCCGTCGAGTATTGAGCACTTCAACCTCTTCCAGAGCATCACGTGCATGGTCACCCCGGGACCCGGATACTCCGAGGGCGATACCCACAAGGCTATCGCCGAGGTGTTCAAGCAAGAGATGCCCACCACGGCCACCTATGAGTACAGCGGCATGTCGCGCGAGTTGGAAGAGACCGCCGGCTCTAATGCCACCGCGATGATCTACTTGATTTGCGCCATCCTGATTTATCTGATTCTGGCGTCGCTCTACAACTCGTGGTTCACGCCGTGGGCAGTGCTGTTCAGCGTGCCTTTCGGTCTGATGGGTGCCTTCGTGTTTGTCTACTTCGGCCACATGTACCAAATCCCGGGTATGGACAACAACATCTACCTTCAGACGGGCGTTATCATGCTCATCGGTTTGTTGGCCAAGACTGCCATCTTGATTACCGAGTTTGCCCAGGAGCGTCGCGCTCAGGGCATGAGCATCTTTGACGCCGCGTTCGAGGCCTGCAAGGAGCGCTTGCGCCCCATCTTGATGACGGTTGCCACGATGATTATCGGAATGGTGCCGCTCGTCATCGAGGGCGGTGCCGGCGCCAACGGCAACCGCGTGTTGGCCCTGGGTGTGATTGGCGGTATGAGCATCGGCACCATCGCCTTGCTCTTTGTAGTGCCCGGATTCTTTATCGTTTTCCAGAAACTGCATGAGAAGTTCCAGGGCAGCACCGTTGTCGCCACCGAGCCTCAAGAGACACCAAACGAAAAATGATGTTCGTGTGCAGCCACCTTGTGGCTGCCTTATAACAACTAACGGATGATGAATAATAAAATACTTCGTACTTCGTACTTCGTACTTTGTACTTTGCTAATCACCTCGTGTGGCATCTACGACAAGTACCAGTCCAAGATGGATGTGCCGGCCGACGCCCTGGGTGTCTATGCCTCCGACACGTCGGCCGTGGTGCCCGATGCGCTGTCGTGGCGACAGTTCTTCACCGACCCGCTGCTGCAGCGTCTCATCGACACCGCCCTCGTGCGCAACACCGACCTCAACTCGGCTCGCATTGCCGTTGAGCAGAGTCAGGCCGCGCTCTCGATTGCCAAGAAGGCTATTCTGCCGTCGTTCTACCTGGCTCCCTCGGGAGGTTTCTCCGGCTTTGACGGCAACACGACAAAGACCTATAATGTGCCCATCCAGATGAACTGGGACTTTGGGCAGTTGGGAGGCTACACCAACAAGCGCCGTGCCGCGCGCGCCGTGATGCTGCAGGCCCAGGCGGGCGAGCAGGCAGTCCACGCCAACCTCGTGTCGGCCGTGGCGCAGCAATACTGCCTGCTGCAGTTGCTCGACCGGCAGTTGGAGATTCTTATCCAGACCGACAGCCTGTGGGGACGCTCGCTCGACGCGCAAAAGGCGTTGTGGGAAAACGGCAGACTCTTTTCAACCGCCGTCAACCAGCAGGAGGCTTCCTGCCTTGACGTGAAGACTCAGATTGTCGATGTCAAGCGCAATATCCGCGGGGTGGAGAATTCCCTCTGCGCCCTGCTGGCCATCACGCCGCAGCACATCGCCCGCAGCCGTTATGGCACCTACTCGTTGCCGCTGATTGCCAATGAGCCGCTGTCGGCAAAGATGCTTTTGCGCCGTCCCGATGTGCGCATGGCCGACTTCGCCATGGAGGAGGCTTTCTACAACATGCAGACGGCCCGCTCCGCTTTCTATCCCGGCCTTTCGCTGACGGGCGCCGCCGGCTGGACCAACAATGCCGGCGCGGCGATTGTCAACCCCGGCAAGATTTTGTGGAGCATCATCGGCTCGCTCACCCAGCCGCTGTTTGCCCGCGGACAGTTGAAAGGGAACCTCAAGATTGCCAAACTCAAGCAAGAGGATATGCGCAACAAGTATGTGCAGACCGTTATTGATGCCGGCAATCAGGTAAACGAGGCGTTGGCCGACTGCCAGGCCGCGCGCGAGAAACATCAGTACTACAGTCGGCAGATTGATGTGCTGCGTGAGGCTTATAACGGCACTCACGAGTTGATGGACAACGGCAAAGCCAATTACCTCGAGGTAATAACGGCGCAAGAGTCGCTCCTTCGAGCGCAACTCAGCCAAGCGATGAACCTCTATGATGGAGCACAGGGCCTTATCGAACTTTATATCGCCCTCGGCGGTGGAGGCTCGGAGCCCGTCAAGTAACCCGCATCGGATATAAGTGTCAAGTTACGGCCATTCCATCCTGATTCTCACTTGTGGGGGACAGGTGGATGGCCGCGGCTTTGTTATAAATAAGACAGTTTGGAGGCAATGGCAATTATTCAATACCAGCCGTGGATATATTTTGTGCTTTTCTTTCTGTTGTCAAAAATAATGAGTAATTTTGTACGATAAACATTATAATTTATTAAATTCAATAACCTAAAAAATTCATTATGAAGAAATTGTTTTTGCTGCTGGCTGTTGTTATGGTTGGCGCGTTGAATGTTGCCGCGCAGGATGACTGGAAGCACGAGATCGGCATCTCGTATGGTCCGGGCGCGTTCACCGATTTGAGTTCGTCATATGTTGGCGGAGCGACGCTCGGCAAGCAGACCAGTTATGTCGGTGCCATCGGCGCGGAGTATTTTTATCGTCCGAAGTCGCACCTCGGCGTTGGCCTTGTGGCAACCTACGGAACGTGCAAATGGAGCGACTCCGGCAATGTGCGCTCGTCCTACATCAGCATTCTGCCGGCGTTGAAATATAACTGGTTGAACCGCGAACATTATAGCATGTACTCCAAATTGGCGCTCGGTGTGATTATCGGTGTGAACCACGGTGGCGAGAAAGGCACGACAACTGCCGCGTTTGGATGGCAAGCCTCGGTGGTGGGCGCTGAGTTTGGCGGCGCGTTTCGCGGTTTTATTGAACTTGGTGTCGGCGAGCAGGGTTTGCTTGTGGCCGGTGTGAAATATAAATTCTGAGCCGCGACAACCGGTCGTAAACTCATGCGCGCTGTGTGAGGGAGAGCAATTTTGACGGATTGAGGGAAGACACAAAAAACGAGTGAAAAACTGATGATTGACAAACTATTAAAAGAGTGGTGCGCACGGCGGCTTTGGCGCGGTTCGATAGCTGCGGTGCTGCTGCTCGCGTCATGGCCGGCCGTCGCCGCCGCCGACTATCAGGTGACCATCGACGGCGTGGTGTACACCTGGGACACTGATGCCAACGGCTACTACGCCACCGGCTGGGACGAGGTGACGCCAATCCGCGACCTGTGCATCCACAGTGTGGTCGCGGACCTCGACGTGGTTGGGGTGGCCGACGGCGCCTTCAACTTCTCTCAAGAGACCGGCAACTACACCGAGAAGGCCGTCATCGAGAGCCTCGTGATTGAGGATGGCGTCGAAACCATCGGTGCCAACGCGTTCATTGACTGCACCTACCTCAAGAGCGCGACCATACCCGCCTCGGTGACGACAATCGGCGACGCGGCGTTTTTTCGCTGCTCGGCCTTGAACACGCTGCTACTAAGCGAGGGCCTGACGCGCATTGAGGACGAGGCGTTTGCCGAGTGCGCGTCGCTCACGTCGGTTGTGATACCGTCCAGCGTGCAACACATCGGAAGCGAGGCGTTTCTATACTGCACGTCGGTTACCGACGTGTGGTTCCTGATGACGGAAACGGCGGCACTCAACGCGTTTGGCTGGTGGGACGGTGTGCTGCCGCATGGCGGCACCGAGTTCAACACGCCCTCGGGCACCACCCTCCACGTGCCGCAAGGGATGCGCCAGGCCTACATCGACAGCCAGAAGTTCACGGCGTGGCTGTCGGCCATCGACGAGGACGACAACGTCTATCCGCTGTGGTGGATCGTCAACTACGGCGTCGTGGGCAGGAGTTACACCGTCAGCGACGACTTGACGGCCGTCTATGCCGACCGGCAAGGCGCGCTCTACTGCAAGGACGACAACCGGTGGCTCACGCCAGACGTGGCGAGCGAGGGCGAGAGGAACTATATGGTCGAGACGGGCTTCTTGGCCGCGCGATGCAACGTCTATGACCAGAGCAACTGGGTCGCTGTTGAAGGCCTCGTGTCGCCCGACGCGTTCAAGGGCTACAAGATTAATGGCGGCACGATTACCGGCGTGCTGCGCGACAAAATCAACCCCGTCATTGAGGTGAGCGAGGCGCCCGTCAAGGGTGCCGCGGCAACCTACGTGCCCAACACCTATATCCCCGCCTCGCTGATGAGCCGCACCCAGGTGGGTGCCAACGACGGCAAGACCTACGCCTTTGTGCGTCCCAAGCCGCAGGAGTACGCCAAATATGAGTGGACGATTTACAGCGACAACAACGAGTTCTATGTGCCCGCGCCGGAGGCCGGCGTCAACGTCCATGCCATAAAGGGCGGCCTCAAGGCCGACATGACCTTGCTGGAAAACGCGACGGTGCCCTCGTTGCAGAGCGATGGCAACTATCCGTTTGACGCGATCACGCGTCGTGCGGTGCCCTCGGGCAGTGCCGGCGCGCCGCGCGCATGGCGCGTCAGCGCCTACACTGAGGGCGGCCTCAGCGATAAGTTCCTCGTCATGCCGCTCCACCTGCCCACGAGCCCGGTGACGTGTATCGACGACATCAGCGCCGCCGAGCCGGCGACCGTCACAACGCGCTACAACCTGCTCGGGCAGCCCGTTGGCAAAGACTATCGCGGCATCGTGATTGAGAACGGCCGCCTGATTAGATATTAGATGGATAAAATCTAATATCTAAAATCTGAAATAAAGGGACGGTTCTTGTGTTTACAAATTGTTAATGAAACACAGGAACCGTCGCCAATGTTACAAAACAATGAAAGCGACAATCGACTTTGTAAAGAAGAAGTTTGATGAGTTCAACCGGTTGATATTCAACGGTGAGTTGCCGCCTATACCAGTCAAGTTGAGCAATGCGAAGACGTTTCAAGGTCAATTATCATTCAGAGTGAGGCATCGGAGTGACGGCTCGTTGGAACGTTATGGCTATAGTTTGCGCATCTCCACCCGTTACGACTTGCCTGAGGCCGATGTGGAGGATACAATCATCCATGAGATGATTCACTACTATATCTTCTTCAAAGGAATGCTGGACACCTCGATGCACGGCACCGTTTTCCGTGGGCTGATGGAAGATATCAATGTGCGGTACGGTCGGCATATCACTGTAACCCACAAGAGTACGCCCGAGCAGAGGGAGGCTGCCATCGACACCCGTCGCCGCTTGCACGTTGTCGCGTTGGTGACGCTGGCTGACGGCCGCGAGGGCATCAAAGTGTTGCCGCGTGTGCGCCCAAAGGTTGAAGCCTATCGTGCCGGCTTGATGGCAAGCAAAGAGGTCAAGGCAGTGGAGTTTTACCTCTGCGATGACCCCTTCTTCAATCGTTATCCGGTGTCGGCGGCGTTAAAGGTTTACTTCTTGCCGCATGTCACGGCGAAGCAATACCTTACCGACGCTTACCGGCTTGACCTTTAGGCTGATTACTTGACGGCGGCATAGGTTGTGTCGTCGACGGGTTCGAGCCACTCGTTTGATGAGCCGTCGTGGACATCGGTCATATATGTGAGGTGCTGCATCCATGAGTCTCTTGCCGCTCCGTGCCAATGCTTGACCTCGGCGGGGATGGCGATGACCACTCCCGGCACGAGCGCCACCGCCGGCTTGCCCCATTCCTGATACCATCCGCGGCCGCTGACGCAGATAAGCACCTGCACCGCGCCATGATGAATGTGCCAGTTGTTGCGGCAGCCGGGCTCAAATGTGACGTTTGTCACGGCACCCATCGGAGCGAGATAACTGTTGCCGGTGAAGTATTGCTCGTAGGCCGTGTTGGGTTGCCCTTGAGGCCACGCGCCGTTCAAAGCCGCTGCCGCACCGTCGGCCGCGGTGAGACCCTGACCGCTGAGCCAGCGGCATAGTTCGTCGACAGCCTCGGGCGTGTTGCCCATATTGACGGCACCGGCCTTGTGGGCCGCCAACTGCGGCGCGACACCCTCGAGGGCCGATAACGCCGATACGGTCACCAGTTCGCGGTCAGCCTCGCTCAACGCGCTGCCGGCAAAGATGTCGCCAAAGAGGTGCGCCTTGAGGTAGTAGTCGTTTTGCGGACAGAACTTGTAGTCAAACGGTTGCCCGCTCAGGCGCGTCTGCACCTCGGTTCCGGTGGCCAAGGCTGCGGCCGCGTCGTCCCAAAGAGCGGGACGTGTCCACGGCTCGCCCTCTGGCACGGCGGCACCGCGTGCCGTGCGCTGCTCAATCACACGCGAGAGCACGCCCAGCGCGTTGAGCGACCGTGGGAAACCGGTGTAGGCATACAGTTGTGAAAGGGCCTCCTTGAGTTCGGCTACCGTGACGCCCTCGTCAAGAGCGGCATCGATAGCGGGGGAGAGGCGTTCCAGGTCGCCGCGGGCCTCGAGGGCCGCAACGGCACACAGGCGCAGTTGGCGCGCGGTGAGCGTGCCGGTGGCATTGATACTTGTCATTATCATCAGTGTTAAGATTGTGAGAAATAATCGTTTCATAATGAGTAGAGAGTAAAAGTGTATTGGAAAACATCGGTGCAAAATTACCGTAAATGCGGCACATGGCTTGGTATATTTCGCTGAGATTTTTACCAATTTTACTGATAATGCCATTGCGGGCAATATTCCATGCTTATTAATTGAAAAAAAATCAATAACTTTGCAACACCGTTAAGCGTGTGGTCACTTTGTGACCGCCTCTAAAGAAATAAACCATAATAACAAAACCGAAATGAAAAGATTTTTGGCATCTATTGTGGCGGCATTGACCATCGCCGCCGTGACACAGGCTCAGCCCGTGGTCTATTTCACCAATGAGATTACCCCCGAGTCGCTCGTTAAAATCTACAAAGCCCTGGGTGTTGAGGCCACCGGCCGCGTTGCCGTGAAGATTTCAACCGGCGAGGGCGGCAACAAGCACTACCTCAAGCCCACGCTCATCCGCAATCTTGTCGATGAGGTGAACGGCACCATCGTGGAGTGTGGCACGGCTTACGGCGGCAGCCGCCAGGACCCCGCCAAACACTGGCAGACCATCCACGAGCACGGCTTCGACTCAATCTTTGCCGTCGACCTGATGGACGAGTTCGGCCAAATCCGTATCCCCATTCAGGACAAGAAGCACCTCAAGTATGACATCGTGGGTGAGCATCTGGCAAACTACGACTTCATGATTAACCTGGCCCACTTCAAGGGCCACGCCATGGGCGGCTTTGGCGGTGTGATGAAGAACGCCAGCATTGGCGTCGCCTCCACCGCCGGCAAGTGCTATATCCACACTGCCGGTAAGAGTGACAATCCCGCCACGGCATGGACGCCCGAGAACCTTGCCGCCGGTCCGACACAGGATCTCTTCCTCGAGTCGATGGCCGCCGCCGCCCAGGCTGTTCACAACTATTTTAATGGCCGCGTTATCTACATCAACGTGATGAATAACATGAGCGTGGACTGCGACTGCGACGGCAACCCCGCCAAGCCCGAACTCAAGGACATGGGTATCATGGCCAGCCTTGACCCGGTGGCTGTTGACCAGGCTTGCCTCGACATGGTGTTTAACCATCACGCGTCGGCCGGTGACGACAACGCTCCGCTCATCGAGCGCATCAACCGCCAGCACGGCACCTATATCACTGACTATGCCCAGAGCATCGGCCTCGGCTCCAAGACCTACCGCTTAGTGAAACTGCAATAAGAACAATGAGCGGTTCTAAGAGTTCTAAGAGTTCTAAGAGTTCTTAGTTCCTTTAGTTCTCTTAGAACTGCTTTTAACTGAAGTTCAAGGCATTTATCATGAGAACTACACTTTTATTGGCGGTTGTCGCCACCTCGTTGGTGGCCACGGCGGCATTGCCCGATTCGATTGCGTTGGAAGATATTGTTGTAACCGGCACACGCTCTGCGGCTGATGTGCGACACTTGCCAATGACGGTCACCACTATTGCTCGTGATGCTCTCGTTGCAAGTCATCAGTCCTCACTGTTACCCACGGTGATGCAAGAGGTGCCCGGACTGTTTGTCAGTTCGCGCGGCATGATGGGCTACGGTGTGAGCGGCGGCGCGGCCGGCGGCATCAACCTGCGTGGCGTCAGTGGTGGCGCCGGGCAGATGTTGGTGCTCATTGATGGTCACCCGCAGTATAATGGCATCTATGGCCATCCAATCAGCGATAGTTACCAAACGATGATTGCCGAGCGAGTGGAGGTGCTACGAGGCCCGGCATCAGTGCTTTACGGCTCCAATGCTATGGGCGGTGTGCTCAATATTGTCACTCGCCGGCCATCTGCCGATGGCGTGTTGACCACTCTTGATCTCGGTGCCGGCAGTTGGGGCTCTGTGCAAGCCCGGGCATCTAACCAAGTGAGAATCGGCCGGTTCTCGAGCATCGTTGCGGGAGAGTTCGGCCGTACCGATAACCACCGTCCTCGCATGGGCTTCAAGCAATATGGCGGCATCGTCAGGTTAGGATATGAAATGAGTAACCACTGGAGACTGAGTTTTAACGCCAATGTCACACATTTTGACGCCAGCCATCCCGGCACGGTTGACTCGCCACTCTACGATGCCGACCAGTGGATCACTCGCGGCGAGATGTCTGCAGCAATCGAGAACCATTACGCCAACACTTCCGGTGCCGTGAGTGCCTACTATAATTGGGGACGTCACAAGATTGACGACGGTACGTCAGACCCGTCAAAGCCAACCCAGCGATACTTCCGCTCTAAGGACGCCCTCACTGGAGTGAGTGCCTATCAGAGCGCGACACTCTTTGACGGCAACCGTATCACCGCGGGCTTCGACTATCAGCGCATCTACGGTAACGCATACTACACCTCCAAGGCTGACGGTAGCGTGCTCGACACGCCCAACAAGCAGAGCGGTCGCAGTTATCGCAACGAGGTTGGCGCCTATGTCGACTTCCGGCAGGACATCGTCCGCTGGCTCACTATTGATGCCGCCGTGAGGCTTGACCATCACAGTGTCACCGGCACCGAGTGGGTGCCGCAGGCCGGCCTCGTGGCCCGTCCTGTCGCCACCGGTGAGGTGAAGTTCATGGCCTCAAAAGGTTTCCGCAACCCCACCATGCGTGAGATGTACCTCTATCCGCCCAGCAACGAGGAACTGCGTCCCGAGCGGCTGTGGAACTATGAACTGTCGTGGCGGCACCGCCCGGGTAATGTCACCTACGGCGTGAACCTCTACTACATTAAGGGCGGCAACATGATTCAGACCGTCAACCGCAAGAACGTCAACACCGGCAAGATTGAGAACTACGGCGCCGAACTTGAGGCGACGTGGCGTGTGAACGCCCGTTGGCAACTTTCAACGAATCACTCGCTGTTGCACATGGAACACAAGATTGTTGGCTCGCCGCGTTATTTGGGTCGTGTCGCGGCACGTTTTGCCTCGGGCCGATGGCATGCTACGCTCGGTGTGCAACACGTCAGCGGTCTGTTCACCGCTGTGGGCGACAATCCGATGACCGAGAATTTCACGCTCGTCGACGCTACCGTGTCGTTTGCCGTCATGCGTTGCTTGTCGCTTTGGTTGCGCGGCGACAACCTGTTGGCTCAACGCTATGAGATTAATGCCGGATACCCTATGCCCCGCGCCACTTTCCAGGCCGGCGTAACAGCCAAATTTTAAGACCTTAGTCCATTGTAAAAGCCGCTAAATCAGTAATAAAGATTATTCACTATTTTATAGGGGACCCAATAATCAGTCAATGTCCGGAAGAGACGCGTAGTAGCGGTAATCGCTCTGGACGGTGGACAGGAACGCGTTGGCCGGCATCCCCGGCAGCGGGGTGATGCCGAGAGTGTCGATGACCTTGTTTGCCATGGTATCGCAAAGATGTTGGTAGCGGTTGTAGTCGCCGTTGTAGTAAATGACGCGGTCAATGAGTTCATATTGGCGGATTGAGAGCACGGCGGCTTCCGGATAAGTGGGGCGGTAGTTGTTGTCGGCGAAGTCGTAGGCATACGGGTTGTTGTCGCCAAAGAAGCGCTCCGAATCCTTGATGACAATGGTGTCGGCGGCGATGTCACCGATGCGCTGGCTTTTTTTAGAGAGAATGATAACGGGTAAGCCCAATCCCAATGAGATGTCAAGCACATCGAGAACCCACCGCAGCAGCGCGCTTGTCAACTTGAGCCGGCTGCCATCGGCCTGCACCACGCGTATGCGCTGGACGCGCTTTCCGATGGTCTGTCCGCTGAAGATCAGTTCACAAAACGGGAAGTATATCACAAGCGGCAGGAACATAATGCTTAATAAGACGTTTCTCAGGTCTCTGCTCTCAAAAAAGTCCATTGAAATCGTGCTCATCACCGCGATGCATATAGTGAGGTATATATACAGTATAAATGTGTCAAGCATGCGGGCCAGCAGGCGGTCGGCGGCGCTGGCCGGGTACTGCTTGATGGTGACGTACTGTCCGGTTATTATATCGTGGCTGCGCATTGTGGAATGAAATTTGCAGTAAATGTGAAGAATTTCTTGCAAAATTATTGAAAAACGCCTAAATTTGCAAATCTTTTCCTCTATAAATTTCGAGAGGTGCTAATTGTGAATTGCGCATTAACAAGAGAATATGAGAGAAGCCGCGTTCATACGCAAGAACCATGATAAATGGAAGAAATACGAGGAGGTGGCGTCGGAACTCGGCTCCACGAGTGCCGACCGCCTGCTTGAGGTGTACAATGACGTGGTTTCCGACCTCGCTTACAGTCGCACACATTACCCCAACAGCACGCTGACCAACTATCTCAACAGCCTGTCGCTTACTTTTCATAACGAAATCTATAAGGGTCGCGCGATGTCATGGGCTTCGGTGAGGAACTTTTTCGCCGACGAGATGCCGCGTTTGTTGTACAAGGCGCGGCGTGCGATGCTGTTGTCGATAATCATTTCGGTGGTGGCTGTGATTATAGGGGTGTATAGCGCCGCGAGCAACGGCGACTATGTCAACTTTATAATTGGCAGTGACTATATTGACATGACTTTGCGCAACATTAAAGAAGGCAATGCGGCCGGAGTCTACTCCAGCGATTCCCCGATGTCAATGTTTCTTGAGATATTGTGGAATAACGCGTCGGTGAGTCTGACGGTTTTCGCGTTGGGGATACTGACGTCGATAGCGTCGGCCGCGATGTTGTTTAACAATCTGGTGGATCTTGGAGCCTTGTCTGTGTTTCTGTACAACAACGACGCGCTGGCCGACTTCTCGCTGGCATTGTGGTTCCATGGCACACTCGAGATTTCGGCTATTGTCATCATGGCCGGCGCGGGTATCCACATGGGCAACGGGTGGCTGTTTCCCGGCACCTACGGCAGGTTGCGCTCGTTTGTCAACGCGGCGCGCGATGGCCTCAAGATTGTGATGGGCACCATGCCGATGATTGTCGTGGCGGCTGTGATTGAGGGCTTCCTCACCCGCCATGCCGCCGATGTGCCGTGGCTAACGATGGTCTGTATCGTTATGTCGCTGTGCTACGTGTTTTTCTATTATGTTTATCTGCCCTATAGGGTGCATCGCGATGAGACAAAAGAAGGTTGAGAAAATCCGTCTCTATGAGCGTCGGACACTGACGGCGAAAGTCAACACTGTGTTTGACTTCATCCACGAGAATTGGAAGCCGTGGCTGCGACTGACGGTTTACGTCTTGTTGCCGTTGTCAATCATAGGCGGCATGGGGCTTGTTGACCTCATGGTGCATCACGTGTTTCACGACTACGGCGGCCAGTGGTGGGTGTCGTCATTGAAGGTCTATGGCCTGTGGTCGGTGGGCTATATGGTGTCTAACTGCCTGTTTTTGACACTGATGAAGTGTTATTTTGACCATTCGGACGGGTTGGAGACAGTTACTTTCCGCGATTTGTGGCGCGAGTTGCGCGGTGTGCTCTTGCCGATGCTGATTCTCTCGGCTTTACTGTTTGCTGTAGCGCTGCCGGTGTCGCTGCTCACTGTGTTTTCCCTTTTCCTGTTGCCGTTTGTCGAGTTGTTGTATGTCGGTTGTGTTATCAATCCGCTAATGCTCGCGGCCCCGGTATTGGTTTTCAACCGTGAGATGGGATTGATTGAAGCCATCAAGCAGGGTTTCAGGCTGTGTCTCGCGCAATTCTGGAAGATGATCGGGATGATGATTGTCATGTTACTCATCTATTTTTACTCTCAAGTGTTCTTTCTGGGTGTGTGGACTATTTTGTCAATCGTGCTGAGCACGTTTGCCAGCGGGCATGTGGACGTCTCCACCAACGAGGTTATCATGACCGTGATATATTATATCGCCACGATAGCGATGACGCTTGTGCAGTATTACTCCTACTCGGTGCTGATCATGGCCGTAGCGTTCCACTACGGTAGTGTGGCCCAAGAGAAGGATGATGCCGGTTTGGAGATGGAGATCGCTAATTTTGATGGCTTGTAGATTATAAACGTCGATGATTGAACAAGTGGACACGCTCACCGTGAGCGACGAGCAGTTGCAACAACTGCTCTCGCAGGACGATTATCTGGGGGCCTACGAAGGAACCTACGGGCCGTCGTTGTCGTTGCTGGACAGGTTGTGGCGCGCGATTGATGAGTTGATCTCAGGATTTGTGCGTGGCACGACAGGTGGCGGGATGAACGACTTTTGGCTTGTGATTGGAGTGATCCTGCTGCTCGCGCTGATTGTGGTGGCAATCATCAAGCGCAAGACGATTATGCGGTGGTTCCACCGCGACGCGCCCATCGAATATGAGGTTCACGATGATGACATATACGGCATTGACTTTGACAGTGACATCGCCGCGGCGCGTGCCGCCGGCAACCACGCCCAACTCGTGCGGCTTTATTACCTCAAGACGTTGCGTGCCCTCGTGGATGCGGGGCGGCTTGAGTGGGTGCCCGGACGCACGCCGTCGCAGTACGCCATGTTGGCCGGCATCACGCCGATGACCGATCTGACCAATCTGTTCTTGAGGGTGCGGTATGGCAAATTTGACGCCGGCGAGGAGCAAGTGGCCACAGCCGTACGGTGCTGTGACGATATATGTGCCGGGCTTGATGTGGCGGGGAAAGGAGGTGAGCGGCCATGAACATCAATCGCGGTTTCATTATCGCCATGGTCGGTCTGGCGGTGTTCGCCTTTATCTTCAGTTACAGGACCGGCGTTGAGTACACTTACTCGGATCACGATTTAGGCTACGTCAACCGTGAGCCTTTAGGTATCCAGCATGTTGACGAAGTGTTAAAGACGAATATGCCGCGAGGCTACGAGGTGGTTTATAAGGGATTTTTTGAGTTGACCCATTCCGCTGCCGACAGTTGCGATGAGCGTCCCTACAATTTGGAGGCCGCCCGATACAATTATTTTTATGTGGCCAATCCGGGTGATAACATTAACTCGGCTGTCGGTGACATCGACTGGCTGATGAAAAACGGCTCGACAGTGTTTGTGGTCGCGGATTACTCATATCTGATAAAAGATTTGTCCGAATATTTGGGTGTCGTGAGCAATATGGAGAACTCATTCTCCTACTATTCTCTCGAAGATGAGCTGTGCTCTTCCCAAAATGAGATATTCTTGCGTTGGTGCGCCGATAGCGTGGCCGTGAGCGCTTATCAAGGCTATTGGTTGCCATCGGTCTATTTCTCCGGACATGTGTGTCAAGTTGATAGTGATGAGGTCAGCAACAGCTCATATTTTTTGCCTCAGGCGCGGTATGACTATATCGCCAAGTGTGCCGAAGACAAGGGAGGACGAGTGGTCAGGATAACCAGCCCCGGGTACGGCGGCTCGATTATTTTCTGCTCCATGCCTCATGTGTTTACCAACTTCGCGCTGATACATTCACCCGAGGGACGGGCGTTGATGCTACGTCTGATGTCGCTTATCGCCGACAAGCCGGTCCGCCGGCTGGCTTTGGAGAACGTGACTGATGATTCAATTATCGAGACAACCACATCAGTTATCGGCCAGAGTTCGGCGTTAGAGGCCGCCTATTTGCTGACAATCGTCACTTGTCTGGTGGCGATGGTGTTCACGGCGCGGCGCCGCCAGCGCGTCATACCGGTCATCGGGAAGCCTGTCAACCGCGTGATGGAGATGACTCTCAACGTCGGAGACCTGTATTATCGCCGTCACGACAATGTGGACTTGGTGATGAAGCGCTATGCGATGTTTGTCGAGGCGGTGCGGCGCGACCTGATGCTCGACCTTGAGACAGATGACCGGGCCACCATACTGCGTGAACTCGCGGCCGCGTCCGGCATGAGCCGTGATGCTGTCGGGGACTTGCTTGATGAGTTGCAACGCGTGTCGCGTCAAGAGACAATAACGGACCGGCAGATGATTGATCTAATCAATGGAATGGACTCCATCGAAACCGCCATTAAATTTTAACGGAAAACCATTATTATCCCGATAACCCTAATCTCTCTTATAAAATGCAGAATGATGTAACAAACAATGCCGATACCGGCCGCCGGCGCATTGACCTCACCGACTTCACCGCCCGTGTGGCCGAGCTTCGCCGTTGTATCTCGACGGTGATTGTGGGCCAGCAAGCCAATGTTGAATTGCTGCTCACGGCAATTCTTGCCGATGGCCATGTGCTGATAGAGGGCGTGCCCGGCGTGGCCAAGACGCTATTGGCCCGCACAATCAGCCGGCTGATCGGCGCGCGCTTCCAGCGCATCCAGTTCACACCGGACCTGATGCCGAGTGACGTGATCGGCACAACGGTGTTTAACGCCAAGACGACCGAGTTCAGTTTCCATCAGGGTCCCGTGTTCAGCGACATTGTGCTGGTGGACGAGATCAACCGTTCGCCGGCCAAGACTCAGGCGGCGCTGTTTGAGGTGATGGAAGAGCGCCAGGTGACAGTTGACGGCACGACCTATCCCATGGGTCGCCTGTACACTATCCTCGCCACCCAGAACCCCGTTGAGCAGGAGGGCACTTACCAACTGCCGGAGGCTCAGTTGGACCGTTTCATGATGAAAGTGACAATGGACTATCCGGGCCTTGATGATGAGGTTGATATCTTGCGGCGTCACCAGGCCAACGCCCGCTTGACAAAGTTGGAGGATTTGCGGCCGGTGTTGTCATTGGACGAGTTGCTTGCCATGCGTGACAATCTGCAACTTGTTATCGTTGATGACAGCCTGCTGCGCTACATCGCCCAGGTGGTGGAGAGCACGCGCAACAGCCGCGCGATCCAATTAGGGGCGTCGCCTCGCGCCGCCGTCGCGCTGCTGCAGGCCGGCAAGGCGTTCGCCTTGCTGCAAGGGCGCGACTTTGTGGTGCCCGATGACATCAAAGCGCTGGCTCATCCGGTGCTGCAACACCGTGTCATTCTCACGGCCGAGGCCGAGATGCAGGGCTACACGCCCGCGCGTGTGATTGACAGTCTGGTCGAGAAGGTTGAAGTGCCAAAATGATTGCCAGTGGCACGCGGCGGCCTCAATTCCCGTCTGAATAAGCGGCAATAATGGCAACAATGGCCATGGATTGTCTTTCGCCATTTTGTGAATGTTTATGGTGATTCGCGTATAAATAAAAATATTGTCCCTGTCGCCATTTTATAATTCGGCCAAGAGGCCAAGTGCTACAAACTGATTGTCATGTATCTGACCAGGCGTTTCTATATCGTTGTGGCCGCCATCGTGCTGACGCTGGTGGCGGGGGAGTGGCTGCCGTGGTGCTTCACCGCCGGCATTGCCGCCTTGTGGGTTCTCATCGCGGCTGTGCTCGTCGATGTCGGGCTGCTTTACCACCGCAGTGGCATTGAGGCCTCGCGGCATATGGCGGAGCGCTTCAGCAATGGTGATGACAACGAGGTGACCATTTCCATAGCCAGTGAGTACCCGTTCAGGCTCTCGCTGGAAGTCATCGATGAGGTGCCGCACGTGTTCCAGCGCCGCGACGTGTTGTTCACTCACAACCTTGCCGCTCATGGCGCCTGCGATATCGTGTACCGCTTGAGGCCTGTCAAGCGAGGCGTCTATGGTTTCGGCCAGATCCGTGTCTTCGCCTCCACAATGATGGGTCTGGTGCAGCGGCGCTTTACGCGCGGCCAGGCGTGTGACATAGCGGTATATCCATCCTACCTGATGCTCAACAGATATGAACTTCTTGCCATGAGCAACAACCTCACGGAACTTGGCATCAAGCGCATCCGTCGCGTTGGCAATAACACCGAGTTTGAGCAGATAAAAGAGTATGTCGAGGGTGACGAATACCGTTCTATAAACTGGAAAGCGAGTGCGCGCCGTGGCCAACTGATGGTGAACGTCTATCAAGACGAGCGTTCACAACAGGTGTTTAACGTGATTGACAAGGGCCGCGTGATGCGGCAGGCCTTTGAGGGGATGACGCTGTTGGACTACGCCATCAACGCGTCTCTCGTGTTAAGTTATGTGGCGACGCACAAGGAGGACAAGGCCGGCATCGTGACCTTTGCCGGTGAGTTTGGCGACTATATTCCGGCCGACAAACAGGGCGGCCACATGATGGTAATTAACGAAGCCCTGTATGGGCTGGAGGCGGATTTCGACGATAGCGATTTCGCCGCGTTGACCGTCAATGTGGATCGTCTTGTGCGTCGCCGCAGCCTGTTGGTGCTTTACACGAACTTCACGTCGCTCGACGGCATGAGGCGCCAACTGCCATACTTCCGCCGGTTGAACACCCGTCACAGGTTGCTTGTTGTCTTCTTTGACGATGTTGAGACCGCGCGGTACGTCACCACGCGTCCACAAGGCGTGCGCGGATATTACACGCGAGTGATTGCCCGTCGCCAACTGGAACTCAAACGCGCTATCGTGGGCGAGTTGCGTCGCAATGGCATATACTCATTGCTCACGCCGCCGTCAGGCTTGACAATCAACGTGATTAATAAATATCTCGAGATGAAAACACGCAAACTTTTCTGACCCTCTCAACAGCACGAAAACGGATTAAATAATTTTTTTTCAAAAAAAACGCGGAAAAGTTTTGCCGGTTCAAAAAAAAGCTGTACCTTTGCACCGCAATTCAGAAATTGTCCTGTGGTGTAACGGTAGCACACCGGATTCTGGTTCCGTTTGCGTGGG
>CAMHQD010000038.1 GCA_946187345.1 uncultured Porphyromonadaceae bacterium | reverse complement strand
TGGTGGTGCCGTCAACGTAGGTGGTGACCACCACGTTGATGCCGTCGAACGGCTGAGCACTCACCTGACCGGCAACGTTGACGTACTTGACGCTCACCACATCGGCGTCGACAGCGATGTCGCTGACACCGGTGGCCACCGGGTCACCGACGAGGCTGAGGGTGATGTTCTTCAGGGCGTCCTTATCGCTGGCCTTGACCTTGCGCGGAGCGCGAGGATTAACGGTGCCGCCGCCGCCACCGCCGATGGTGATGGTGTCATCGCCAAGGTTGGTATCGACATCGGTCACAGTGCCGCCCTCGGCTTCCCAAGCCTCTTTGAGGGCGACAGCCACCTCAACGGTGTACTGCACGCCTTCGGTCATGCTGCCGGCGTCGGCCACAGCGATGGTGTTACCCTTCACGTTGCCGGCGTAGGCGCTGAGCACTGCCTCGCCTCCCTCGATGCGGTAGTAGCCGGTGATCTTGACAACCTGGGCGGGCTTGGGCATCTTGTCGATGCCGGCCTGGAGGTCGATCTCGGCGAGGGCGGGCACGTTCTCGCCGTCGGTGAACTCGAGGTCACCGTCAAACGAGACCGTCGGGTTGATGGCGGGAGTGGTGATGCCGCTCAGTTGGTAGCCGTTGATCACACAACCCGGGGTCATATCCGAAACGTTGCCCGCTTCGACGCGCAGCCAGTTGTCGTTGCCGTCGGTGACGTAGGCGCTGCCGTTCTTGACGCGCACCACGGTCAGTTCGTCGCTGATGGGTGCGTTGTTGCCGGCGAGGGCCTCGGCCAGAGTGCAGCCGTCCCAGCCGCTGACGGTCAGCACGCCGTTCTCGATGGTGAAGGTGTAGTCACCGTCGGTGTTGATGATGAAGTTGCTGCCGGCGTCGCCCGCGGTGAGCGGAGCGCTGGGCCAGGTAGCCTTCAACTCATACCATTCGCTCTGGCCATAGGTGTCGCCACCGTACCAGGTGCCGTCCTGGTCCTTGACCTTGAACTTGGCGCCTTCCCAGAGCGTGGCGGTAGCGGTCCACACGCCCTCGTTCTCGGTGAACTCAATCACCTCGTCCTCCGGATTCAGGTTCCAGTTGTTGAAGTCACCCACCAGGTAGAAGGCGGGCTGAGGCTCGGCCCAGCCGCTGACGGTGAGCACGCCGTTCTCGAGGGTGAAGGTGTACTCACCCGCGGTGTTGATGATGAAGTTGGCTCCACCATCGCCGGCGGTGAGGCTGGCGCTCGGGAAGTCGCTCTTCAACTCGAAGGTGTCGCCCTGGCCCTGGGTGTCGCCACCGTACCAGGTAGCCTCATAGTTGCTGATCTCAACAACCTTGAACTGCGCTTCGGCCTCGAGAGCCTGCGTGGCGGTGTTCTCGACAAACTTCACAGCACCAGTGACGGGCTGCCAGCCGTTGAACGAGCCAACCAGATAGTAGCCATCCTCGGGAGCGGGGATGCCGTCCACGCTGAAACTGTAGCCCTGCTCGCCCTTGGTGAGGGTGATGGTCAGTTCGGCTGCCTCAAGCATCTTCAACTCGAACTCGGCGTTGCCGTCGGTGGCGGTGGGGATGCCCTCGTGCCAGCCGGCGTGGATGCCATAGGTGCCGTCCCCGGTCAGACCGCCATAGGTGGCGTCGTTGGCGCTGTCATAGAACTTGAAGGTGGCGCCGCCGGTGGCTTTGACTGTGGCGGTCCAGACGTCGGCCTCGGCGTCCTTGGTCATGTCGACATAGGTCTCGGTGGCAAGGTCGAACTTGCCCTTGAGTTGGAACACAGGCTCCGTCACGGGCTCGGCCTCAAACTCGCCGCTGATGGTGAGCTGGGTGGCCTCGGCATCCACGGAGAACGTGAACGTGCCGGCGGCGTCGAAGTAGAAGTTCTTCATGTTGGCCTTGGCCAGCGTGAGGGGCGTGTCAAGCAGATCCTCGGTGACGAGGAAGTTGTCCTCGGTCTGCGGGATGAGCCACGTCTGCGACTCATCGCTGTAGTTCACGACAATGTTGAAGGCGTCATTGGCAGCCACTGCCAGGTCAGCCACGACGAAGCCGCCTTTCTCATTGTCGGTGAAGGTGGCGATGGGCTCGGCCCACTCGTTGCTGCTGCCGTAGAGCGCGATGCTCGACACAGTCACAGGGTCGGGCTCGGTGAAGCCGGCTACGGTGAGCACGCCGTTCTCGATGGTCAGCGTGTACTCGGCAACCTCGTCAAGATAGAGGTTATTGCCGTTGATCAGCTCGACGCTCGGGTTCTCGGCGGTCAGCCAGTGGTAGGTTTCACCCTCGGCCTCGCCGCCATACCAGTTGCCGTCCTGGTCAACGATCTTGAACGCGCCGCTGAAAGTCTTGGTGAGCGTGAACACACCCTCGTTCTCGGCAAACTGCAGCACCTCGTCCTCCTCGCTCTGGTTCCAGTTGTTAACATCGCCACGCAGATAGTAAGCGGGCTCGGCCACGATGGGATAGGTGACACCGTTGTGGACGTAGCTGTCGCCACCCAGGTACTTCAGGACATCACCGTCGGCAACCGAGATGTTAGCGGTCTGTGTGTCTTTGTCGTGGAAGAGGATACTGGGGCTAGTGCCACCATCGTGGGTGAACTCATACTTGTAGTATGTGTTGCCATCCTTCTCGCCGGTGGGGAGATCGCTCAGTTGCACACCGGGCCATGTGGTGTAGTCACCGGCGCTGTCCCAAGCGTGAAGATAACCGTCGGTCGAGTTGATGTTGTCAATGTAGATTGTGGCATACGGCTCGACAACCACGGGTTCATCGGTAACGAACTCATAGGCGGTGCCGCCGTTGTACTTCAGGACATCACCATCAGCAACCGAGATATCCTCGGTCTGGCCATTGCTGTCGCTGAAGATTACTTTGGGAGAACTGGCACCGCTGTGGGTGAAGTTGAACACATAGTAAGTGGTGCCATCCTTCTCGGCGGTGCCGAGGCTGCTGATAGCGTTGCCGGGCCAACTGCCGTAGTTGCCGGTGCTGTCCCAAGCGTAGAAGTTGCCGCTGGCCGAGGTCTGGTCGATGTAGATCGTGGCCCAGGGCTCGGCGGGGGCGGTGCTCTCAAAACCGGTGATGGTGAGCACGCCGTTCTCGATGGTCAGCGTGTAGGGGCTGGTTTGAGCGGCAATCGTCATGTTGGCACCATTGGAGTTGAGCGTAACCGTGTTGTTGTCGGCTGTGATCTCCTGACCGTTGCCGTACCAACTGTCGGTGCTGGTGTGAATCTTGAACTCGCCGCTGAACACGGTCGTCAAGGTGTACACGCCATTAGCCTCGGCAAACTTGTAGTCCTCATTGTTGCTCCAGCCGGCGGTTGCACCCACCAGGTAGTAGTCAATAGTGATTTCGGCAGTGCCGGTCTTGGTAGCCGTGGCGTTAATCGCCTTGGTGCTCGCATTGAATGTGATGGTCACGTCGTAGGTTCCCTGTTCAGCAATGTTCAGGACATAGTTGTCACCACCTCCATTCTTGCCGTAGGACTCATCCCAACCGTGATTCTTGCACACCTTGAACTCAACCGGTTCGGCGGTAAGAGCCACGCCGCTCTTTGTCAATGTGTACAAGCCATTCTCCAGCGTCATGTCGTTGGCTGTGTTGCTAGGATCCCACGATGTACCGAACAGGGCTGTACTGCCGCCTGCTACGGTCCATGTGTCCGCTACACTACTCAACGCGAACACTGTGAGCATGGTGAAAAGAAAGAATAATTTCTTCATGTTACAGTTGTTAAGTTAGTAAAAAGTTAATAATTAAGTTAATTAAAAAAGTTGTCTTTTGTAGGGCATGGCCTTGGCCTGGCCGTGCGACGGCCGTGCGACGTGGGTAAGGCACAAAGCGGCAAGGGGCAGAATAAATTCTACCCTTGCGTCGCGACCGGTATTGCAATCAATTGTATTCAATTTCGCTCGTTTTGGCCTATGCTGTCCTTGCAATAGGTTAGGCTCGCAAAATTACAATATTTTTTCAAAACCGCAATATAAAATAATATTAAATTATTGTAACACTACCGAAAATGTTTTTTCCCCAAGAATATAACCTCATGCCCTCCTGTCAAAAAACTTCCTTGTCTGTTGATGATATGTCGGGGATTTTGCGTAACTTTGCCACGCTATGACAGAAATCAATAACGGGATAATAAAGACGGTGCGCTCGCTATGGGCCAAGAAAGGCCGCGACGACGAGGGCCTCTGGGTGGCCGAGGGCACCAAGACGGTGCGCGACACATGGGAGCACTTCCGCTGCCGCTGGCTCGTGTGCACCAGGGCGTGGTTTGACCAGTGCGGCCGCGCCGAGTATATGCCCCACGTGGTGTTCGCCCCCAAAGGTCAGATGGGCCGCATGAGCCAGTTCACCACGCCGGGCGATGTGATCGCCGTGTACGAGAAGCCCGAGGTGGAGGCCGACGCGGCGGCCGTGCGCGCCGGTGTCAACCTCGTGCTCGACAACCTCCAGGACCCGGGCAACCTCGGCACCATCGTGCGCCTGGCCGACTGGTATGGCGTGCGCCACATCTTCTGCTCCCCCACCACCGTCGACGTGTGGGGCCACAAGGTGGTGCAGGCCACCATGGGCTCAATCGCCAGAGTGAAAGTCATCTACACCGACCTCGACGACCTCTTTGACGAGTACGACGGCATGCCGGTGTACGGCACCTTCCTCGACGGCGACAACATCTACGGCGCGGGGCCGTTGGGCGGACCGTGCTTCATCGTGCTCGGCAACGAGGGCCAGGGCATCGGCCGAAAGGCCGCCGCGCGCGTCACCCGCCGCCTCACCATCCCCATGGCGCCGCGCCACGGCGACCACAGCGACAGCCTCAACGTGGGCGTCGCCGCCGCCATCACCCTCAGCGAGTTCCACCGCTCTACACTCTGACACAAGAGAACAAGAGAGGCTTTTTAGGCAGAAGAACAGAAGAACAAAAAAAGATTCACGGGAATTCACGTTAATTCACGGGAGACTAAAGACTATGGCAAATACGGTAAAGACGACTTACTTCTGCCGCAACTGCGGCGCCGAGTCGCCCAAGTGGGTGGGACGATGCCCGCAGTGCGGCGAGTGGAACACGTTTGTCGAGGAGGTGGTCACGCCCAAGACCGGCAAAGGGCTGCTGCCCGGCTCACCCGTGGGTGACGACGGCCGGCGACGACCGGCCGAACCGGTGAAAATCAGCGAAATCAAGGCCGAGCAGTTGCCGCGCGTCAAACTGCCAAGCGGCGAGTTGAACCGTGTGCTCGGCGGAGGACTCGTGCCCGGCTCTATCGTGCTCATCGGCGGCGAGCCCGGCATCGGCAAGAGTACGCTCGTGCTGCAGAACGTGCTGCGCATCCGCTCACGCAAGGTGCTGTACGTCAGCGGCGAGGAGAGCCCGCAACAACTGCGCATGCGCGCCGACCGCATCGCCCGCAGCCACCTCGACTGCGAGACTTACCTGCTGTGCGAGACCTCGCTCGAGGCCATCTTCACCGCCATCAACAACCACAAGCCCGACCTGCTCATCGTCGACTCCATCCAGACCATCGCCAGCGACGCCCTCGAGAGCGCCGCCGGCAGCGTGAGCCAGGTGCGCGAGTGCGCCGCGGCGTTCCTGAGATACGCCAAAACCAGCGGCACTCCCGTCATCCTCATCGGCCATATTAATAAGGAAGGCACTCTGGCCGGACCGAAAGTGCTCGAGCACATCGTGGACGCCGTCATCCAGTTTGAGGGCGACCGGCAATATATGTACCGCATCCTGCGCTCCATCAAGAACCGCTTCGGCAACACGAGCGAGATCGGCATCTATGAGATGAAACAGGACGGCCTGCGCGAGGTCACCAACCCCGGCGAGATGCTGCTCTCGCGGCACGACGAGCCGCTCAGCGGCACCGCCGTGGGCGTCACCGTGGACGGCGCGCGGCCGTTCCTGATCGAGGTGCAAGCCCTCGTGAGCACCGCCGCCTACGGCACCGCCCAGCGCTCGGTAACCGGCTTTGACCAGCGGCGAATGAATATGCTGCTGGCCGTGCTCGAGAAGCGTGTCGGCTTCAAACTCGCCACCAAAGACGTGTTCCTCAACATCGCCGGCGGACTGCGGGTGGCCGACCCCGCGCTCGACCTCGCCGTCACCTGCGCCATCCTCTCCAGCAACGTCGACATGGCGCTCGACCGCGGCGTGTGCATGGCCGGAGAGGTGGGACTCTCGGGAGAGATACGCCCCGTCACACGCATCGACCAGCGCATCAGCGAGGCCGAGAAACTCGGCTTCAGCGCCATCCTCGTGCCGGCCCACAACCTCAAGGGCATCGACACCTCGCGCGCCACAATCCGCATCGTCGAGGTCGCGCGCGTCGAGGACGCATTCCGCGCGCTGTTCAACCCACCGCAACCCTGAAAACACATCGTGACGGATGGGGACGGTTCCACAAGAGCAGGTACCGGGTCGCGGAATTCGGGTCATCCGTCAAAAAAAACGGAGGAACGCTTGCCGTTTGAAAAAAAATTGTTACCTTTACCGCCACAATCAACCACAATATTAATAATCGCTATCCTAAACATTAACCGACAATGGGACTATTTGACAACATCATCAGCGCCGCACGCCAGTCGATGAACGCCGCCCAGATGCAGCCCGGGCAGGCGGGCGCCTACTATCCGCAGCAGGGCATTCCCGTGCCCCAGGGCGGCATCCAGGGCCAGCAGTCACTGCCCGGCGGCGCCGTGGGCGGTGTGCTGGGCCAGGTGCTCAACAACATGGGCGGACAGCAGTACCCGCAGCAGGGCTACCCCCAACAGGGACAATATCCCCAACAGGGACAATATCCGCAGCAGGCCTACGGCCAGTACCCGCAGCAGGCCTATCCCCAGCAAGGACAATATCCGCAGCAGGGCTATCCCCAGCAGGGACAATACCCGCAGCAGGGCTATCCCCAGCAGGGACAATACCCGCAGCAGGCCTACGGCCAGTATCCGCAGCAGGGCTATCCCCAACAGGGACAATATCCGCAGCAGGCCTACGGCCAGCCCGTCGGACAATATCCGCAGCAGGCCTACGGCCAGCCCGTCGGACAATACCCGCAACAGGGCTACGGCCAGCCCGTCGGGCAGTACCCCCAGCAGGGCTACGGCCAGCCGGCTCCGTTCCAGCAGCCCAAGACGCAAGAGCAGGTTAACCGCGAGCGCGCCAACCGCTTCGGCGCCCGGCCCGTCGACCAGCAAGCCGCCGCGCAACCGCAGGCGCAGCAACCGCAGGCGCAGCAACCCGCCGCACGGCCGCAGGCGCAGCAACCCGCCGCGCAGCAGCAGGCCTACGGGCAAAGCCCGGCAAGCGCCGCGCAGCAGCGCGCCAGCAAGTTCGGCGCGCAGGCACCCCTGAGCGACACCGCCCAGGGCGTCATCTCGGTCATCAACATGGGCCAGAACGCCAATCAGCAAGCCAACAAGTAACAGACAACAACGTCCCGGTGCGCGGCCACACCGTGGCCGCACCACCCGACGACTAACAACCACTACTATGGACAACCAACATAAAGCGATAGAACTGGTCATCGGCCTCGTGGCCAAGACGGGTCTCTACTTCAGTTGCGTGGACGGCAACTACGATGAGAGCGAGCGACGCTTCATCGACAACTACATCGGCCAACTGGCCGCCGTGGGAGATGTGTCCGAGGTGAGAGCGATGCTCGACAGCGCCATCGACAAGCGCTACACCCACGACGAGATTGTGGCCGACACCAAGGCGCTGCTCGCCACCTTTGAGAGCGCCGACGACCGCCGCGCCGTCCTGTTGTCGCTCTACAACTTCATCGACAACGTCATCAAGGCCGACGGCGTTGAGCACCCCGCCGAGCGCGAGGCCCTGCTGCGCTGGCTCGAGGCCCTCAAGTGAGACCGTCCGGTGTGCAGCCACCTCGTGGCTGCCACCATCAACTAACGACTAAAACTAACGACTAAAAACTATTATCATTATGGCTTACAAAATCATTGATATCGAGGGCGTGGGCGACGTCTATGCCCAGAAACTCATCGAGGCCGGCATCGAGACTGTCGACCAACTGCTTGACCGTTGCGCCGCCCCCAAGGGCCGTCAGGAACTCGCCGAAGCCACCGGCATCAGCGACAAACTCATCTTGCGATGGACCAACCACGCCGACCTGTTCCGCATCAAGGGCATCGGCCCGCAATTCGCCGAACTGCTCGAGGCCGCCGGCGTCGACACCGTCAAGGAACTGCGCCACCGTGTGGCCGCCAATCTCGCCGCCAAACTCGTCGAGGTCAACAACGACAAGCACCTCACCCGCGCGGTGCCCGTCGAGAGCGAACTGCAGCGCATGATTGACCAGGCCAAAGAACTTGAGCCACGCGTCACTTATTGACAACGGCCCCTTAATCCTTAACTCCACAACTCCCTCCCGAAAATTTTCGAACTCAAGTTTCTAAAGTAGATAAATTGATGGTTGTGAGAAATGTAGGGGCAGAATAAATTCTGCCCCTACATTTCTCACGGTCAAGAGGTGCCGGGGACAGGTTCCGCAGGCCGGTCTCCGACCGGCCTGCTCTCGGAGAGAGCGACTTGGACGGAGCCCCACGTTGCCCATCCTCGGAGAGGTGGGTGACGTGGGGTGGATGGCGTCACCCCGCAGGTGGTCCTCGGAGAGGGCCACATCGCCGCAGGCCGCGACCATCGCTGTTTTGTGGCCCTCTCCGAGGACCGGAGACAAAGGTTGCACAATTTTTTTCCACAAAATTTTGCCATGTCAAAATTTTGTAGTACTTTTGCAGCCGGGTAAGTCCTATACGGCCAGCTCCCGGCGAACTCCCCCAGGCCTTGACCGGAGCAAGGGTAGCAGGTTGTAGCGGCGCGATGTAGTCAGCTTACCCTTTTTATCGCCTCTTTAGCTCAGTGGTAGAGCACGTGATTTGTAATCTCGGGGTCGTTGGTTCGAGTCCGACAAGAGGCTCTCAAGAGTGCCGCGCGGCGACGAATTTGCCGCGCGGCACTTTCCTCATTCACGGGACACGGTGGCCCCGACAATTACCGGAAAGGCACCGCCCGCAACCACCGCGAATATTAACCATAACATCATATCTGTAATGGAAAAAACATCAACAGCCGAGGCCATTGGCAAGTGGATCATCAGCCACAGGCCCTATGAGGACACTCTCAACTATTTACTGCTGCCGCTGATGGTGGGAGTGCTGATCAACGTGGCGCTGACGGTCGGCTTCCCGCAATAATTTTAACAGGCGCGGCGGAATTCCGGAAAAAGAAAAAAACTTTGTGTTTCATACGTTGTACCTCGCACTTTTTCCGTACCTTTGCAGAATAAACCGCCAGAATGACTAACGACTAACTATTAACGACACTATGAGTTCACTTGTTGAAAGATTCTTGAGATATGTGAAGTTCGACACGCAGAGTGACGAACTCACCAACCTGACGCCGTCCACGCCGGGTCAGATGGAGTTCGCGCGCGCCCTGGAGGCCGAGTTGCGCCAGATGGGGCTGAGCGACATTTCGCTCGACGACAACGGCTACCTGTTTGCCACGCTGCCGGGCAATGTGCCCGCGGGCACGGTGCCAACCATCGGCTTTATCGCCCACATGGACACGGCCCCCGACATGAGCGGCCACGACGTGAAGCCGCGCATCGTCCACTACGAGGGCGGCGACATCGCCTTGAACGATGAGGTGACGCTGAGTCCGGCGCAGTTCCCTGAGATGAACGACTACGTGGGTCAGGACCTGATTGTGACCGACGGCACGACGCTGCTCGGCGCCGACGACAAGGCCGGCATCGCCGAGATTCTCGCGGCGGTGGAGTGGCTGCAGCAGCACCCCGAGGTGAAGCATGGCGACATCCGCGTGGGCTTCAACCCCGACGAGGAGATTGGCTTGGGCGCCCACCACTTTGACGTCGAGAAGTTCGGCGCCGAGTGGGCCTACACGATGGACGGCGGCGCCGTGGGCGAGTTGGAGTATGAGAACTTCAACGCCGCCAGCGCCAAGGTCACCTTCAAGGGTCTGAATGTGCATCCGGGCGCGGCCAAGCACAAGATGCTCAACTCGATGCGGGTCGCTTTCCAGTTCGCCAACATGCTGCCGCGGTGGGAGACGCCCGAGCACACCGAGGACTACGAGGGATTCTACCACCTGATCTCGATGCAGGGCGGCGTGGAGGAGACCACACTGACCTACATCCTGCGCGACCACGACCGCGCGCGCTTTGAGAGCCGCAAGCGCGAGATCGAGCACCTGTGCCGCAAGGTGAACTGTGAGTTCCCGAACTGCGCCTCGGCCGTAATCAAGGATCAATATTACAACATGCGCGAGAAGATAGAGCCGGTAATGCACATCATCGACATCGCCAAGGCAGCGATGGAGCGCGCCGGCGTGACGCCCAAGGTGCAGCCCATCCGCGGCGGCACCGACGGCGCGCAGTTGTCGTTCAAGGGACTGCCGTGTCCCAACATCTTTGCCGGCGGCATGAATATGCACGGCCGCTACGAGTACGTGCCCATCCCGTCGATGGAGAAGGCGATGCGCACCATCGTTGAGATTTGCCGCATCGTGGCCGAGAGATAACGGCCTCCCCCACCCCCTCCTCGAGAGATAACGGCCTCCCCCGCCCCCTCCTCGAGAGATAACGGCCTCCCCCACCCCCTCCTAAAGGAGGGGTGTCAAGTTATCCTATTTCTCTTATTTCTCCTATTTCTCCTATTTCTCTTATTTCTCTTATTTCTCCTATTACTCTTTATTATAATGAATAATGACAAGAAGCCGCTGGCCGGCATGACGCTGGAGGAACTGCAGGACGTGGCCCGCGAAGTGGGCCTGCCCAAGTTTGCCGGCAAGCAGTTGGCCAAGTGGATATATGAGAAGCGTGTGACGTCGATCGATGACATGACGGACATCAGCAAGGTGGGCCGCGAGCGGCTCGCCGAGCGCTACGACTTGGGGTTGTACCCCCCGATGAAGTCGACGTCGAGCGCCGACGGCACGGTGAAGTACCTCTTTGACGCGGGCGACGGTAAGGCCGTCGAGACGGTGTTTATCCCCGATGACGACCGTGCCACGCTGTGCATCTCGTCGCAGCGCGGCTGCCGGATGAACTGCTACTTCTGCATGACAGGCCGTCAGGGCTTCCACGGCAACTTGACGAGCAACCAGATCATCAACCAGGTGCTGAGTGTGCCCGGCAGCGAGCGGCTGACCAATGTCGTGTTTATGGGCATGGGCGAGCCGCTGGACAACTACGACCAGGTGCTCAAGGTCATCAAGATCCTCACCGAGCCGTGGGGTCTGGCATGGAGCCCGAAGCGCGTGACGGTGAGCACCGTGGGTCTCAAGCCCGAGTTGCGCCTGCTGGCCTCGGAGACGAGCGTCCACATCGCCGTGAGCGTCCACGACGCCATCGCCGAGGAGCGCGCCCAGTTGATGCCCATCGAGCAGTTGCACTCCATCAAGGGAGTGATGGAGATGCTGAGCGACTATGACTTCGCCCACCAGCGTCGGCTGTCGGTGGAGTACATCATGTGGCAGTGGTTCAACGACGACATCCACCACGCCGAGGCCTTGCGCGAGATTTTGCCCGACGAGCACGTGCGCGTCAACCTGATCCGTTACCACCCCGTGCCCGAGGTGGCGAAGTTGCGCACGAGCAGCGACGAGCGCATGGCGGCCTTCCGCGACTACCTCAACGCCCACGGCGTGACGTGCACCATCCGCCGCAGCCGCGGTGAGGACATCAGCGCCGCCTGCGGCCAACTCGCCGGCAAGGTGGGCCGCAAGGGCGAGAAGTAACCCTCATAAAAGACACTTAAAACAATAACTTATTAAAAAACTAATTTATAGAATGAAAACCAGACTGTTATCATTACTTATCGTGCTGACGGCGCTTGCCGGCACTGCCGTCGCCCAAGAGCCAAAGGGCTACTACAAGGCGGCGATGAACAAGAACCAGGAGGGGCTGATCACGGCCCTGAGCGGCATCATCCGCTCCCACACCAAGATCTCCTACGACGGGCTGTGGGACGCCTACAAGACGACCGACAACAACGGCGGCTACTACTGGGACATGTACGCCACCACCAAGTTCCCCCTCGGTCAGAAGCACTGCGGCAGTTACAGCAAGGTGGGCGACTGCGTCAACCGCGAGCACTCGTTCCCCAAGAGTTGGTGGGGCAGCAACAAGGACGACAAGTATAGCGACATCTTCCATCTTTATCCCACCGACGGCTACGTCAACAACCAGCGCAGCGCGTACCCCTTCGGCGAGTGCGCCGGCGGCACTTACCTGCCCACCAACGGCACCAACAAGCCGCTGGGCAAGTTGGGCAGTTGCACCTTCCCGGGCTACTCGGGCAAGGTGTTTGAGCCGGACGATATGTACAAGGGCGACTTTGCGCGCACCTACTTCTATATGGCCACGTGCTACAACAGCGAGATTGGCAACTGGAGCAGCGGCGGCATGACGCGCAACGACGGCAAGCGTTACCCCGTGTTCACCGACTGGGCCATCAACCTGCTGCTCAAGTGGCACCGTCAGGATCCGGTGAGCGAGAAGGAGATCAACCGCAACAACGCGGCCTACGCCAAGCAGAAGAACCGCAACCCCTTTATCGACCACCCCGAGTTGGCCGAGTATATCTGGGGCGACAAGAAGACGCAACTCTGGACCGGTTCGGCCGACGTCACGCCGGTGCTCACCAGCCCGGTTCCCGGCTCGACCATCGACCTGGGCGTGGCTCGCGTGGACGTGGGCATTGACGGCGAGATTGAGGTGGTCGGCACCAACCTCACCCAAGACCTCAACGTGAGCCTTGCCAACCCGTCGTCGCCGTTCACGCTCGACCGCAGCATCATCAAGGCCGCCGACGCCAATAACGGCATGATTATGATGGTGGACTTTATCAGCGACGAGGCCGGCACGTTCACCGACCAGGTCATCATCTCCAGCAAGGAGGTTCGCGCCACAGTGACTGTCAAGGCCGTCACCGTGGACGGCATTCCCGCGCTTGCCGCCGAGAACGTGACGAGCACCTCGTTTGTGGCGCGCTGGTCCAACGCCGACTTCTCCACGGGCAACTACACGCTGCACGTGGCCACGGTCACTCCGGCCGGCGACGAACTGCTCGAGGGATACCCCAAGGAGGTCAAGGCCAGCGCCCAACGCCAGATTGTGGACGGCCTGACACCGAGCACAACCTATAAATATTGGCTCACCGACGGCGACTTCACCAGCAACGAGATTACGGTCACCACCTTTGAGCCGGAGAAGATTATCGACATCCAGTGCGTCAGCGGCCAGGAGTTCACCTTCTCGATGGGTCCCGGCGAGGACTCGCCGGTGCTCGAGGGCAAGGTTTACACCGAGAATATCAACGAGGACATCATCCTCGACGTGAGCGGCAACTTTGAGTTGAGCCGCGACCGCCGCACTTGGGCCGCCGAGGTGACACTCGCTCCCGAGGGCGAGAACTTCTACGTGCGCGTGGCAAACACCGGCCTGGGCGGCACCTACGAGGGTATCATCACGGCCAGCACCGCCACGCTGGACGGCAGCGAGATGGACGTGGTGGCCTACATCGTCGAGCCGATGAACTTCCTCGAGCAGTTTGAGAGTTGCCCCGAGGGCGGCTACTGGACCAAGACGGTGCAGGGCGACATGTGCGGCTGGGTGTTTGACAACGTCGGCGTGTGGGGCTCCACAAGCGACCATGCCCACGGCGAGCGCTGCGTGCGCCTGGGCAAGAACAACGACTCGGAAATCTATATGGCCGACGACAAGGCCGGCGGAGCGGGCACCATCTCGTTCTACGCGCGTGCCTACGGCAGCGACCCGCAAGCCACTCTCGTGCTTGAGGTGAGTCAGGACGGCGGCAGCACCTGGACGGTGATTGACAGCAACATCACCGCCGGCAGCAACGAGATTCACCCGAGTTATAACGTGAACATCGCCGGCAACGTGCGCATCAAGATCCGCCAGACGGTGGGCTCCCGCGTCAACATCGACGACATCTCCATCACGGACTTCACCACGCCGGAGCCAAGGCCGGGCTCGCCCTACGACGTGAACGGCGACACCAGCGTTGACGTGGGCGACGTGAACGCCGTGCTCGAGGACATTCTGAGCACCGGCGGCCAGACGCTCGCCTTTGACGTGAACGGCGATGACAAGGTTGACGTGGGCGACGTGAACGCCATCCTCGGCGCCATCCTCAACGGCACCGCGCTCGACGCCCGCCGCTGGGACGCCGTGGCCGGCAACGGCTCCATCACGATGGTCACCGCGTCAGGCCAGCAGATCGAAGTATTTGACCTGGAGGCCAATGTGGTGGCCACGGCCACCGGCAGCGAGACAATCTACCTGCCGGCCGGCACCTACGTTGTCACGACCGACACCCACAGCAAGAAGGTCATCGTCAAATAAACCTCAGATAACAATTAGTCTCCCGCTAACCTTTAGCGGGAGACTTTTATTATTGTGAACGGAATGATTATCGTGCGCAGCCGGTGGTTACCATTCAAGGGGTTCTCCGCCATCAACCTGATGGGAGTGCTGTTCGTGCGCCCGGGCGTCTACCTGAGCGAGCGGCTGCTGCGCCACGAGCGCATCCACACGGCCCAGATGCGCGAGATGCTCTTCCTGCCGTTCTATATTTTCTACCTGATGGAATGGCTGGTGAGGCTGCTCCGCCACGGAAACGCCTACCGGCGCATCTCGTTTGAGCGCGAGGCCTACGACAACGAGCGCGACCCGGGATACCTCGAGCGACGACGGCACTACGCCTGGCGCCACTACTTGTAGCGGCGCAGGGTGAATGTCACCGCCAGGCCGCCCTCCGGCGACTTGCCAGCGGTCACCTCGCCGCCATGCAGCAGCACCGCGTTCTTGACAATCGACAACCCAAGTCCCGAGCCGCCCAACGAGCGGCTGCGACCATTGTCCACCGTGTAGAACCGCTCAAACAGCCGCGGCAAGTTGTGCTGCGGCACACCCTTGCCGTTGTCGCTCACCGTCACACGCCACATATTGTCGTCGCGCTCGGCGCTAACCTCAACCGTCGTGCCGGTGCCGGCATACTTGATGGCGTTATCAATCAGGTTGCGCAGCACGCTGTAGAGCAACGCGCGGTTGCCCAGCGCCACCACATTCTCGGGCAGACAGTTGCGCAGCGTCATGCCTTGCTTCTCGATGGCGTAACGCCGCTCGAGGGCCACCTCGGCGACCAGACGCGACACGTTCACACGCGCCATCTCAAACTGCGTGGGCGCGTACTCCATCTTGTTCAACGCCGAGATATTCTGCAGCAGTTCCGACAAACGAACGGCCTGGTCATGGGTGCGCTGGATAAAATCGCGCAGCATGTCCGGCGGCAGGTCGGGATTGTCGAGAATCGTCTCGCTGAAGCCCATGATGCTCGCCACAGGCGTCTTCAACTCGTGGGCGATATTCTGCGTGAGTTCGCGGCGCAACACCGTCTGCTGCTGCTGACGCTCACCCTCGATGCGCTTGTCCATACGCCGCGCATGGCGATACAGCAGCACACCCAACCCCGCCATCACCACCAGCGAGAAATACAGCAGGCGCCAGTCGCTCTCCTCGACAAACGGCGAGAAGCGGTTGCGGTCATAGTCCTCAAAGACGAGGAACACCAGCGCGTAGGCGGCGAAGATGCCCATCACGCTGTAGAACATGCGCTGCCCTTCAGTGATCTTCCTCATCAGCGGTGAAATAATAGCCGTAGCCCTGGCGGGTGGCGACACACCTGCCGTAAGGGTCTATCTTCTTGCGCAGGCGAGTGATGTTAACGTCCACAGTGCGGTCCGACACCACCACCCCGTCAGGCCACACAAGTTCGATGAGTTGCTGGCGGTTATACACCTGGCCGCGGTGGTTGATCAGGAGCCAAAGCAGGTCAAACTCGGTGCGCGTCAGTTGCGCGTCAATACCGTCAACAGTGACCGTGCGGGAGTTGTAGTCGGCCTTGAGGGCGTTATACGTCACAACGTGAGACGCCTCGTGAGGCAACGAGCGGGCGAGCACCGCCTTGACGCGCGCCACAACCTCCTTGATGGAAAACGGCTTGGCGATGTAATCATCGCCGCCGAGTTCAAAGCCGCGCAGCACGTCGGCCTCGGCGTCGAGGGCCGTCAGGAAAATAATCGGCAAGTGAGACGACGACGGACGCTCACGCAGGCGGCGCGCCAACTCAAAGCCGTTCATGCCCGGCATCATCACATCAAGCAACGCGAGGTCCAGCGTCAGCGGCTCGATAGCCAACGCCTCGTCGCCACCGTGGGCCACCACGGTGCTAAATCCCGCGGCCTCAAGGTTAAACTGCAGGATACGGCACAAGTCCGGCTCGTCATCAACAATCAGTACTCTCATTCGGTATAAAATTTGGAGGGGCGGAATTCATTCTGCCCACTGTGGTTATTTATATTATAACACAAAATAACTCAAAATATTGTGCCACACGCTACATGCTACACGCTACTTGCTACATGCTACTTGCCATACCGCGCCTGGGCCACGTTGATCACATAGTCGCCCAGTTTCTCACACTCACACACCAAGTCGTTGAACGCCGTGCCCGTGGTGTAACTCACGCGGTGGTCGTTCACCGCCTCGAGGTTCTCGCCGCGCAGGCGGTCGCGCAGCGCGTTGATCTCGTTCTCGAGGCGCAGCGACTCCTTGATGCCCGGGTCACGGCGATTGTAGCGGTCAAGCACAATATTCATCTGGGCCAGCGCCTTATCGACAAGGCCCATCATCTCTTTCACCTCAGTCGTCTGTTGCTCGGTGAACTTCTCGCCGGCCGTGCGGAAGCGCTTGATCGTGCGCGCCAGGTTGTTGCACGCGTCGCCAACGCTCTCCACCTCGCCAATCTGCCGCAGCATCGTGCGCACCTTGCCCTTGGTCTCGTCGCTCAGGTGGCGGTCACTCACCTGTGCCAGGAAGTCGGCGATAGCCAATTCGACATGGTCGCTGTGGTCCTCCTCGGCGACAATCGCGTCAAAGGCGGCGTCAAACTCCTTGCCGGCCGGCGTGTCAAGCAGCGTCACGACATGGCCGAACATCTCGCGGCTGTGCTCGCCATAGGCCGCCACCTCGCGCTGTGCCTGCAACACGGCAATCTCGGGAGTGGTCACCAGGCCGCCCTCTATATAGCGCAACTTCACTTGTTCATCGGCGGCCTCATCGGCCGGAGCCTCCTTTATCACCATGCACACAAACCGCTCAATCTGCGGCACAAACCACACCAAAATCAGCGTGTTGAGCACATTAAAACACGTGTGGAACATCGCCAGGGCAAACGAAATCTTGGTCGGGTCGCCCGCGCTGGCCGCGTCAAGCCCAACGATGGAGCACGCCAAATCTACAAACGGGAAGAAGACAACCAGCACCCACAGCACGCCAAACACGTTGAAGAACAAGTGGGCAAACGCCGCACGGCGAGCCTGCACGCCGGCCTTGACGGCCGCCAAATTGGCCGTGAGCGTCGTGCCGATGTTCTCGCCCATCACCAGCGCCACACCCAGGTAGAGCGGCATCACTCCGCTCGAGCACAGCAGAATGGTGATCGCCATCACCGCAGCCGACGACTGCAGGATGCACGTCAGCACCGTGCCGATGGCCAAAAAGAGCAGCACCGTCAGGTAACTCGCCGAGTCAAACCCGGCGAAAAACGACACCATCGCCTCGTTGTTGGCAAGATCCATCTCCTTGCCCGTGGACGACAGCACGCCCAACGACAGCAGCATGAACGCCGCGCCAAACAGGAAGTCACCCACCGAGCGACGGCTCTTGCTGTAAATCAGCAGGATGCCAACCACAAACGCCGGCCACACCAGGTCGCTGATGCTGAACGACACGCCGGCCGACATAATCCACGCCGTGAGCGTCGTGCCGATGTTCGCGCCCATAATCACACTGATGGCCTGGGCCAACGTCAGCAACCCCGCGCTCACAAACGACACCGTGAGCACCGTCGTGGCCGACGACGACTGCACAGCCACCGTCACCAGCGTGCCCGTCAATATCGCCGTCACACGGTTGCCCGTCATCGCCGCGATAGTGTGGCGCAGGTGCGAGCCCGCAAGTTTCTGCAGCGACTCGCTCATGTACTTCATGCCAAAAACCAGCAGCGCCAGCGCGCCCAGCATCTTGGCAAATAACAATAACATATTAGGTTCTGTTTCCATATTAGTTGCGACACGGATTTTTCCTTTACGCGCCACAAAGGTAGGCAAATTGATGTTAAATACCTACTATTTATCAGTTACAATTGCTTTACAATTTTCGCGGTTCACACTTTTTTTGTACCTTTGCACGTTTGAACGACAATTAATAACAACAATTTCAATATACTACTGGAAATGGCAAAACAAGAAGACGTTTTCAAGAAGATAGTGTCGCACGCCAAGGAGTACGGCTTTGTGTTCCCCTCGAGTGAGATTTACGACGGCCTGGGTGCCGTCTATGACTACGGCCAGAACGGCGTGGAACTCAAGAACAACATCAAGCGATACTGGTGGGAGGCGATGACCCTGCTGCACGACAACATCGTGGGCATCGACAGCGCCATCTTTATGCACCCCACCATCTGGAAGGCCAGCGGACACGTGGACGCGTTCAACGACCCCCTCATCGACAACCGCGACAGCAAGATGCGCTACCGCGCCGACGTGCTCATCGAGGACGCCATCGCCAAGATTGACGAGAAAATCGACAAGGAGGTCGAGAAGGCCCGCAAGCGCTTCGGTGACTCGTTTGACGAGGCGATGTTCCGCCAGACCAACGCTCGCGTGCTCGAGCATCAGGCTAAGCGCGACGAACTGCACCACCGCTACGAGGTGGCAATGAACGCCAACGACCTCAAGGAACTGCGGCAAATCATCGAGGACTACGAGATCGTCGACCCCGTCAGCGGCACTCGCAACTGGACCGACGTGCGCCAGTTCAACCTCATGTTCAAGACCCAGATGGGCAGCACCGGCGACAACGCCATGGAGATCTACCTGCGACCCGAGACGGCACAGGGCATCTTTGTCAACTTCCTCAACGTCCAGAAGACCGGCCGCATGCGCGTCCCCTTCGGCATCGCCCAAATCGGCAAGGCCTTCCGCAACGAGATTGTCGCCCGCCAGTTCATCTTCCGTATGCGCGAGTTCGAGCAGATGGAGATGCAATTCTTTGTACGCCCCGGCGAGGAACTGCAGTGGTTTGAGCACTGGAAGCAGTGGCGACTGCGCTGGCACAAGGCTCTCGGCCTCGGCGACGAGAAGTACCGCTTCCACGACCACGAGAAACTCGCACACTACGCCAACGCCGCCACCGACATCGAGTTCCTGATGCCGTTCGGCTTCAAGGAGGTCGAGGGCATCCACAGCCGCACCGACTTTGACCTGAGCCAGCACGAGAAGTTCTCTCACAAGAAGATACAATACTTCGACCCGGAACTGAACCAGAGTTACACCCCCTATGTGATCGAGACCTCGATTGGCGTCGACCGCATGTTCCTCTCGGTGCTCTGCTCGTCGTTTGAGGAGCAGACGCTCGACGGCGGCGACACCCGCGTGGTGCTCCACCTGCCCAAGGTACTCGCCCCGGTCAAGTGTGCCGTGCTGCCGCTGGTCAAGAAGGACGGTATGCCCGAGAAGGCCCGCCAAATCATGAATATGCTCAAGTTTGACTTCGCATGCCAGTATGACGAGAAAGACAGCGTGGGCAAGCGCTACCGCCGCCACGACGCCATCGGCACGCCCTACTGCGTCACCGTCGACGGACAGACCCTCGAGGACGACACCGTCACCCTGCGCGACCGCGACACCATGCAGCAGCAGCGCGTCGCTATCGCCGACCTCCCCGCCATCCTCGCCAGCGAGTGCAGCCTCAACAACCTGTTGCGCAGCCTCAGTTAAACCACCCTCCTCACTAGAATCCCTAGAGTTCCTATAATCCTTAGGAACCCTAGGAAAACTAGGATAACTATAAAAAAGTGACAATGAAAAAGCGATTTCCGATTTTCGGCCTGCTGGCGACACTCGCCGTCACAGTGCTGATGGGCTCATGCATGGGCAAGGACGACAGCGAGACCTACAAGGACTGGCGGCAGCAGAACGAGGACTGGTTTGCCAAGCAGGCCGCCAACACCTCCTACTACACCGTCGTGCGCCCCGGCTGGAACAACGATGTGTATGTGCTCATGCACTGGTACAACGACCGCTCCGCCACCGCCGGCAACCTCAAGCCGCTATACACCAGCACCGTCGATGTCAAGTACCGCGGCAAACTCTACGACGGCACGCCGTTCGACTCGTCCTACCTGCGCACATCGCCCGCCGACAGCCTGTTCCGCGTCCAAGTGAGCGGCGATGTCATCGAGGGCTGGGCCGTCGCGCTCACCAATATGCACGTGGGCGACAGTTGCGAGGTCATTATCCCATACAACCTCGCCTACGGCACCTACAGCCGCGGCACAGTCATCAAACCCTACTCGATGCTCGTCTTTGACCTCAAACTCAAGAGCATCAACAACTACGAGACAAAATACTGACTCCTCACATAAATCAACCCACAATTAAATGAGTTGTGTGCAAAACGGCCACGCCGTTTTGATTACATCATTAAAATGAAACATCGAATTCCGGTATTTGGGCTATTGGCACTGCTGCTGACGCTCGTCGCGTGTCGCGACGACGCCGGCGGCTACGCCTACCACACGCGCTACCTGCCCGTGCAACTCGAGGGCAGCGACAAGTGGAGCCTGCTCGACGTGGACAACGGCACCCTGGTGGCGCGCGACACCTTTGACGTGGCGCCGGGAGCCGTGGTGGACGATATGTTCTACCTGCAGCGGCCCGACGGCTGCTTTGACTTCTACAACATCGCCGACCCCTTCACGCCAGTCAACAGCGAGCCCTACGGCAGCGTCACGGCATTCAGCCCCGACGGGAGAGCGCTCGTGAGCCACCGCGGCGGCGAACTGCAGGTCATCGACCGCCACTGCAACGTCATCGCCCGCCTGGGCAAGGACATCGCCCAAGCATCGATGATGACGCGCGGCCGAGCCGCCGTGCAGGACGACCGCGGCAACTGGGGATTTATCGACACCGACGGGCGTGTGGCCGTGCCGCTCGACTACGCCAGCGTCAACGAGTTCCTCCACGACGACGTGGCCGTGGTGGTCTCGCGTGACAACGCCAGCGACAGCACCGCCGTGTGGACCGTCATCGACCGCGACGGCAAGCGGCAGTGCTCCATCTCGCCGGTGCAGTACCGGCTGCTCAACCCCTTCTTCAACGAGGGAGTGCTGCCGGCCGCCAAAGGCGACTCGATTGTCTTCCTCGACCGCGCCGGCAACGAGGTGCCGCGGCCAAACAACGACCACGCCGCCGTCGACACCGCCGGCTACGACAACGCCACGCGCACCCCGGCAGGCCTCTTCCTTGTGCTCAAAAACGGCAAGATGGGTCTCGTGGACAAGAACAACAAGGTGCTCATCCCTCTGGAGCACGACCGCCTGTTTGACCTCTCGCCGGACCGCTACATCGCCATGGACGACACCGTGTGCCACCTCGTGGACCGTAACGGCAAGCCCGTGGGCGACGTCCGCTTCGTCCACGCCCACGGCAGCATCGACAACGTCTATGCCGCGCGAGGATTTGTCGACATCAACCTCGTGGTGGGCAGCATGATGAGCCTCTTTGGAGTAGATGGAGCCTGCGGAGCGCTACCCTCCTCCACTCTCATGGACCTCAACACCCTCGCCGGCGACAACCCCGCCCCGCTCGTGGGACGCAACTCGCTCGTCGCGCCGCAGGGACCATGCACCATCACCTACCTCTTTGACAACGACCTGGCCACAGTCCAGAATGACAGCACCGCCACCTTCAACTACGGCGCGCGCGTCATGGCCGTCGATATGGCCGTCAACGTCAGGCACTGCGCCCTCAACACCGAGCAGACCGTCGTCAACGGCCTCCAGGCAATGATGGGGCGCAAAGGATTTGTGCTCGACCGCGACGGCGTCTTCGCCAGCGAGCGAGGCACCGCCCTGGCAACCGGCTACGCCGACGGCATGGTACACATCTACTACTACATGAACAAGAGTTACGCCCAACCACTCCCCCGCGCCAATAGAAAGTAGAATGTCCAAATTGTGAATTATGAATTGTGAATTGTGAATTAAAAAATGTATTACATCCAGAAGACTCTTGAAATATCCTCCAGCCACCAACTCTACCTCGACTACGAGAGCAAGTGCGAGAGCCTGCACGGCCACAACTGGAAGGTGGTCGTCTACTGCCGCGCCCGCGAACTCGACAGCAACGGCATGGTGGTGGACTTCACCGAGGTGAAACGCCTCGTGCACGGCCACCTCGACCACAAGTTCCTCAACGACGTGCTCCCCTTCAACCCCACGGCCGAGAACATCGCCCGCTGGATTGTCGACACCGTGCCCAACTGCTACCGGGCCGACGTGTACGAGAGCCGCGACAATATGGCCTCCTATGAGTTGGACGACTGACGACATGCGCTGGCCCGTCAACGAGATTTTCCGCTCGTTGCAGGGCGAGGGCTATCACGCCGGACTGCCGGCCATCTTCATCCGCTTCAGCGGCTGCAACCTCTGCTGCGAGTGGTGCGACACCAACCACCTTCCCCACCGCATGATGACCGGCGACGAGATTGTCGAGCAGGTGCAGCAGTGGCCCGACACCTCCATGATTGTGCTCACCGGCGGCGAACCGGCCCTGCAGCATGACCTGGGCGAACTCATCCACTCCATCGCCATGTGTCGCGAGCAGGAGACCTACGTCTGCATCGAGACCAACGGCACACGTCCGCTGCCTGCCTACGGCATCGACTGGGTAACCCTCTCGCCAAAAACGGGAGTGCCCGGCGGCGACCTGCAGCCCGTGGTGCTCACCCAATGTGAAGAACTCAAGGTCGTCTACACCGGGCAAGACCTCGGCCAATATGACCATATCGCGGCCGCACACCGCTACCTCCAACCGTGCTACGTCGACGACCCCGCGCAGCGACAGGCCAACATCGACGCCACCGTCCAAGCCGTCATCGACAACCCCGGCTGGCAACTCTCCCTCCAACTCCACCGCATCCTCAACATCAAATAAGATTATGGAAGACGACAAAATCGTGGTGCTCGACCACTACCACAACCAATACGAGGCCGAAATCGTCAAAGGCATTCTCGAGACAAACGGCCTCATCGCGGGCGTCACCGGCGACTACTTCGCCACCAACCTCAACTACGCCCTCGAGACGCCCCCATTCGCCGTCATGGTCTTTGAGCGCGACCTCGACCTCGCCCGCCGTATCCTCGCGGCCCAACCCATCGACCCCGCCCAAGAGTAAAAGAGTTGTGTGCAAAACGGCCCCGCCGTTTTGAGAAAAGAGTTGTGTGCAAAACGGCCCCGCCGTTTTGAAAAAAGACCAATAACGATGACTAAAAGACTTCGCAACACAGTGATTGGCGGCGCCGTGGCGCTCGCAGTGGTAATCCTCGGTGCCGTGGCGTGGCTGTGGCCGATGGCCATCAGCGGCAGCCCCGCCGCCGGCACAGTGTATGTGCCCGCTGGCGCCACGGTGAGGCAGGTGGTCGATTCCATCGCCGCCAACGTCGACAGCGACTTCGCCGTGCGCGTCCACCGCGTGCTCGACCTGCTCAACAGCGACCTCACCCGTCGCGAGGGGGCCTACCGCATCGACAAGGGCGACACTCCCCTCGATGTGGCGCGCCGCCTGCGCAACCACGTCCAGACGCCCGTGCGCTTCACCTTCAACAACGTCAGGACGGCCCGACAGTTCGCCGACCGCTTCGGCGCGCGCTTCGCCGCCGGCGGCGACGCCATGATGGCCGCATTGCGCGACACCACCTTGCTCGCGTCGCTCGGCTGCGACTCATGCAACGTCATGTGCCTGCTGCTGCCCGACACCTACGAGTTCTACTGGAACGTCACGCCCGAGCAACTGCTGCGCCGCATGAAACAATACCACGACCAGTTCTGGACCGACGCACGCAAGCAAAAGGCCGCCAACCTCGGCCTCACTCCGACCCAAGTGCAAATCATCGC
>CAMHQD010000037.1 GCA_946187345.1 uncultured Porphyromonadaceae bacterium | reverse complement strand
TCCTCTTGCTCGGCAAAGGCGATACCCTCGCCCCACTCGTCGAACGAGCCCTTCAACACATAGTTGTGACCGGGTTCGGGAACATCATCAAACTGGCCGGTAATGACCAATTTGCTCAAGTCCTCGGCCACGGTAAAGGTGAACGTGCCCGGGTTCTCGAAATACATATTATTCGGGTTCTCCTCGGCCAAAGCGAGTTCGTTGCCGAGTTGCTCGGCGTTGACGAGGAACTTGCCGTCGCTGGCGGGAGCGAACCACTTCTCGCTCTGGTCGCTGTAACGGGCAACCACTTTGAACTCGAAACCGTTGTCAATCACCTGGTCGGCGAGCACATAACCGCCGGCCTCGCTCAGACCGAGTTGGAGTTCTTCCTTGTTGGTCCACTCTGCGTCATACGAGCCGATGATATACACACCGGTCAACTCGGCAGCGGGCTCCTGGAAGAACTCGCCGTTGATGACCAACTTGCTCAAGTCCTCAGAGACGTTGAAACTGAACAAACCGGCGGCGGGGAAGTAGAGGTTGGGGTTCTCCTCGGCCAGGGCAAGTTCGTTGCCGAGTTGGTCCTCGTTAACCTCAAAGTTGCCGTCGCTGGCAGGGCTGAGCCACTTCTCACTCTGGTCGCTGTAGGTAGCGACAACTTTGAACTGGAAGTTAGCGCCAATCTGCTGGTCGGCCAACTTATAACCCTCGTCGGTGAGTTCAAGATCAAGTTCGACCTTCTCGGCCCAGTCCTCGGTGTAAGAACCGATAATCTTCACACCGGCCAACTCGGCAGGCTGCGGCTCCTCGCCCCAGCCGGTCACGGTCAGATAACCGTCCTTGATGGCGAACGTGTAGTCACCGGCGGTGTTGATGATGAAGTTCACAGCGGCATCACCGGGGGTGAGTGCCGTCACGTTGAAGTCGGCCTTGAGTTCAAACTGCTCGCTTTGGCCCTGGGTGTCGCCACCGTACCAAATGCCGTTCTGGTCCTTCACCTTGAAGGTTGCGCCGGCCTCGAGAGCCTGCTGCAGTTGGAACGAGCCGTCATCCATCTTGGTGAACGCGGGCTTGGTCTCATCGCTCCACTCGTTGAACGAGCCAATCAAGTAGTAGGTCTGTTCGGCCTCACCAACAACGGCGATGTTGAGTTTGCAACTGCTCTCAGTCACATCGCTGACGGTGAGCAACAGTTTACCGGCCTGCGGCATCGCCATGTTGGCGGTCTGGCCGGCGGTGAGCGTGTTGTCGCCAAGGGCGAGCGTCGCGCCACCATACACACCGGCATCAAAGTCACCCCAACCGAGGCTGGAGTAGTCCTTCACGCCTGCAATCTTGAACTCGGCAGCGGTGGCATCAATCTCGAGAGAGTGGGTGCCATCGACGTTTTTGGTAAAGACAACCGTCGGCGGCATGTTCCATCCACCAACGGCTTCGCCCGTCGCCACAAACGTCAACGCGTCGGCGTCAAACGGGTCAGGCTCTACTGTAGAACCTGCCACAATGCGGGCTTGGTCTGTCGAGTAATTGTACTCGAACGTGTAGGTTCCGGCAGCGGCAATCTTCCACGCTCCACCGGCCTGAGTGTCCTCCCAGTCGCCAAGGGGGGCTGAGTCGTTGCCACGGGCCGGGCCGCGCTGGTAGTTCCAACCCTGCGTGTCCTTGAAGAACGCGAAGTACTTGTTGGCACCAACCTCGGCTGTGTAACTGTAGATGTCGCCATCCTGGGTCATTTCAACGTTTCCGCTTTCATTCCACCCATTAAAGGCATCACCAACCAGCCACATAGCGGCTTGCGCCTGCAGGCCTAACATGGCAACCACTGTCAACAAAAACAGAGAATAAAATTTCTTCATGTTGCAGTTGTTTTAAGTTAGTAAATATGGTTAATTAATAAAAATATTGTCTTTCAGTTAAATAGACTAATAAAACCCAATGGTTAGCGGCAGCCCTTGGTGAGGGTTCACACATTGCCAACGGCAAAAATACATATTTTTTCAATACAGACCAATATTTCTCCACAATTTTAACACAAAAAACGAGGCACACATCTTTTCATAGGATGCGTGCCTCGATATGTTGTGCTCATGCCTGTTGCATGAGGCCAGACGATTAAATCTCCTCTTGGTTGCGGAGTTGCTGCACGTAGACAGCCTTCATCATCTTGCGGCGATTGACCACACTGGGTTTCTGGAATGCCTGACGCAGGCGAAGTTGCTTGATAACGCCGGTGCGCTCACATTTGCGCTTGAACTTCTTGAGGGCGCGCTCGATGTTGTCGCCGTCCTTGATGGGAACAATAATCATAATTTTTTCTTGATTGTAATGTTTTTGTTGAATTTTCTGTTGATTGATGCCACATTTTATTGCTGCCGCAAGCGACCGCACCTCTCTCGCGAGTTGCGGTCTCCCGTGCGGAGAGGTGGCGTGGCGGCACCTCAACGGGTTGACAATATGCAGGTTAATGCTGTTCTCTTGGTGTTGTTACACAACCTCCTTTCGATTTGTCGGCTGCAAAGGTACAAAAAAAGTGTGAAGTACAAAGTACAAAGTACAAAGTTTTTTCACTTTTTTTTGAAAGGTTGACCGTTGACTGTTTGCGTTTCGGTCAACGGTCAACGGTAGACGGTCAACCTTTCACTTAATACCAGCGGCTATACATCAGGTAGTTGCTGGCAATCTTGACGTTAATCTCGCTCGCCTGCTTGGGGTCGACCATCTTCTTGAACTTGGCCGGGCTGCCGGCCCACAGTTCGTGCGGTCCAATCTGTGTGCCGCCCAGCACCACGCTGCCGGCCGCCACAATCGCACCCTCGCCCACCACGGCGTGGTCGAGGATGATGCTACCCATGCCGATGAGTGCCATGTCGCAAATTTTCGCCCCGTGGATTACCACGTTGTGGCCGATGGACACGTCGTTGCCAATCTCGGTCACCGACTTCTCATAGAGAGTGTGGATGGTGGAGTTGTCTTGGATGTTGACACGGTCGCCGATGGTGATGGTGTTCACGTCGCCGCGCAGCACCGCGCCGAACCACACGCTGCAGTCCTTACCGATTGTCACGTCGCCAACCACGGTGGCGTTGTCGGCCAGGAACGTTCCCTCGCCGATCTTGGGCTCAAAGCCCCTCACTGTTTTTATTAAAGCCATTATCAAAAATTTTATAATGCACGTTTATGACCGGTGGCGGGACGGTGCCCGCCACGCTTTGTTGTTTATGACGGGCGGGCACCGTCCCGCCCGTTGCTCGAGCAGATGCTCGCGGCAAAATCATTCATAGCAAGACACAAGGCGCGCGTCAGGTCCACTTTGGCCGGCGCGTCAGGCCATGGAGCAACTATCAGCAACCGCCCCTGTGCCATCAAGTCGAAGTAGCGGCCTGAAGGCTTGGTGTATTCATCCATGCCCTCGTGCACAATCATCACCAATCTGCCGCCTGCCTCGAGCGCGGCATCAACCACGCGTTTCTCGGCCTCGCTGATGCGCGGTGACACCAATATGTCGCCTTTACGCGCTTTGTCGACATAAATCGCCTCTTGCCGCTTTATCTCCTCAATCGTTAACGAACGGGAGAATTGCACTTGCAGCAGTGACGGGTGCTGCAACAGGAAGATATTTCCCTGCGCCGCTATTGTCTTGCCGGCAACAGCAACCTCACGTCGCACCTTGAACATTTGCGGATTGGCACGGCGGAGAGCGAGGCGTCGCGGATTGTCGGCAATATAGGCTCGCATTAGATTGAGTTGACCGTTTCCCGATAGAATCCTGTCGTGATAGTTCTCCTCCCAAAGTCCCTCGCCTCCATTGGCGAGTTTGAAAGGCTTGGCTGACACCGCCTTGAAACCGCGCACCACACCGCCCAGTTTGCACTCAATCGTGGATGTCACAAACAGCAGGCCGTGCAGATGGTCCGGCATTATTTGCAAATCGAGAGGGAGCACCTCGGGATGGAACTTGCTAATGGCGTTCCAGCAATCTTCCACATGATGCCCCAAGTCGCTCAGTTCAATATAAGCCTTGCCTTCATCGTCAACCTTAAGGCTGCCGAGCGCGGGTCTGCGGTTTTTTGTGACAATGGTTATCATATAAATGCGGCGGCCGGAGTAGTCATTCCATGATGCTCGCTTATACTTTGCCATCTTTTTTTTGACATGTGGCGGGGCGGTGCCCGCCACTCTTGGACGTTTAAGATAGGGCGGAGCGGAGCCAGGCGGCATCGTCGGCTTCGAGCAGCGGCAGCAGGCGGTCAGCCACGAGGCGGTTGTAGGCCGTGAGTTGGTCGCGCTCGGCGGCGGTGAGCATCGTCTCGTCGATGAGGCGCTTGTCGTAGGGCAAGAGCGTCAGCGGCTCAAAACGCAGGAAGGTGCCGAACTCGTCGCTCTTGTCGCCATCGACAACCAGTAACAGGTTCTCGATGCGGATGCCGTAGCGCCCGGCGAGATACAGACCCGGCTCGTCGCTGACGACCATTCCGGCTTGCAGTGGAGTGGGGTTGAGGTTGGTGCGGATGCTCTGCGGCCCCTCGTGGCAACACAGATACTGCCCCACGCCGTGGCCGGTGCCGTGGCCGTAGTTGAGGCTATTCTGCCAGAGCGGCATACGCGCCAGCGCGTCGAGTTGCACACCCGTTGTGCCCTCTGGGAAACGGGCGCCCATCAGGGCGAGGTGCCCCTTAAGTACGAGGGTGTAGTGGCGGCGCTGCTCATCGGTGGGCTCGCCCAGGGCGATGGTGCGCGTGAGGTCGGTTGTGCCGTCGGGATACTGGCCGCCGGTGTCGATGAGCAGCAGCCCCTCGGGGCGGAGCGTGGCGGCCGTCTCGGGCGTAGCCTCATAGTGGACGATGGCGCCGTGCTCGTTATATCCGGCGATAAGGGCGAAACTCTCGCCGCGGTACAGGTCGCCGCTGACCTCACGGCGCAGTTCGGCGGCCTTCTCGGCGATGTCCACCTCGGTGACGTTGCCGCTCGGCACTGCCTCCTCAAGCCAGCGCATCAGTTTGACCATCGCCACGGCGTCGCGCTCGTGGGCACGGCGGAAACCGTCTTGCTGCACGGCGTTCTTCACCGCCTTGAGGGCGGCCACCGGCGAGGCGGCCCAAATCTTGCCGCTTGGCAGTGCCTGCACCAGCGCGTCGCTCACGCGGTCCGGGTCGAGCAGCACTTGCTCGGTGTCGCGCTTGCGCTCCAGATAGCGGATGATGTCGTCATACTCGCGCACCTGCACGCCGTTCTCCTTGAGGTATTCCTTGACCGGCGGTGTGATTTTCGCCGGGTCGACAAAGAGCGACCGCTCGCTGCGCGAGATAAAGGCGTAGGCCACCATGACGGGCGTATAGAGCACGTCCTCGCCGCGCAGGTTATAGAGCCAGGCGATGTCGTCGAGCGCGGTGATGAGCATCGATGTGGCGCCCATCTCCTCCACGGCGTCCATCACGCGATTCACCTTACTGTCAAGGTTCTCGCCGGCATATTTCTCGTCGTGGATGGTGATGAGGGCGGCAGGCCGTGGCGGGCGGTCGCCCCAGATGCGGTCGGCCGGCGCGAAGTCGGTGGCGAGCATGATGCCGCGCTCACCGCAGAAGCGGTCATAGCGGTTCACCTCGTTGATTGTGAACAGGCGGCCATCGAGCGCGAGCACATCGTCCTCGCCCAGGTTATCGTTGAGCCATTGCAGCAGCGACGGGTCGCCGTAGTCGCCCTCGCGCATGAGGTCGAAACCGCTATCGGCGAGTTCATCGGCAGCCTGCAGGAAGTAGCGGGAGTCGGTCCAAAGTGCCGCTTTATCGAGCGTCACCACGGCAGTGCCGTTGCTGCCGGTGAAGCCGGTGAGCCAGTCGCGAAACTTATAGTGGTCGCTCACGTACTCGCTCTGGTGGGGGTCGGTGCCGGGGATGACAACGGCATCAACGTTGACGCGACGCATGAAGTCGCGCAGCATTTCAAGTCTATCGTTCATTGCTTGTATAGTGAAAGGTTGAGGGGTTGAGGGGTTGAGAGGTTGAGGGGTTGAGCCATTTGCTGACGCAAATGGGGATAAATGTATTATTCCCGAGCGCGGCAGCGCGAGGCTCAACGCTCAACCTCTCAACACTAAACGTTCAGAAGATTGGGGTGCCGATTGCGCAATTTGGTGCCTGCATGTGCAGCATGGCGCACACGGTGGGCGCGATGTCGGTCATGTGGGTCAAGCGGGTCGTCTCGCCGGCGGTCACTCCCCAGCCGTAAAAGACAAGCGGAATGTGACTGTCGCTTTGGGTGAAGGTGCCGTGGGCCGAGCCTGGGTGACCCGTGGCGCCGGTGTAGGCCAGCGGACGGAGGATGACGTGGATGTCGCCGCTGCGGTCGCGGGCATAGCCTTTGGCGACGCGTTCGCGAAGTTCGGCCGGCAGGTAACTCTCGCTGATGTTCTCAATGTCCACAGCCCACTGGACAAGCGGCTCGCGCATCAGCGCGCGGCAGGCCTCGGCTGCGACGTCGTCGCGGTCGAGGTCGGCGGAGCGGATCGCGTCATTGTCAAGATAGAAACTATATTGGAAATTGGTCTTGATCAGGTTCTCGACGCCAAACTTGCGCTGCAGCGCCTCGTTGGCACGGCGGCGCATGGCGCTGGTGCTGGTGCGGTAGCCCGGCAGGTGCCGCTCCTGCATCGTGTCGATATTATATGTGCCGCCATGGTCAGCGGTGAGGAAGAGCAAATAGTTGCCTTTGCCCACGCGGCTGTCGAGCGCGTCAAGCAGCGTGGCCAGTTCGCGGTCGAGTTGGCGGTAGATGGCGTTGACGCTATCGGTGCGGATGCCGTGGTTGTGGGCGCAGGCGTCGGTGGTACTGTAACTGACGGCGAGCAGGTCGGTCACGTCGTCGCGCCCCATCTGCAGGTTGTTGAGGGCGGCGATGGCGAGTTGTGTCGTCATCGTGGTGCCTTGCGGCTCGTCCCAGAGGTTGGTGGCGAGCGTTGCCTTGTTGTCGCGGTTGAAGTCGGTGACCCATTGCGGCAGTTTGTCGGTGTAGTAGTCGCTGGTTATAAAGCGCTTGGCCTTGTTGTCGTACCATAGCGCCAGGTCGGCGCTGTGGCCGGCGGGCAACACCGCGGCGCGGTCTTTGAGCGACACGCCGGCCACAACAGCCTTGCCGTCGGTGGCGAGTTTGATTTGGTCGCCGATAGTGGTAGCCAGCAGGTTGCGCGGCGACACTTGCCCTGCCTTGGTGTCCGAGCCCACGGAATGGGCGTTGGCGTCGGTAACGCTGGCGACGTCCACGCCGTCTAACAGAAAGTTATTGCCGGCGATACCGTGCCAGGCCGGTGTGGAGCCGGTGTAGATGGATGCGTGGCCGCAGGCGGTGACCGTGGGCACATAGTCAATCATCGTGTTGGCGCATGAGTAGCCGCCGGCGAGCAGACGGTTGAAGCCGCCGTCTGCCTCCCATATATTATTATATGTGTAAAGATAGTCCCAGCGCATCTGGTCCACGACGATGCCCACCACGAGACGCGGACGCTCGGGGTAGGACGGTTGCGCGACAGTTGTCGCGGCGATGGCCGCCATCGCGGCCAAAATAATCATCTTTTTCATTATCGCGAATTGTTATTAACACGAATCGTGAATTCGTGTTTTCCGAAGAGTTTCACTTTGTTGTGCCACGGATTACCAGACTTGTTTTCACCATACGCTTCTCGGCGTGGTCGGCGGGCAAAGCGCCTTCCACCAGCCCGACGAGAACGTCAACGGCCTGCCGTCCGATTTCCTCACCGCGCTGCTCGACTGTGGTGAGCATCGGCTCACACGAGGTGGCTCGCCAGTCGTTGGTAAAGCCGCAGATTTGTACCTCGTCCGGGACGACAAAATGGAGATGCTGAACGCTGTTTAGGATGCCGAGCGCGGTGTCGTCGTTGACGGCGAAAAAGCCGTCCGGGCGTTCAGCCATTCTCATCATGCCGGGCGTGATACGCTCGGCGTCGGCTCGGTTATCACACACTTTGACCAGCGTCTCGTCGAGTCTCAGTCCGTTCTTGTAGAGCGCGTCTTTGTAGCCGTTGTACCGGTTTTTGGCGATTTCCATGTTCATGTCAGTGCCGTAGAAAGCGATGCGACGGCACCCGCGCTCAATGAGATAAGACACCGCCTTGAGGGTGCCCATATAGTCATCGACCACCACACGGCTGGCGTTGATTGCGGGGCAGATGCGGTCGTAAAAGACGAGCGGCATTCCGGCCGCCATAAGTCGCTCGAAGTGGTCATATTGCACCGTATCCTTAGCCTGCGACACAATAACCCCACACACCTTGGACTGCATGAAGCGCGCGCAGATCTCACGCTCGCGCTCATAACTCTCGGCGCTGCGCGCCACCAAGATGCGGTAGCCACGTGCCGAGGCCTCCTGCTCGATGCCGGTGAGCACGCTCGCGAAATAATAATGAATGAACTCCGGCACAATGACACCAATCACCTTGATGGGCGCGTTGCGGCTGTGCCGCAACTGCTCGGCGATAGCGTTGGGCATATAATTATGCTCGCGAGCGAACGCCTGTATTGCCTCACGGCGCTCACGGCTGATGCTCGGACTGTCGGCCAGCGCGCGTGAGACCGTGGCGACGCTCACGCCAAGTTCGCGCGCGATATCCTTCATTGTCATTGAGGATTGTTGTCGGTTGCTGTTCATCGGTTAGTATGGCTTTATCGGTTTTGGCGAGGCAAATTTACTGAAAAAGGCCGTTTGACGCAAACGATTGCACATATTTTCACAATTATTTAACAATAAAAAACGTTTTACAACCGACAAAAAAATCTAAATTTGCGTTGCTTTTCTCCGCGAGATAGGGTTATGACCGCGGTGTGACAATGTATCATTTAACACCTTAATAAAATCAAATAAACTATTAACTTTAAAAATTACAAGATGAAGCAGGTAAACATTGGAATTCCCTCAAGGATTCTTGCCCTGTTGGTGGGACTTGTCCTATCAATCGGTGCCTTTGCGCAGATCACTGTGCAAGGTAATGTGAAGGATGCTGCAGGCGAGCCTGTTATCGGCGCCTCGATCAAGGTCGTGGGCACGACAATAGGCACAGTTACCGACTTTGACGGTAACTTCACGCTGAACAATGTTCAGCAGGGCGCCAAGCTCCTTATTACGTCAATCGGCCTTGCCGACCAGGAGGTCGCTGCCGCTCCCGAGCTCAACATCACGATGCTTGAGGACAGCGAGGTCCTGAGCGAAGTGGTCGTCATTGGCTACGGTCAGGTCAAGAAGAGCGACCTTACCGGCTCGGTGACCAACCTCAAGCCCGATTCGAAGAACAAAGGTCTTGTGGTGAGCGCCCAAGACATGCTCGGCGGCAAGATCGCCGGTGTGAACGTCGTGAGCAACGGCGGTACGCCCGGTGGAAGTTCGACCATCCGCATCCGTGGCGGCTCGTCAATCAGCGCCAGCAGCGACCCGTTGATCGTTATCGATGGTGTGCCCATGGATAACTACGGTGTCAAGGGCTTCCCCAACGGTCTGGGTATTGTCAACCCGCAGGACATCGAGAGTTTCAACGTCCTCAAGGACGCGAGTGCTACCGCTATCTACGGTAGCCGCGGCTCTAACGGTGTTATCATCATCACCACCAAGAAGGGTACCAAAGGTCAGCGCATGCGCGTGAGTTACAACGGCAGTTACACCGTGAGCAAGAAGCGCAAGACCATCGATGTGATGAACGGCGACGAGTATCGCGAGTTTGTCAAGGGCCTCTTCAAGGGTGCTGATAACGAGGCTGTCGCGGTTGGTCTGCTCGGCACCGCCAACACCAACTGGCAGGACGAGATTCACCGCACGGCTCACAGCCACGACCACAACCTGACCCTCACCGGCTCGATTGGCCGTGACCTGCCCTTCCGCGTGTCGTTGGGCTACACCAACCAGCAAGGTATCATCAAGACGTCGAGTTTCGAGCGCTTCACCACCTCGGTGAACCTGAACCCGCAACTCTTTGACAACCACCTGGTGATGAACCTGAACGCCCGCTGGATGTGGGCCAAGAACCGCTACGCCGACGGCGGCGCCATCGGCAACGCTGTGCGTATGGACCCCACGCAGCCCATCACCAACGGTAACAAGAACACCGGCGGCTACTTCGAGTGGCTCGCCACGTTCACCGATGAGGGCGACCCCGAGTGGCCCACCGTGACCAACTCCAACGCCCCGCGCAACCCGGTGGCTATACTGCAACTCAAGAACGACCGCGCCCGCAGCCACTCGTTTGTGGGTAGCGCCGACTTCGACTACAAGATCCACGGTTTTGAGGACCTGCGCCTCCACCTCACCCTCGGTGGTGACTTCTCGGGCGGTAAGCAGGACACCGACGTCAGCCCCTACAGCAACCTCGCCAACTACTACGGCAGCCACGGCTGGAGCGACGAGACCAAGGAGAATATGTCGTTGAGCGCCTACGCGCAGTACTACAAGGACTTCAGCGACGACCACCACTTCGACATCATGGCCGGTTATGAGTGGAGCCATGTGTGGCGCATGTGGTACAACCGCTACTGGGGTGTTTATCCGTTGAGCAGCACCCGCAAGTTCCCCGAGGGCCACGAGTATGCGGGCCTGAGCATGGCCGGCAGCCGCTACAATGACACGTCGCTCTACGACGGCCGCGGCGACCGCACCGAGAACTATCTGGTCTCTTACTTCGGCCGCGCCAACTACATCTTCAAGGAGCGCTACTACCTGACGGCCACCGTCCGTTACGACGGCTCGAGCCGCGTGTACGACCACTGGGCATTGTTCCCCTCGTTTGCCGCCGCGTGGAGCATCAAGAAGGAATCCTTCCTGCGCGACAGCAACGCCGTGAGCGACCTCAAACTCCGTCTGGGTTGGGGTAAGACCGGCCAGCAGGACATCGGTGACTACAACTACTTCGCCAACTATGTGGTCAACACCGGCGGCAAGGGTAGTTGGTATGATGTCTATGGCGACGGCTCGATGATGCGCCCGAACGCCTACAACAAGAAACTCAAATGGGAGACCACCACGACGACCAACGTCGGTCTTGACTTCGGCTTCATGAACCAGCGCTTGACCGGTACCATCGACTGGTACTATCGCAAGACCACCGACCTGATCAACTACGCCAACGTGGCCGCTCTGACCAACTTCCGTAACCGCGTCAACCAGAACGTTGCCGAGATGCACAACACCGGTATTGAGTTCGCGTTGAGTTACAAGGCCATCCAGACCCAAGACTGGAACTGGACCATTGACTACAACTTCACCTACAACAAGAACCGCGTGGACAAGTTGCTTGCCAGCGAGGACGAGAGTTACAACATTCCCAACAGCGGCATCAGCGCCGGTACCGGTAACATCGGTACGGCCCACAAGACGGGCGAGACGCTGAACAGTTTCTGGGTGTATCAGCAGGTGTACGACCAGAACGGTCATCCCATCGAGAACCAGGTTGTGGACCGCAATGCCGACGGCATCATCAACAACGATGACCGTTACTACTACAAGAGCCCGATGGCTCCTGTGACGATGGGTCTGAGCACTCGCCTCGAGTGGAAGAACTGGGACCTCGGCCTCAACTTCCGCGCCAACATCGGCAACTATGTGTTCAACGACGTGATGGACGGATACCACAACACTTCCCGCGCGAGCGTGATGGAGAACGTGAGCGGTAACTATCTGAACAACCGCCCCGTGGCTGCCGTGGCCCTTGGCTGGCAGACCTACGACGAGAAGTCGGCTCTGAGCGACTACTGGGTGCAGAACGCCTCGTTCCTCAAGTGTGACAACATCACGCTGGGCTTCAGTTTCCGCGACCTGTTCCACACCTCAAGTTATGAAGGCATCTATGGCCGTATCTACGCCACCGTGTCCAACGTGTTCACCATCACCAAGTATAAGGGCATCGACCCCGAGGTGAGCGGCGGTATCGACAACAACATCTATCCGCGCCCCATCTCGTTCATCCTTGGCTTGAGTCTGAATTTCTGATAGTTTGATAAACAGATTAAAATTCAAAACACAACAATGAATAAGTTTTTCAAGTATATACCGTTTGCGGCTCTCGCTCTGACGACAAGCCTGGTGTCCTGTAACAAGGACCTGGACGTGACGCCGATTTCCAACGGTCTCGTTGACGCGAGCAAGATCAGCGCCGAGCAGTTGCTCAACAAGTGCTATGCCAACTTTGCCGTGGCCGGCAACGGCGGCGCTGACGGTGACTGTGACGTTGACGGCATCGACGGCGGTACCTCGGGCTTGTTCCGCCAGATGTGGAACTCCAACGAGTTGACCACCGACGAGGCTATCTGTGGCTGGGGTGACCCGGGTATTCCCAACTTCTGCTACAACTCTTACAATGCCAGCCACCCGATGCTGGAGGGCTACTACTTCCGTCTGTGTACCGGTATCAGTTTCTGCAACCAGTATCTGGCCGACTTCTCGAACTATGACAGCGCGATGACTGCCGAGGCCCGCTTCTTGCGCGCCTTCCAGTACTATCTGCTGATGGATGCCTACGGCAACCCGCCGTTCTCGCTTGAGGTGACCACCGACAACCCGCCGCAATACACGCGCGCCCAGGTGTTTGCGTTTATCGAGAGTGAACTCAAGGACATCATCGGCGAGGGTGAGGACAGCAGTGCTCTGCTGCGTGACGCCCGGCCCAAGAAGAAAGGCGACGCCAACTACGGCACTGTGGACAAGGCCGCCGCTTGGATGCTGTTGGCTCGTCTCTACCTCAACGCCGAGGTCTATACCGGCACCGCCCGCTGGGCCGACGCCGCCAAGTATGCCAAGATGGTGATGGACTCGCCCTACAAACTCCTCACCGAGGGCTCGAGCAAGCAGGTGAGCCACGACGGCTACACCGAGACGTGGGAGTTCACCCCCTATCAGATGCTGTTCATGGGTGACAACGACAAGACTGACGCCGCCTACGAGGCTATCTTCCCGTTATTGCAGGACGGCCAGCGCACCACCAGTTGGGGTACCGCTCTTTACCTGATCGCGTCAACCTTTGACGCCGATATGCACGAGAACCGTTACCTGAGCGACGCCGTTAACGGTGTGGCCAGCCAGGCTTGGGGCGGCAACCGCGCCCGTCCGCAGTTGGTGCGTCTCTTCTTCCCGGAGAGCGAATACACCGAGGAGGACCTGCCGCAGGCCTACAGTTATGACGTTTCTGCAATCGCCGGCGATGACCGCGCCTTGTTCAGTTCGATGGGCCGCAACCTCAACATTACCGATCCCGGTGTGTTCACCAACGGTTGGGCTGTGGCGAAGTTCACCAACTTCACCACCGACGGCAGTGCTACCGCTGACGCCACGCACCCCGACATGGACGTGTTCCTGATGCGTGTCGCCGAGGCTTATCTGACCTATGCCGAGGCTCTGACCCGTCAGGCCGGTGGTACGGCACCTGCCGAGGCCATCGCGGCCATCAACGCTATCCGCAGCCGTGCTCACGCCGAGACCAAGGCCGGCTACAATCTCGACCAGATTCTTGACGAGTGGGGACGCGAGTTCTTCTTCGAGGGCCGTCGCCGTGTCGACCTGATCCGCTTCAACAAATTCGGTGGCACTACCGGTTACAACTGGCAGTGGAAGGGCGGCGTCTATGGCGGTGCCAACTTCTCGAAGGACCTCAACGTGTTCGCCATCCCGGCCAGCGACCGCAATTCCAACCCGAATCTGGTTCAGAACCCGGGCTATTGATTGCGTGACACGCATGACTGTCTAATAATTAGTTAAATTGAACTACAAGACAATAAATTGATTATGAAAAATATTCTTAAGTCTGCCCTGCTGCTGATTGGTGTCGCAACCATCTTCACAGGTTGCAAGGACGACCGCGATTCGAACCCGACGTTGCAGTTGCCGGAGACGTTCGTTCTCAACACGCCTGCCTACGCCAACGCTCTGATCGACATGGCCTCGTCCGAGACTCTGAACTTCACCTGGTCGCAGCCGGCCTACGGTATCCCCGTGGCGACTACCTACCAGTTCCTCGTCTCTCGCGATGGCAAGCACACCTATAGCGTGGCTGAGGCCACCGCCGCCGAGAAGGACCTCTCCGAGGCCGACTATGCTTCCATCGATGCCAGTTTCACCAGTTGCACCGGTAGCATCCAGGCTTCGCTCATCAACACTGCGCTCCAGCAACTCTTCCAGTACAAGACCGACGCTATGCCCGAGACGCAGGAATTCTACGTGATTGCAACGGCCACCACCGGCGGTGCAGAGACTATCTACTCCAACCCGGTGAAATTGACCGTCAAGCCCACCTACGTCGAACTCAAGGCCGCCGGCATCAAGTTGTGGTACATGATTGGTAACTGCGTCGCCGACAACGACTGGGACAACCAGACGTGGGAGAACACCGCAGGCCCGGGTATCGTGCCTCTGTTCCCGCGCAGCGACATCGAGTATGACAAGGTGGACGGCACCGGCACCATCAGCACGGTGGCTTACCTGCCCGCCGGTGGCCAGTTCAAGTTTGTGGACGGCCTCGGTGACTGGGGCGATGAGCACCAACTCAACGCCGAGAAGCACCTCGCCTCCTGGCCTGCCGGTTGGGACGTGAACAGCGATGGCAACTTCGTGGTCGGTAACGAGGGCTACTATGAGATCCTCGTCGACACCAAGGCCAAGAAGGTCACCATCAAAGAGTGGACCGGCACAGTGAACAACCTCGACCAGATTGCGATGCCCGGCGAGTACAACGGTTGGGACACCAACGGCAACCTGATGTCAGGCTGCGGTCTGACGAAGAACGGTCAGGCTCACACCTGGTACATCAAGAACGTGACCTACGATGGCGACGGCACCAAGGTTAAGTTTGCCGCCAACAATGCTTGGGACATCAACTGGGGTGGCACAGCCTTCCCGTGGGGTGTCGGCACGCAGGGCGGTCCTGACATCTGGGCTCCCGGCGCAACCTACGATGTGTTCCTGAACGACATTACCGGTCAGTATTACTTCATGGCAAAGTAAAAACGTAGAATCAATTATGAAGAAATTATTTTTAATGATAGGAATCGGCTTGCTCATGGCAAGCTGCAAGGGCGACTATAAGGACTGGGCCGAACCGCAGAGCAATCCCGACGAGGGCAGCAAGACGGTGACCTTCACCGCCGCTCAGGCCGCCGCTATCGACCTGGCTGCTGTCGAGGGCGACAGCGTGGCTCTGTTTGTGCCCACAGTCGTTGTTGACGATGCCGCCATCAACAGTTATGAGGTGACAATGACCAACAGCGAGAAGCCCGACGCCAATTATATTGTCAAGGCCGACGATCAGGGCCGCGTGGCTGTGGCTGACCTCAAGGCCGGCATCCAGAACCTGTTCGGCAAGCGTCCGGCTGCCCGCACGGTCAATCTGCTCATCGCGGCTTCGACCAACATCAGTGGCCAGGTGATTAAGAACTCCGCCGAGACCACGGCTACCGTGACTGTTGACGCGAAGCCCGTTTCCGAGAGCGGTTACACTCTCGTGCTGAGCGATGGCCAGAATGTCGAGTTCACCCAGATGACCGAGGGTGACGTCTATGACAACGCCATCTTCCGCGCCATCTTTGAGGTGGCCGGCGCGACCACATGGACCATCAAGGCCAACGACGGCAGCGGCAACCTTGGCGTCGCCGAAGTTGAGGAGCAGGCCTATGACCAAGACGGCAACCCCATTGGCGACCTCGTCGCTGGTGGCAAGGCTTTCACTGTCGAAGCCGAGTCGAAGTACTACCTCTACATCGACATGGAGAACTACACCTACCGTCAGGAGTTCGCTCCCGAGTTTGAGGAGTACATCTGGCAGGCCGGTAACGCCAACGGATGGGGCTCGCCCGCCGAGCCTCTGTACAGCAAGGGCGGCAGCGGTGAGTACTACGGCTTCATGTATCTTGACGGCGGCTACAAGTTCCGCAGCCATGAGAGCAGTTGGGACGCTCCCGACTGGGGTAGCGACGGCACCGAGAACGGTCTGGCTGAGTTCGGCAGCGACCTCAGCGCCGAGGCCGGCTTCTACCGCGTTGACCTGAGCCTGGTTAACATGAACTTCTCGCTCACTCCGATCACCTCGATCAGCATCATCGGCACCGTGAACGGCAACTGGGACACCGACACCGACATGACCTTCAACAAGGCCAGCGGCGCGTGGGAGTGCATGGCTACCCTGAACGCCGGTGAGATGAAGTTCCGCGCCAACCACGACTGGGCGTGGAACTGGGGCGGCACTGACCTGAGCAACTTCACTCAGGGTGGCGCCAACTACAACCTCGCCGAGGGCGGCACCTACTTCATCCAGTTGTTCGCCCGCTGCGACACCAAGGCCTACGCCGTGATCACCAAGCAGTGATATTGACACTTCACCAATCCCGTTGAGGATTGACACCACAGTGGGGTGGCGCTCGCATACAGAGCGTCACCCCACTCACTTTTCTATCGCGCGCCTGTGTCGCGGCATAAAATCACGATACCGGCAAAATGCTACGCTTTTATCGGTAAGAATCCGCAGCCCGCAGAGCGGACTCCACTACATCATGAAACGACTGGAATTAAATCTCACCCTCCACGGTGAAATCGCTTCTTCAGAACGGACAACACTCCCTCGCGCCAGAGAGCGAACGCGGCATAGACGACGGTGATGACGGTGCCCACGGTAACACGCAGCCACGCCGGCCATACCGACGGCAGCGACATAACAGCCCAGAGCGCGAACGCGGCCAACGCTACATATAACAGCATCGAGCCTACGGGCATGCGCAGGCGCCCCTTGACGGCTCCCACCACATAACTGAACACCATCACAGCCGCCCAACTGGCAAGCGAGGCCCACGCGCAGGCCACGTAGCCATAGCGCGGCACAAACAACACATTGCCGGCCACGATGATGGCACAACCCGTGAGCGAGAACAACGCGCCCCAGAGCGTATTGGCCTTGCCGGCCGCGCTATCTGTCTTGTACCAGTAACTGAAGTTCAAGAAGATGGCATAGCACACCTCGGCCGCCATCACCACCGGCACCACAAACAGGCCCTCCCAGTACTCTGCGCCCACAAAGTAACGCAGCACGTCCATCCACGCCATGATGCCAATGAAAAACACTAACAACGTGACCAGGAACAGTTTGGTGCCGTTGCCCAAGAATGACGGGTCCTCCTTGTCGCCACGATTGGCATACACGAGCGGCTCGAGAGCCATACGGTAGGCTTGTGTGGCGACAACCATAAACATGGCAATCTTGGCGCACGCGCCGTAGATGCCCAACTGCACGTTGCTGTCGGCCTCGGTCGAGAGTGCGTTATAGAACATTTTATCGAACGACTGCGTCATCTGCCCCGCCACCGCCACAATCATCAGCGGCCACGTGTAGCCCAGCATCTGCCGCAGCAATGCCCCGTCGGGACGGCCGCCGCGCGGCGCGAACTCTTTATACATCAATAGCGTGATAAGCGTAGTGCAGGCGATGTTGATGTAGAACGCGTAGGATGCGTCCACTCCATGGGACGCATACAGCCGGCCCACCGAGTCAGGGAACTTGGTGGCCAGCCACGGCAACACGACGTAGAAAACCGTGTTCAGCACAAGGCTCAACACGACAAACAGCAGTTTGTAGCCCACATACACCCAGCCGCGGCGCTCTTGTCGCAGTCGGGCAAACGGGACTGTCTGCAGCGCGTCCATCGCCACCACCGTAGCCATGCACAACACATACTCCGGATGGGCGACATAGCCCATAGCCGGTGCAATCCACCCGATGCCGCCATATATGACTGCTAAAAAGACAGCCGTTACCGTACCCACCACTGTCATCGCCGTCGCGAAAACATTGCGGCGGCGCGCCTCGTCCTCCTCTCTGTTTACAAAATAGAAGAAGGTCGACTCCATGCCGCAGATGAGCAGCAGAAGCACCAGCGACGTGTAGGCATAAATATTGGTGATTGTGCCGTACTCGCCGCTGCGAGCCGCGATGCTATAGGTTTGAATAGGGACTATGAAGTAATTCAAGAAACGTGCCAGCACGGTGCTGATGCCATACATCGCCGTGTCCTTGCCGAGGGTCTTGATTGAGGGCATGATATTAAGTACAAAGTTCGAAGTATATAGGTTAACGCAAATTCTTCTCCCCCTCCTTAGGAGGGGGTTGGGGGGAGGACTTGATTATTCAAAGAGACTGCCGGGCAAGCCTGGGCGCGAGCGGTGCATGTGGTCATAGGCCAACTGGGTCACCTCGCGGCCTCGCGGCGTGCGGTTGATAAAGCCCTCCTTTATCAGGTACGGCTCATAGACCTCCTCCACCGTGCCAGGGTCCTCGCTGATGGCCGTGGAAAGCGTGCCGAGGCCCACCGGCCCGCCACCAAACTTGTCGATGATGGTGGTGAGTATCTTGTTGTCAATCTCGTCGAGGCCAAATTTGTCGATATTTAGCGCCTCGAGGGCATAGCGTGCGATGTCGGGGTCAATCTTGCCGCTACCCTTGACCTGCGCGAAGTCGCGCACTCGCCGCAGCAGCGAGTTGGCGATGCGAGGCGTGCCGCGGCTGCGCATAGCGATTTCGCGAGCAGCATCATCAGTGATGGGCACGCCGAGCAATCTTGCCGACCGTTTGATGATGCCTTCGAGCACCTCGTGACCGTAGTATTCCAGGTGGCAGTTGATGCCGAAGCGTGCCCGCAACGGCGACGTGAGCAGGCCGCTGCGCGTTGTGGCGCCGATGAGGGTGAACGGCGCGAGAGAAAGTTGCACCGACCGCGCCCCGGGGCCCTTATCAATCATGATGTCGATGCGGTAGTCCTCCATCGCGCTGTAAAGGTATTCCTCCACGATGGGGCTCAAGCGGTGAATCTCGTCGATAAAGAGCACATCGTTCTCGTCGAGGCTCGTCAGCAGGCCGGCCAGGTCGCCGGGCTTGTCGAGCACCGGGCCGCTGGTGACCTTGATGCTCACGCCCAACTCGTTGGCGATAATGTTGCTCAGCGTGGTCTTGCCCAATCCCGGCGGGCCGTGGAACAGGATATGATCCAACGCCTCGCCACGCATTCGCGCCGCGGCGACGAACACTCGCAGGTTCTCGATTATCTTCTCTTGGCCGGCAAAGTCGCCAAAACGCATCGGTCGTAACGCACGCTCAAAGTCCTGGTCGCTCTTCAGCCGCTCTTGCCTTATGTCAAATTCCTTCTCCTCTGCCATTAGTCTGTCTCAAACAAAAGTTTTTAATTATAATGCAGGAGTATAACTTAATTGTGTGGCGGCTTGGTCTATTGTCGCACAATTAATAATTGGGACATCGGATTGCTCGTAATGACGTGGCAAAAAACGACCTAAAACAACCGCTGACAACATTTTCTCAACATAGGGCTCCAAATTAATAATTTCCACTCTTTTAGATGTATGGGTCAAGTTATATAACTCGTCGGCAGCGGATCGTGAGACGCGCTGCACTCCTCGCATATCAAGCAAATAATCATCTTCGCTATTAAGTGAGGATTTAAGCCGTTCTATAATTTGACGTGTATGCAACTCATCGCCATACACTTTGTTTATTTTGATAATCTTCTTCATAATTAACTGATATACTTATACAAATCGAAATCACCGGGTAACTGAGCAGGAAACCTTATTATAATCATAGTTCCCATGAAATCAATCTCTTGAGGCAAAGAGAGTATCTCTTTTCTGTTATAAAGTTGTACTAATAGAGCATTGCCTGAGAGAATTGCGAATTCGCCACTTAGGCCTTCAACTACCATTTGCATAGATGAAGAAATACCATATCCGCGGTTCTCGGCATTTGGTAAATTTTTGGTTGAGTATCCTTTATGGGCAATATTTAACGCACAAGCATCACTATTACCAATGAGTTCAAGATGCTTTTGAGCGTCAACATAACTTCCATAAATTGTAATACCTTTATCAGCAATTACAATTTCAACAGAATCAGATTTTGAATTATAACCCGCGTAACTGTAGCCAGTTGTGACTTTTGCATGTTGTTGAATATTGCATATCAATTCATCAAGCAGGTAAGTGATTGGTGTCTTCAATCCCGAAACCTCTTTGGGAATTTGTGAGAGAATATTATCCTCCATTGACTTAATCTCTTGGCCAACAGAAGTGTCATCTAATCTAAACTCAACAACAACGGAAGGTAATGGTCGAGAAAATGTGACTGCGTTATAAACTCCCAAAATCGCTTTTGAGAAAGCACTCCTCTCTATATCAAACTGTTTATCAGATATGCAAACAAGTATGTCAGACAATATTTTGCCCAACATATAATCAATTGAATTGATATTTTGATGGAGATTTGCAGACATTATCCAATTTTTTATTTGCAAAGTTAGCAATATTTTCCTTACATTCCAAATAACCGGTATTTAAGGGTGCGGCACGGTGATGACAGCCTGGCCGGTCTGGCCGTTTAGGGTGACGGTGAGGGGCTCGGGCAACTCATAGACGGTGACGTGCTCGGTGCGCGTCACCACCGGCCGGGAGGTAATGCGCTCCAAGCGGCACTCGTCGGCCTCGTCCACCGAGAAGTAGCCCACCCCGAAACTCGTCAGATTTTGGAAGAAATGGGTGCCCTGGCTTGGCTGGATGGGTGCGCCATGCCGCGGCAACTCCACCACCACTCGCGCCTGGCTGATGTCGGCCCAGCGCACCGGCACGCCCAGCGCCTCGTCGCTGCTACCCCATCGGCCCACGCCCATCAGCACGTAGCCCGTGCCGCGCGACGACATCTCGGCATTGATTGCGGCCAACTCGCCGGCCACCACGCGGTTCACGTCAAGGCCAAAGCAGCCGTCGTTCACCAGCACCACGTGCCTCAAACCGGTCATCACGCCGTGACCAAGGGCCTTGTGGCACGCCACAACCACGCTCTCGGGCGGCACGTCCAGCACATCGTCGGCCACCATCTCGCGCCGGTCGACCATCGGACGGATTTGCAGCCAGTAGAGTTTGCCGGGGCGGCCGTAGGCCACATCGGCCGGAGAGCCAAGCACGCCGGCAAACTCCACCTCCACCGCGCGGTCCATCTCGTCGCGACCCGTTGTGAGCATAAAGTCCAACGCCTTGGCCAACGGGAACACGCCGTGGTCGAGCACGTTGGCAAACGTCACCACGCGACGGCCGCGGTCGCTGTCGCTATGCACGAGGCGGTCACTGCCACTGCGGTAGTCAAACGTCGACACCATATAGTGCAACTCGCCCGCGTCGCCGGCCTGCTGCACACCGCGCTTGACGATATTGAAACCCTCGTCGGCCGGCACTTCGGCCTCGCCCTCGTGTTGCGGAAGGCAGTCGAGAGCGTAAAAACTCGTCTGCGTGTCGCGCAACGCCAACTGCAGCGTGCTCGTTTGCAACACATGGTGTGGATGACGCGGCGAGAAACGCAGCGCCTGACCGCCATCCACGATATACTTGCCCAAGCCAACGGCCAACTCACACACGCCGTCCTCGGGCCGCTCGGCGCCAATCGGATAGTAGTTCAGCGAGCGGGCAACGCCGCTGAACGACGGGTAATACCACCGCTCGCCGTGCATCTGGCCGACGACCTCCTGCAAGATTACCGCCATTTTCTCCTGGTCGATAACGTTGCTCGTGGCCGTCATATAACTCTTGCTCGCGGCAAAAAACACCGACGCGTAGACACTCTTCACCGCCCGCGACAGGGTGTTCACCGTGGCGTCGCGGTCGCTCAGGCGCGGCACCATATAGGTGGCATAGATGCCGGCAAACGGCTGGTAGTGGCTATCCTCGAGCAGGCTGCTCGAGCGCACGGCTATCGGCCCGTCCATCACGTCGTAGATTGTGTTGAAGTCGTCGCGCATCGCATCAGGCAACTGTGCCGCCTGGAACGCCGCCAGAATCTCCTCGTCCGGAGCATCGCTCAACGCCAACGGATAGAGGTTGTTCTGCTCCATAAACTCGTCGAACACATCGGTGCACAGCACCACAGTGTGTGGAATGGAGATTGTGATGCCGTCAAAGTTGTCACACTCCGGGTGACGCTTGATAATCGAGTCGATAAAGGCCAGACCGCGCCCTTTGCCGCCCAGACTGCCCTGGCCGATGCGCGCGAAGTTGCTGTATTTGTCAAAGCGGTCGGCGCGGAAGTCGGCCACCAGGCCGCGGTTTTTCATCAAGCGATATTTCACAATCAGGTCGCTGAACAGCCGCTTGACGGCCGGCGCCTCGCCGATGTTGACAAAGCGGTGCATCTTAATCACCTGGGCGATGGGGAAGATGGCGCGTGAATAGAGCCACCGCGAGATGTCGTTGCGCTGCGCGTGGTAGAGCAGTGAGCGGTCGGGAATGTCGCCCATGCGGTACTGCAAGGCCTTGAGGTCGGCCAGACGCATTATCTCGGCACCGGAGTCCGGGTCGCGGATAATGAAGTCACCAAAGCCGAAATTATCCATGATTGCCTTGCCCAAGTCAACCGGCAGCGCCTTGCTGTTCTTGTCGACAAAGGTGCAGCCCATCTCCCGCACGGCAGCCTCGTTCTCGGCATCACTGCTTTCCACAATGATGGGCAGATACGGGTCGCGGCGACGCAGTTCGGCCGCCAACTTCAATCCCGCTCGCGTGTCCTTCTCGCCGCCACGCTTGAACGACACGTCGCTAATCACGCCGAGCATATTCTCGCCGTAGGCCTCATAGAGTGCCATCGCCTCCTCATAGTCGCGCGCCAGCATCACCTTTGGGCGCCCACGCATGCGCAGTCGTCCCTCGTGGGCATTGAGCGCCTCGCTGCTGAAGCGCTGGCTCTGGCGCAGCAGGAACTTATAGATTGTGGGCAAGATGGAGGAATAGAACCTCACACTATCTTCCACGAGCAATATCATCTGCAGGCCCACGTCCAGCACATCGTGCCGAGCGTTCATCTGGTCCTCAAGCAACTTGATGATGGCCAGCAACAGGTCAACGTTGCCAAGCCATGAGAACACATAGTCCACCGCGCTCAAGTCCTCGCCGAGCAGCCGCCGCGACACCTCACGCGAGAATGGCGTGAGCACCACAAAGGGCGTGTGCCGCCCGTCGGCCTCGCTCTCGCGAAGCCGGCGCGCCGCGGCAAACGTCGCGCTCAGTTCCACGCCCGGCATTGCGATAATCAAGTCATAGCGTGTGGCGGCGAGAGCCTCGCGCGCCTCGTCGTAACTGCTCACACGCGTCACGCGCGGTGCCGAACTCAAGTTCAGACTCGCATACTCGGTGAAAAGTTGCTCCTCCACGCGGCCGTCCTCCTCGAGAATAAACGCGTCATAGGTGCTCGCCACTAACAGCACGTTGTGCACGCGCTGCTGCATCAGCCGGTCAAAGGCCGTGTCTTTGAGATAAAGTTGTGAGAGAAATTGCTCATTCATGACCGCAAAGTTACAACAAATAATTCCGAAATTGTGACTTTTCATAAAGAAATGACGCATATATGAAACATTTGAGTATTAATTTTGCGACATCTCAAAAAAAAGTTATACCTTTGCACCGCTATTGTGATTTGTTAACAATAGCGTCACCACTTTGTGGAAAATATTTTAATCATTGTTTAACCTACATTAAAGATTGATTATGAAGAAATTCTTATTGGTCGCCGTGATGGCTATCATGAGCCTGGGCGCATGGGCACAGCAAGGTCAAGCCGCAGTCGGTATCAACCTCAACGTCTCTCCGTGCTTGGAGAAGGGCGCAAGCCTCACCAACTTTGGTCTCGCTGCCAAGTTCCAGTACAACCTGCTTGACGCCCTGCGTGGCGAGGTGCAGGCCGCATACGACTTCAAGAGCAAGGGCTACAGCGTGTTCACCGGTGCCCTCAACTTCCACTACCTGTTCAATATCGGCGACAAGTTCAAACTCTATCCCATCGCCGGTATCGGTTATGGCAACGTGAAGTACAGCGAGAGCGAGAATATCGGTGGTCTCCACTATTCGGAGTCCGCCTCGAAAGGCAAGTTCCTTGTGAACGCCGGTGTGGGCGGCGAGATTGACATTAACCGCCACTTTGCCGTCAGCCTTGAGGTGAAGTACCAGTACATGAAGCACTTCCAGCGTCTGCCCATCAGCCTGGGTGCCGTCTACAAGTTCTAAACGATTGGCTTAGTTAGCCCGCGAAGCGGGTGACTGCTCATAAGTGTGGG